>CAYLSM010000120.1:0-13254 GCA_964386505.1 uncultured Gemmatimonadales bacterium
CGTCATAGCGCTCGTTGTACTTGTCCACCGGGGTGAAAAAGGCCTTGGGGTCGCTTACGTGGATCATAACCGGGATGCCCAGGCGTCCGCAGGTGTCCCAGAACGGGTCGATACGGGGGTCATCCACCGGGATCAGCTTGCCGCTCTTGTCGCGCAGGGTCAGGCCGAGTGTCTTGAAGATTTTCACCCCGCGCGCTCCGGCCCGCACGGCCTCGGTCAACTGGGCCGACTCCTTGGTCCCCCACTGCGGGTCGTCGATATAGCTGAAATCCGGGGAGAAGAACACGATGATCCGTCCGGGGGCCAGCTTTTTCGCGTTCTCCAGGTGCTCGCGCCAGGAGGGCATCGACAGCTCGCCGAACGCGGCCGGGTTGGACAGGCCATCAAGGCTCACGCACTGGATTATCCCGGCCGAGTCCATCGCCGCCACGTACTGTGCGGTTTTGGACAGGCCGCCCTCCATGCCCAGGTGGTTGTGGATGTCGATCACCGGGAATTTGGGCCGCAGCACCTCGGTCTCTTTCACCACGAGCTGGCTTTTCGGACGCCAGTCCAGAAGGCGAAGGTCGCCGTCCGCCGCCCGGACAGCAGCGGCCGTGAAAAGCAGACAGGCACACAGAGCGATTGTCGAGCGCATATTAAACCTCCGTCACCCAGTGGTTATGCTTTTTTCAGCTATCTTCTTTTGCTATTGACCTAAGCGGCGCAATTCATTAATTGCCCCGACGCTTTCCCGGAAGTCGCTACTGGATCATCCCCCGCGCGGCCACCTCCCAGGTTTCCACCACCTCGCCGCCGCGCACGCCGTAGAGCGTGTGGTGCATGTTCACCGTGGTGCAGACATGGTTGGGGATCACGTCCAGCATGTCCCCGGGCCGCGGCTGGAAACTGCTGCCGGCCAGGCTGAGGTATCCGTGCTCCTCGTTCATTTTCTCGCAGAGCACCTCCGGGGCCTGGACCAGTCGGCCGAAACCGGCTCCCTCGCGCCGGGCGGCGTCGCTGAAAGTCTTGCTCCCCCCGTCGATAATGGCCCGTCCCGGCACCGCGGTGCTGACCACCCGGCAGCGCACCCGCAGGGCGCAGTCATCCCAGCCGCAGGCGCCGGTGTCGACGGTATTGCAGTCGTTGAATATGTAGGTGCCCGGGCGGATTTCGGTCTGGGCCTCGATCAGGTGCGAGTGCGCCCAGGTGGGCGTGCTTCCGCCCGAGACCACCCGCGGCTCTACTCCGGCGGCGCGGAACGCCTGCACGGCCCGGCCGAGGGTGCGGTTGAGCCTGTCGAGGCTGCCCGGGTCCAGGTGCTTGAGATGGCCGGGATAGAACATTATCCCGCGCACCGGCATGCCGCAGCCGGCGATCCGGGACACCTGTTCGGTCAGGTTTTTGTCCACGGACAAACCGCAGCGGCCGAAACCGGCGTCCAGTTCCACCAGGAGCTGCACCCGGACACGCTCCGCACCCAGGGCGGCGGCCACGGCCCCGGCATGGGCGGCGCTGTCCGTGGCCATGTTCAGCCGGGCCAGAGCGGCCAGCTCGCGAAGGCGCTCCCACTTGAGCGCGCCCCAGACCGGGTAGGCCAGAAGGATATCGTTCAGCCCGGCGCGGGCCATGACCAGGGCTTCGCTTACCTTGGCCGAGGTTATCCCGGCCGCGCCCATCTCCACCTGACGGCGGGCCAGGGCCGGGACCTTGTGGGTCTTTATGTGCGGCCGCAGGGCCAGTCCGTGGGCGCGGGCGTAATCGGCCATGCGGGCCAGGTTCCGTTCCATCACCTCCAGATCGATCCAGGCGGCGGGAGTGTCGAGGTCATTCAGGTGCATCGGTTCAGGCTCCTTTATCCGGGTGGTGTCGCCGGCCGGGACAGCCCGGCTGCACCAAGCTAAGATACGCCACGCGCTTTGTCAATCCGGCCCCGGCTTGAAATAATCCGCCCGACTGATTAACTTAATATGGACATTCACGTTGCCGCAGCGGCGGCGAGGCGGCGCTCAGAACCGAGTGGAGGGGCAGTGTCGGTCACACAGGACATAGGCGGCATTCTCGAAAGCTGGGAATACGATCCCGAGCGCAGCTACCGCAAGATAATCGGGGATGACGGGCGGGAGAAAATACAGATCCGGGTGGACAACGCCGCTTTCCAGGGCGTGCTGCAGATGGATCTGGACGGCCGTCCGGACGGCAAGCGGCCTCTGGGTTTCGATTTCATCTTCGACTACCAGCGCCAGGCCCTGCGCCGCTACTGCCAGGCGCATGGCGATGACCGTGGGTTCAGTCTCGACGCCCAGGCCTGTGTCCAGCTTTTCGACGAGAGCCTGCGGGTCTACAACCGCTACGTGTTCCTGCTCCAGCTTGAGGACTACTCCCGCGTGATCCGGGACACCGAGCGCAACATGCAGCTTTTCCGTTTCGTGCACCAGTATGCCGCCCGCGAGTCGGACCGCAACAATCTCGAGCGCTGGTGGCCCTATATCCTGCGCATCCACGGCTCGGCCCGCGCCATGCAGGCGATGGAGGAGCCAGGCGGCCACGCCCGGGCCCTCGAGATCGTGGCCGAGACCCGGCGCAAGATCTCCGACCTCGATGCGCTGGAGTTCGAGGAATTCCATGCCGAGCGCGAGCGCTCGCTGAAGTCGCTGCGAGATCTGGAAGAAACAATTCTTGCCACCCGCCCCCCAACCGAGAAAGACCGCCTGGAACTGGAGTTGAGCCAAGCCGTTGCCGAGGAGCGTTTCGAGGAGGCCGCCCGTCTGCGCGACCGCCTGCATTCGCTCGGGCAGTGAGGACATCGCGCCCCCCGGAAATGCTTTTTTCTTTCCTGACCGGATGAATTTTATATTTTGCTGGTGCGTCCAAGTTCTGTGCAGGAACCAAATGTCGTTGCCGATGTATAAATAGTGGTAAAACAGTCTCCCCCCTCGCGTGGGACTGAACTTTCACAAGGAGACAGCCATGAAGCCCAGTCGGTTTTTCCCGAAGCGGGGCTATGCCCTGGCGGTGATCACGATGGCGATGGCACTCGTTGTCGGCTGCTCCTCCTATGCCCGGAGCACGGCGGTCGTGGCGAAAAGCACTCCCGCTGCTAACCCGGTCGAGGAGTACAAGGCCGACGAATTTGTCGGTGTGCCGATCGTGGGCGACTACGATGACGATCGCAACCTGGATTTCATCCTCGAAGTGGCCGACAAGGACCGCACGTTCAAGATCAAGGTGCACGAGGACTACGGTGAGACCAACGGTGAGGTTCTCGACAAGATCCGCCTCAAGATCAACGAGGCCGTGGACCGTGACCGCGTGCGGATCATAGGGTACTATAACCCCGAGTATAAGGGACCGGAAAAAGAGTACGGCTTCATGGACCTGAAAACCATCGTCTTCTACGACGACAAGAGCGGGTACGAGGAAGCCTATTTCACGGACGATAAGGACTCGCGTTTCTACAAGGACGCGGACGTGACCGTGATCTACGCCCCGGGCCACCACTACCGCAACGTCTACTACCCCCGCTATTGCACTCCCTGGTGGGACAGCGACGGGGACGGGATCCCGGATGCCTACGATCCGTGGCCCGGCAGCTACGATGTCTGGTACGACTACAACCTGAATGGTGTCCCGGACTGGTACGACCCCTACTATTGCAGTGTCTACCCTTACTGGCATCACTGGGACATGGGTTTCTGGATTTCGTACGACTGGTACGGCCCCAGCTATTTCCGGTCCTACCGGCACCACCCCGGGCTCTACTATGACGATTACCTGACCTACAGCCGTCTTTACGACCACCGTATGCAAGGCCGCGACTGGCAAGACTACCGTCTCGATCCGCGGGTGTCCAACCGGTCGAATGATTACGATAAAAATATGGACCCGAAGCGGCAATGGCGTAACGATCAAATCTACGGCGGCGGCTCGACAACGGCCGCTGTGCGCGGCACCAGCGTCTCGGGCGGCGAGGCCGACCGCTACGAGCGCCTGGCCGTGGACCGCCGGCGCTACGCCCCGGTGATCGGCAGCGGCGGCGATGTCGCCTACACCGATAGGAACGGCACTCTCAGCAGCGGTGGCGGCACTGCCGCCAACACGGGCAGCGCGGACCGGACTTTCACCCGCAACCGCGAGCTGAACAGCACCCCGAACACCGGAACCAGCACCCGCTCGCGCAACACCGGGAGCACATATGACACGCCGGACCTGAGCAAGACCAAGGACACGGGATCTGATACGCGCGAAACCCCGGGCGGCGGCCGTCTGCGCGACTCCGCCCCGACACGCACCACCAGCAGCCCGGACAGCCGGGTCTACGTGCCGTCGAGCCGTGAGCGCGTGGTGGGCGGTGAGTCGAGCGGGAGCGGCACGGTCTCGGGCGCGGCTACAACCGGAAACAGCACCTCGCGCGGCGTAACTAACCGCGAGCGCACTGTCAGCGGAACAACCACCGGCTCTGCCAGCGGTCGGGTGACCAGCCCTTCGAACTACAGCACTACACCGTCCTCGACCACGCGGAGCCGCAGCACCACGGACAGCCGTTACCGCGGCTCGTATGTCACCAGCCGCAGCAGCGGCGGGTACACCACTCCGAGCAGCTCGGGCAGCAGCGGCAGCAGCGCCCCGTCCGGCAGCACCTACAGCGCTCCCAGCCGTGAACGCTCCTCGGGCGGCAGCTACACGCCTTCCTCGGGCAGCGGCCGCAGCGGCAGCAGCGCCCCGGCGAGTTCGCGTCCGGCCGCCTCGAGCGGCGGATCGCGGCCGGCCCCGGCGGCGGCTCAACCCTCGGGCGGCTCGCGCAGCCGTGACAGCGGTTCCTCCTCCTCCGGATCCTCGGGTGGTAGCCGCGGCGGCGACAGAGGCAGGAGGTAAGGCCGGCCCTTAAGTGAATCCGGACAGATGACCCAGGACGCCGGTGGAGACACCCGAGAGGTGTCTCCACCGGTTGTTCATCTGTGGAAATAGAGCTTACCCCCGGTGTAATATATCGATAACGGATGATTTCTCGTCAGCAGTGAGTCAAGAATAACCCAGAATTGAGGTACAGATGAAACGATTCGCCCTGCCTGTGCTGTTGTCCGCCCTGGCCCTGGCGGCTGTCCTGGTCCTGGCCTGCGGCAAGACCAAGGAGAAAGAGGTCGCGGTCTACTACCTGTACACGGATGTCTACGGTAACGCCGAATTCGAGACCGACAACGACTATCCGCCCCCGGACAACCTGGACAACTCGCGCGATGACCTGATCGTGGTCACCCTGCATTTCGCCGAGGCCTATCTGGGCGGCTCGGCCAACGGTGGTTTCGACCAGGACGCCATCTACGGCTACTGCATCACCGAGGACACGGCTGGCGATACACCCAATTTCTACTTCCCGTTCGTCCCGCGTGGACCGTACTGGGCCAGCGCCGAGTTGACTGTCAACGACACCTGCTACTTCGTCAAGACCGCCGAGTTCTACCACTCCGGCGATACGGCCAACACCCGGATCGACATGCGGCCGGTGCTGCTGGGCGTGGACAAGGGCTGTTTCGACCTGATCCTGAGTGCGGCGCAGAACGAGCCGGTGGAGTACGTGCAGGCCGGGCCTCGCTGCTGGCTGAACAAGAAGGTATACGAGAAGTTCTACAAAGAGGGCGAGGCCACCCGCGAGGAACTGCTCAATCCGTAATTGGCGTGAGGAGTGGGCTGGCACGAGGTTGAAGATAGGGAAGGGGCGCGGATATTGTCCGCGCCCCTTTGCCGTTATAGCCGCTTGACCGCAGTAACTAATCGCAGAGGATCAGTTCAGCACCTCGTTCAGCCTGCCGCTTTTTACATCGAAAACGAAGCCGCGCAGGAGGATCTCCGACGGGACCCAGGGGTGCGAACGGACTTTCTGCAACTGCTGGCGCACGTTGTCCTCCAGGTCACTGAAGGCGTGGAAATGGCTGGGCACAACCGCGTTCCTGCCGCTGGACTTGCGCAGGCGCTCCGCCAGCTCGTGGTCCTGGAAAGTCAGCATGCCGCAGTCGGTATGGTTGATCACCATCCATTCCCGGGTGCCCAGGAGGTGGTGGCTTATGATCAGGCTGCGCAGGGCATCCTCGGTCACGATGCCGCCGGCGTTACGGATGATGTGGGCATCCCCGGTTTTCAGCCCGAGGATTTCCTCCACGGTCATGCGGGCATCCATGCAGGCCACTACAGCCAGCTTGCGCCCGGGGGGCATTGGCAGGTGCGCCAGGTTGAACCCGGCGGCATAGTTGGCGTTGGCCTTAAGGGTCTCGTCAATCACGCTCATCTGTGCCTCCTCTAAAGTTCATTAAATCAATCGACATTGACATGTATAATGTACCTTTTTTTGTCCAGCTTGTCAACCCGGTGGAAAAAATGAGGAATTTGAGATTTTCCGATCCTGTGGAAAGGGTTTTGTGCAGGATCGAGATATATTTTTTTGGCCGTATCAGGCGCGCGGACTGTATCCGGACGGATATATCCGGGACAAAAATTACATAAATTACTTAAATTGAATGAGATATACCTGTGTAGATATTGTATCACTGTAAATGACAGAGGCAAAGGCAAGGCGGTCAAGCTGTTAGGCGGGTAAAAATATTACAAAAAATTTGTCATTTTTCTTGACAAAAGTTTCCAACATGGTATACTCGAAACGCAAATGAGAAAAAATATACCTTCAGGCACGGTGCGTTACCACTCAGCAAGGAGGAGTTCGAGACCAGCCCGAAGTAAAAAAAAATCAGCGGAAGATCCCAATTCCCGCAAAGACCCGTCGCTTTCCCAGCCTGGACGCGACGGGTCTTTTTTGTCTGTGGCCTGCAGATAGGCTCGTTTTCCGGTGAAGAGTGCAGCTTTCACTCCAGTTCCAGCACCCCGTAGATATCCAGCTCCGGCACGGTCACCCGTACGCCGCCATCGGCCAGCGGTTTGAGCTCCAGCGCTTTCGGCGCCTGGCCCGGACAGTGCCAGGCGGCTTTGTGTGGCCGGAACCCTTTTTCGGTCCACAGCAACGGGATATCGGCCACCGGATGGCTCGGCCAGTAGTTGACCAGATGCGCCAGACGGCGTCCTCCGGCGCGGTAGTACTCCGCCACCACATGTGGCGCAGTCTCCGTTTGCACCGTGCAGGAACTGCCCAGGGCCCAGTCGAGGCCTGCCTTGAACTGCGTCCAGTTGAGCGGCAGGCCCCAAAACTCCGGTTCGACCTGGTCCGACTGGGCGGGCACTCCGGCCGGGTTGTCGAACGCCGGAATGTAGAACACCCGTCCCCGGCCCAGGGTCAGGCGCGCCGCCTGCCCGGGCTCCTGCAGCGGGGCGGCAAGGCCCAGCTTGACCCAGAAACGGTCGTCGCCCTCGCGCTCGCGCCGCCACTGGTCGTAGCGCCCCGTGGCCCCGACCACGGCCAGGGCGCCGCCGCGCTCCACATAAGCCTTGAGAGCGGCAATCCGCTCATCCGACAGGTTCTGCTGCTCGGCCAGGACAACCGCGCGCCAGGCGCTCAGGCTCTCCCAGTCCTGGTTGAACAGAAGGGTGAACGGGGCGCGGGTCTGGATCAGGGTCTGCTCGGCCTGAATTGTGGTCAGGAACGCGGCCCAGCCGGTGAATGTCATGGAGTCGAAATCGCGCATCACGCCGATATCGGCAACAGGCTCCAGGTCACGGAACAGGCCGCGGTTGGCGTTGAAAAAGGCCAGGAACCGTCGGTCGATGTCCTTGCCGCGGCCGGCGCTGTCCGAGTCGAGGATCGGCCAGCCGACATCCCCGGGGCACATCCGGTTGAAGGCCATGCTCTCGGCCAGCTCCAGCGGGCTGCCGTTGTAGCTGAACAGGGCGTCACCGAAGCGGCGGGCGGTCTTGAACGAGCGGATCTTGCTCACCAGGCGGTTCTGTTCCGGGTAATAATGGGCGTGATCCGGGTCCTCGCTCCAGAAAATGTCGCACAGCGGCAGAAGGCGAGCGTGGTCCATGCCATTGGAATAGGCGCAGTTCTGGCCCCAGACCCCGTGCGGATTGAACTCCACCACCGCCTCGGGGTCGACCGTGCGGATGTGCTCGCTCAGCTCCCGGATGAAGCCGGTCAGGGCCTCGACCCGGAAAGTGATCCACTCCTGGACCAGGGGATCGACAACCGGGGCCATGGGATGGTTCTCCACCCGCGGGGGGCGCACCCGGTCCACCTCGGCAAAACCAAGGCGGTCCAGACGCTGTTCCGGAGTGTACTTGTTCTTTAGGTACTCGCGGAACAGGGACTGGATGTGCTCGGTATAGCCGGCATCCAGCGGGAACATGGTGTAGAAATTGTCGAAATGGATCAGGTTCATCCCGTAGTCGCGCAGGGCCTCTGTCACCTGGCCCTTGATCAGCTCGCGGTAGCCGGGGTGGGTGAAATCGGCGCGCTCGCGGTAGTACTGGTCGGCATAGACAATCGGCTCGCCGTTGTGGTCGCGCTGGACCCAGTCGGCGGCCTCGGGCCGCTCCTGGAACAGGGTCTCGCTGAACAGGGTGCTGCCGATGTAGGCCCCGGCGAACATGCCGTTCTTTTTCAGGGCCTCGACCAGCTTGAGGGTGTAGACTTTGGAGGCCCTTTCGTGCTCCGGCCCCAGGCCCTTGTAGAAATGGGTGATCACCGTGTTGACCCCGGCCTTTTTGAGCGCCGCGACCGTGCTTTCCGCGTGCTCCCACTCCCAGCGCGCCTGCGGGTCGTGGGGGACATGCCCGCCGCGGACACGGAATTCGAGCGGCTCCCAGTTGCCGACGAACGAGATACCGCTCTGCAGCCACCAGGCGGGTTTCTGCGCGGCGGGACGGATACTCTGGGCTGGGAGCGGCGATGACAGGAGCAGAATCGCGAGGCTTATAACCGACAAACGTCTTGCCGTGCGCATGTTTACCTCCGGTCCGGGTCGGGAAAGAGTGGATTGTTCTTTACGCCGACAGCGCATTCTATTATATTTGAAACGATTGTATTTCAGGTTCTTACCATACCGCGGGGGCCGCTCCAGCACCACGGAGGGCAAGCGCGGTAAATTCTTTTGCGGAGATTAAGTGCAATGATGTTCCGGGAGATGTTCAAGAGCAAGATCCACCTGGCCACAGTGACAGAGACGGTCCTGGAGTACGAGGGATCGATCGGCATAGACCACGACCTGATGCTCGCCGCCGACCTTCTGCCCCACGAAAAGGTGATGGTGGCCAATGTCAACACCGGCGAGCGGCTGGAGACCTACGTGATCGAGGCCCCGGCCGGCAGCGGCACGATCAGTCTGAACGGGGCCGCGGCCCGCTGCGCCCAGCCCGGCGACCGTGTGATCATAATCAGTTTCTGCATGATCGATGAGAACGAGGCTCGCGAGATGAAGCCCACCGTGGTCATGGTCGACCGCGAGAACCGTCAGGTGCGCAAGGGCTGAGCCGGGAGCGGCCGCCGAACGCTTGAATCAGATTGAATATCGACTGCGAGGGGGTGCGGAATGCCGCATCCCTTTTTGTTTTGTATTGCCTCCCCCTTTTTCAAAGGGGGAGCGAGGGGGATTTGTCTTTATCCGTCCGATTTGGGCAGTATATAAAGATTGAATCCCCCCTGCCCCCCTTTGGAAAAGGGGGGTAAGGCGCCAGCCTGAAACCTCCCATGAATCCCGGCTGCGGAATTCATCGCCAAGCTATTGCCCTGACTCCTTGGCGGCCTCGTCCAGGGCCCGGTTGACCAGGCTGTCGGCCCGGGTGTTGAGTTCGCGCCGCACGTGCTGAGTGGAGAAACTGTCGAACGTATTGATGAGCGCGTGAGCCTGATCCAGAATCTCTTTCAGCTCCGGCGATTTCACCTTGTACTGTCCTTTGAGCTGGCGCACCAGAAGTTCGCTGTCTGCGAAATGCTTCACGCGCCGCGCCCCCAACTTCCGCGCCAGGCGCAGGCCCTCGACCAGGGCCGTGTACTCGGCCACATTGTTGGTGGCCCGACCGATATGCGCAGCCAGTTCCTGCTCCCAACCGTCCTGGCTGAGCAGCGCGCCGATCCCGGCCGGGCCGGGGTTGCCGCGGCTGCCGCCATCCGTGTGGAGCTGCACGGGCCGCGTTGGGTCGAAATTCCCCGAGGGTGGCGTTTTGTCAGACAGCGGAGCAGTGGACGCAGCCCCCTCCGCGCCGACCCAGGCCAGTCGCTCATCCAGCGGCGTGGCGGCGCGCTCCACTTTACAGTCCACGTAAAGGCGCAGCTCGGGCTCGCCGGAGCCCTCGACCAGGCTGCGTGCCTCGCTCAGGCGCAGCTCGACCGGGGACAGGCCCAGCACCTTGGCGCTGAACGCCCCGACCCGCTCGCGCCAGGAGAGCGAGTTGTCCAGGACCAGAAGCGGCGGACGCTGTCCCTCGGCCACCAGGAGCCGGCTGCCGCCGGCGGTGAGGTTCAACTCCAGCCTGACTTTGAACAGGGTCATGCGGTAGTCTCATGGTTGAGGTGGATGGCCCGGGCTCAGTCCGGGGGGGCCGCGCAGCCGCCGCCAAAGGCGGCGGGCGGGTTGCACCCGCGGCGCCGAGGGCGCCCTGCGCGGCCCCCCGGCCGGCGACTCGGGTCTCAACCGGATTTCACGGTCATTCTTTGTGTTCCGGCTCGCAATTTAGTCGCAATACCGCTGCCAGGCAAGCCCGCCCGCCGTACTTGACCGGCCGGGGCCAACCCGTTAGGTTCAAATGTTGCCCGCAAGCGAAGTCCGTAAATCACGCAACAGACGTTATCCACTACCTTTTCAACACCTTGGCCGAGTTGCCCCGGGGGCAGAGCGGCCGGGACAAGGAGCCAAGAATGGCCGCCGCTTCCTCCCTGAAAAGAACACTCGCGGTACTGGCCGTGGTGGCTATCGGGACGGCTGTCTCCTGCACCGAGCTTCACGTTCAGAAACCGCGCGCTTTCGGCCGCGAGAAGGAAATCCTCGTTATCTGCAGTGATTCGGCCTGGGCAGCGATAGAGCCGGACTTGAGGCGCAAGGTGGAGGTCGAGTTTCACGCCGTGCGCTGGGAAAAAATCTTCGAACTGGCCCATGCCAACCAGAAAGATGTCAGCTATTTCAAGGAATGGGACAAGATCATCCTGGTGGAATCGCTCGAGAGGAAAGTCCTCCTGCAGGATGTGGTGGATGAGAAAACCATGGCGAAAGTCGCCGAAAGCCAGGAGGGTCTGTTTTTCACCCAGCCGGATGTCTGGGCCCGCGGGCAGATCGTGGTAGGCCTGGCCAGCGCCAGGGAAGTCGACCTTCCCCGCGTGGTTGCGCTCTACGGCGACCGTATATACCAGTCCTTCCTCAAGATACTGGAGCAGGAGGAAGCCGAGAACATGTACATCAGCGGGATCAACCAGCAGTTAGCCGATTCCCTGAGCAAGAGCTGCGGTTTCTCTATCACCCTGCCCAAGGTCTACCAGCGGGTCATGGCCGACACCCTGCCGGCCAACCAGTGGATGTTCGTGCACCAGGACCCGGTGCGCAGCCTGGTAATCACCAGGATTGACCATCCCGGGCCCCTGGACCTTAGCCAGACGAGTCTGGCAGCCCTGCGCGACTCCCTGCTCACGCCGCACGCCTACCCCGGCATGCGCACCCTGCCCGAGCGGGTCGACACCAGCACTGTCACCGTGGCCGGGCAGAACCGCACCCGGGTATTCGGTGTGTGGGAGAACCTGGAGCAGATCAGCGGCGGAATCTATGTCCAGCAGATCATCGACCTGCCCGACAAGGACCGCCGCTACATCCTCGATTGCCTGCTGTTCTGTCCCGACTCGCGCAAGAACAAGTACCGTTATGTCTGCCAGCTCGACCGTATTATGGACAGTTTCACCCTGACCGGGAACTAAGGCTCAGCCTGTGAGTGATATACCGTTTGTCCATCTTCATAACCACTCGGACTACAGCCTGCTCGACGGTGCGGCCAAGATCAAGCGCATGGTCGCCAAGGCCGCCTCGTTCGGGATGGGCGCCCTGGCTCTGACCGACCACGGCAACATGTTCGGGGCGCTCGAGTTCTACAGCGAGGCCAAGAAAGCCGGGATCAAGCCCGTCCTGGGCATGGAAAGCTACATTACCCACGGCAGCCGCTTCTCGCGCAGCGCCGAGGAGGGGGCGGGCAACTACTACCACCTGACCCTGCTGGCCGAGAACAACACCGGCTACCAGAACCTGGCCCGTCTGTCCAGCATCGGTTACCTCGAGGGGTTCTACTACAAGCCGCGTATCGACCTGCAGGTTCTGGGAGAAAAGCGCGAGGGCCTGATCGCCCTGAGCGGCTGTGTCAAGGGCCCGGTGGCCGACCTGATCGCCCGCGGCCGTCTGGATGAGGCCCGCGAGGCCGCCCGCATGTACCGTGAGCTGTTCGGTCCAGGGCGTTTCTTCATCGAGATCATGGATCACGGCATCGATATCGAACGGCGGGTGATGCCCGAACTGGTCAAGATCGCCGCGGAACTCGACATCCCGCTCGTGGCCACTAACGACGCCCACTACCTCTGCCGGGAGGACGCCGAGGCGCAGGATGCCCTGGTCTGCATCCAGACCGGCAAGGTGCTGGACGACACCAAGCGCCTCAAGTTCGGGACCACCGAGCTGTACCTCAAGAGCCAGCAGGAGATGCTCGAGACGTTCCGCGATTTCCCGGATGCGGTCACCCGCACCGCAGAGGTCGCCGAGCGCTGCAACGTGAGCCTCGAGTTCGGCAAGTACCTTCTGCCCGAGTTCCCCCTGCCGGATGGCTACGACATGAACAGCTATCTGGCCGAGCTGGCCCGCGAGGGGATGAAGAAGCGCTACCCCCAGGCCGATGAATCGGTGGAGCAGCGCCTCGCCTACGAGCTGGACATCATCCGCCAGACCGGTTTCCCCGGCTATTTCCTTATCGTCAGCGATTTCGTGCGTGAAAGCCGCGAGATGGGCGTACCGGTGGGCCCGGGCCGCGGCTCGGCCGCCGGGAGCCTGGTCAGCTACTGCCTGGGCATCACCAACATCGACCCCCTCAAGTACAACCTCCTGTTCGAGCGCTTCCTGAACCCCGAGCGCGTCTCGATGCCCGACATCGACATCGACTTCGCCGACCGCGAGCGCGAGCGGGTGATCCAGTACGTCAAGGACAAGTACGGCGAGGACAATGTCACCCAGATCATCACTTTCGGGACCATGGCCGCCCGGGCCGTGGTGCGGGATGTTGGCCGGGTGATGGGCATGCCGTTCGATGAGGTGGACCGTATCGCCAAGATGATCCCCGAGGAACTGGGGATCACCCTGGACAAGGCCCTCGAGG
>CAYLSM010000121.1:0-13254 GCA_964386505.1 uncultured Gemmatimonadales bacterium
GGGGATCGAGGGGGATTCAATCCAAAACCGGACACGGAATGTCGTGCCCCTTCAAAAACAGATCATAATTAAACCCAAGCCAGTATTCCGCCCGGGAGTCTATTTATTCAGCATCCGGTTGAACATGTCTTTCAGATCGAAGGGGTGGTAGCGCCCCCCGATACGGCTCGTGGCACCGCTCGCGCCCCAGGCGGTCAGTTCCAGGCGGCGCGCCTCGTGGACCGCCTGGGCGAACCCGAACAGCGGCGCCTGACTGCTGAGCCAGATTGTCGCCTCGCGGTCCTGGCTGTCCCGGACCAGCAGGCGGCGGGTGTCGAGTGCACCCTGCTCCAGATACAGTTGTTCCCGGCCCTGCTCGGTGGCGCTGACCCCTTTCTGCGCGCCCTCGCGGATCGAGGCGGTCAGCTCATCCAGGTCGAGCCCAAGGCCGAAACGGGCGGCCAGCATCGTCCCCAGGCTGACCAGTCCGGCCGGCACCTCCTGCGCCCCGGCGTCACCCAGCTTGAGCACCACTTTTTTCGCGGTGAGCCCCAGGAACTCACCGGCCGGGAAAAGCCCCATCACGGTCAGGCTGTCGCCGTCATCGCCGATCACGGTCATCTCCAGCCAGATATGGGGTGCGCCCTCGAACTGCTCTTTGCCCACCACGGCCACGCTGAACCGCCGCGGAGTGTCAACCCCTTTTACTATCACCGCATAGCTGGACCAGGCCCCCACCGCGGGCGGCCGCAGCATGGACTTGAGGTCCAGGTTCGCAGCCTGCCCGGGCCGAGACGACCCGGCCAGCAGTGCGAGAAAGATCAGAACATACAGAAAGCCCTTACCCGGCATTTCGCTCTCTCCAGTTTTCCGGTTAACTCCGTTTTCCGCAGGCACTAACTTAACTGTGAGCGGGCTGCCGGGCAAGCGCCCTGTTCATAGTATTGTATTAAATCTGCTATAAAGCGTTCAGCCCCTGCCGCCGGGCGGACAGGGGCTGACTCCGTTCGAACCATACGTATGTCCTGGTTCAGCCCAGTTTTTTCAGCGACTCGCGTATGAAGGCCGGCAGGTCATCCGGGGTGCGGCTGGAGACCAGGTTGCCCTCGACCACCACCTCGCGGTCGAAAAACATCCCGCCTGCGTTCAGCACATCCTGCGCGATCCCGGGCAGGCAGGTGAGACGCCTTCCCTTGAGCACGTCGCAACTGACCAGCAGTTGCACCGCATGACAGATTATGAAGACCGGCTTTTCATCCAGGAAAAAGTCGCGCACGAACTCCAGGGCTTCCGGGTAGCGCCGCAGCTTGTCCGGGGCGTAGCCGCCCGGGATCAGGAGGGCGTCGTAGTCCGCGGCTTTCTCACCGGCAACGGCGCGCTGGACTGCCACCTCCAGGCCCGCTTTCTTGCCCTTGACTGCCGTCCCGGCTTTGAGGCCCACGGTCACCACAGTGTGGCCCTCCTTGATAAAAGCCTCCGCCGGAGCGCTGTATTCCGAATCCTCGAACATATCGGCCATGATCGCCGCTATTCTCGCCACTTTCCCACTCCCCTTAAAATGTGTATTGAGACAGTGCTCCTAAGCTTAGGGGAAAAGGGGGCCCTCAGTCAAGGTGTCCTGCGCGCGGCTGAGCAGCACCGGAGGCTCGAAACGCAGCAGCACCCGGCCATTCGCGGTGTTGCTCCAGGCAGGCTCGTAGCCGGCCAGGCGGACCAGCTCCGGAAGGTCGGCCGGGCGGGTAAGGACCCAGCGCACCTCCCCGGCCAGGTAAACGCGAAGGTCCTCGCGCTCGGGGTCGAACCGCACCGCGGTCCGCCCGCTGTAGAACAGGAACGACGGCGCCCAGCAGCGGTGGAACAGCACCGGGCCTTTGTCCTGGTCTGTGACCTGGCAGTGTGCGGCAAGGGTGCGCACGGCGCCCAGCTTTTCCACCCGCGGAAGCACCAGCCCGGCGCTCAACCCGAAAAGCCCGGCCATGCCGGCAACGAGCAGCCCGTTCCAGAGCCGCACCCCGCGGCGCAGGCCCAGCCCGGCCAGGGCGACAACGGCCAGGGGCGAAAGAGCGGCCAGGGCCAGGGGCACAGGCACGTGCACCTTGCGCGGCAGAAGGACCAGACCGGCGGTCAGGGCGGCCAGGGAAAGAAGCGACGTGGCCCAGCCCAGCCAGGCCCGGCCTTTCCCGCTCTCCTCCAACGCGGCGACCCAGGCGCCGGCCAGCACGGCCAGGGCCGGGTAGAGCGGCAGGACATAATTGGGCAGCTTGCCCCGGCTGAAACTCAAAAAGAGCAGCATCCCGAACACCCAGCACCAGAGGAAAAGGTTCGCCCGCGCGGCCGGGTCGGGACTGCGCCGGACGACAACGCTCCACACTCTGTCAGCCGAGCGCCAGAGTCCCCCGGCCAGGGCCGCTGTCCAGGGGAAAGTGCCGGCCAGGAGCACGGGCAGATAGTAGTAGAGCGGACCCTCGTGCTGCCAGCGGTTGGTGAAATAGTGGTCGATATTGCGTCGCAGGAATATCTCGGTGATAAATTCCATGCCATGGCGGCCGTACATCCAGACAAACCAGGGGGCAGCCGCGGCCAGGAAAATGAGCGCCCCGCGGAAAAGGCCCATCCGTCCCAGGATGCGCCAGTTGCGGGCCAGGGCGACATACAGCAGCACAGTCAGGCCGGGCAGGATCACTCCCAGCGGACCCTTGGCCAGGAACCCCAGGGCACAGCCCATGTATAGCGCCAGGTGGGCGGCCCTGGCCTCGGCGAAACGCCGCTGTCCCAGGTCCATGGCCGCAAAGCCCCAGAGGGCGAGCGCCACTCCCAGGGCGAGCAGCATGTCTGGAACCGCGCTTCGGGCGTAGACTATGCACTGGAGCATTCCGGCCCCGGCCAGGCCCGCGTACAGCCCGGCTCTCACCCCGGAAAGGCGCGCTCCCAGGAGCAGGCACAGAAAGCTCAACGCCAGGCCCGCCGCGGCGCTGGGAAGGCGCACGGCCAGCTCGCTCTTGCCCAGGCCGGAAATGGACAGACACTGCAGGAAATATATCCCCACCGGCTTGCCCCAGCGCGGCTCGGCGTTGAACACCGGGTCGAGCCAGTCCCCCCGGGCAATCATCTCCACGGACGCGGAGGGATAGTAGCCCTCATCCGGGTCGAACAGGGCGGGTGTTCCCAGAAAGGGCAGGCTGAGAAGCAGGCTGGCCAGACCCACGACAATAAAATGGCGCAGAGGAGGAGCGCTCCCCCGCGCCGTGGAACCGTTATCCGGCAGTACGCTCAAACTGTTTCACTCCCAGGCCCCGCGCGCGGGGAGCCATTCTATTTGCTCTCCGCCAGGGCCTTCTCTATCGCCTTGACCAGCGCCGGGTCCTCCGGTGTGGTCTGGGGCGTGAACCGCGCGATCACGCGGCCCTGACGGTCGACCAGGAACTTGGTGAAATTCCAGGGAATCTCGCCCGCAAACCCGGGGTTGGTGCTTTCCGAGGTCAGGTAGGCGTAGAGCGGGCAGATATCCTCCCCCTTGACCGAGACTTTGGAGAACAACGGGAAAGTCACGTTGTAGCTCATACTGCAGAACTGCTTGATCTGGCTGTCCGTGCCCGGCTCCTGAGCCTTGAAATTATTGGCCGGGAAAGCCAGAATGGTGAACCCCTGGCCGGAGTATTTCTCGTACAGGGCCTCCAGGCCCTCGTACTGCGGGGTGAACCCGCACTTGCTGGCCGTGTTGACCAGCAGCGCCACCTGGCCCTTGTACTGCGCCAGGTCGACCTCCTTGCCGTCGATGTCCTTCATTTTGAAGCTCAGAGGCATGTTTTTCGGGGTGTCCGCGGCCAGGGCCACGCTCCCGAGCGCCACAGCCAGAGCGAAAATCGAAAGCAGAACACTGCGCATACTGCCACCTCCTCCCAAGGGAGAAATAAACCCGCTGCCGCCCAAGGACAGATAAAATAACAGCTTCTCTCTTTGAGATGCAACAAATACAGGGCCAAAGTCAAGAGCGGACGGCCGGGGATGAGAATTTATCTCAAATATGCCTCCCCAGCGGCGCCAGGCAGTTCCAGGGAATATTTCAGCTCAGCGGCGTCGGAAGAGGCGGGGGAAGATGTAGGGCGTGCGCTTTTTGTAATCGAGGTAGGCCTGTCCGAAACGAATTTCCAGCTCCTTTTCCTCCACGCCCCGGTGGTAGAGCGTGCCGAAAGTCGCCCCGGCGGCGAAAGCGAGCAGGCCGAGCGCGGGTGACTGGACGAGGGTCAGAAGGCCCAGGTAGTAGAGCATGGCTCCGAGCTGGATCGGGTTGCGGCAGAGGGCGTAGGGGCCGGAGGCGATGAGCTTAACCGGCGGGGCGGAGGGCGCGGGAGTGCCGCCCCCGGCGCGCCACTGGGTGAGCACCGAGGCCACGAGCAGCCACAATCCAGCGGCCAAGGCGATCCAGCCGGGGACACGGTAGAGCGCGGCGGGCCAGCCGTCGCTCAGGCGCTCCAGGTGCATGAAACGGCCGATGGAGAAAAAGAGCAGCGGCAGGATCACGAGGAAAAGGGTCGAGCCGAAAGCCAGGGAGATTACTTTTCGGACGAGAGAGGCGGGCCGGGCCGCCAGGGCGAGCAGGCTGCGGATGAGCGGACCGGGCATGAGGGGCCTCTACTGACAGGTTGGTTATCCTTTTTCAGGTTACGGCTCAAGATTCTCCGCCCAGCCGCAGCCGCTTGGGCTCGTACTCGCAGTAGGGCTCCTCGGCCAGGTAGTCGCCGCTCTCGCCGAAAGCGCGCGCCCGGCAGCCCATGCAGACCTGCTTGTACTCGCAGAGGCCGCATTTGCCGGTGAGGTTGCCGGTGTCGCGCAATACTTTAAACAGGTGCGACTCGTTCCAGATCTCCTCCAGCGGGGTCGCCAGCACGTTCCCGGCGGCCACGGGAAGGTAGCCGCAGGGGAACACCTCACCCGAATGGCTCACGAAACAGACCGCCGTGCCGGCCAGGCAGCCGCGGGTCATGGTGTGCATGGCCCCGTGGCCGTGGCCCTTGGCCCGCATGGCCTCCACTCCGCCGCGCTGAAGGGCGATGCGGAAATAGTGCGGCGCGCAGGTGGCCTTGAGCTGAAGGCCGGGGTACTCCACGCTCTTGTCGTAAATCCAGTTGAGCACTTCCTCATACTGCGCGGGCGGGAGCTGCATCTCGCGCGAAAGCTCCACTCCGCAGCCCACCGGAACTAACATGAAAAAGTGCAGGGCCTCCGCGCCGTTATCCAGAGCCAGGGAAACTATCTGCTCCAACTGGTGCACATTGTGACGGGCCACGGTGCAGTTGACCTGCATGCTCATGCCCAGCTCGCGGAGGGCGCGGAACCCGGCCAGGGCGCTCTCGAACGAGCCGTGCAGGCCGCGGAAAGAGTCGTGCACCCCGGGCGTGGCGCCGTCGAAGCTGATCGAGACCCGCCGCACCCCGGCCTCCATGATCCGCCCGGCCATCGAGCTGTCCACCATCGTGCCGTTGGTGGCCAGGGCCACCGGCAGGCCGCGGCCAGCGGCATGGGCGGCGATATCGAGGATATCCGGGCGAATCAGCGGCTCGCCGCCGCTCAGGACCAGGATCGGACGGGCGAACGCGGCGACCGAGTCCACCAGGCGCAGGCAGCTTTCCGTGGGCATGTCGCCCGGGGCCAGGCCGCTGCCGAAAACATCCACCCGCCGGCAGTGACGGCAACTGAGGTTGCAGCCGGCGGTGGTCTCCCAGAACACCAGCCGGAGCTGGTTGCCCAGGGCGCCCGGCTTATCGCCGCTGGCTGGCGCGGAGTGAGGATGGCCGCCGGGATGTCCCATCTGATCGGTCATCTGGAATCCTTTCATTGTCTATTACTACAGGTAAAAAGAATCGACATAGTCTTTCCGTAGGGGCAATTCATGAATTGCCTCTACATCTTCCCCATTGATTTGACAGGCTACACCCCAATATCAGGCCAGACGCGGTGGCTGTCAACGGGCGGAGCTTTTTTCCAGGCGCTCCAGCAAACGCGCGGCGCTCTCACGGCGCGCGCCTGGGGCCAGGCCGCTCAGGGCCCGGCGCAGAAGGACACAGGCCGAGTCGGGCTGGTTGAGGCTTTCGGCCAGCAGGACCCCGTAGTTGAGCGCGGCGTCCGGGTAGTCCGGCCGAAGAGCCAGGGCGCGGGAATAGGCCGTCTCGGCGGCTTTGAGATCACCGAGCGCGGCCTGCGATCCGCCCAGGTTGTTCCAGGCCGCGGCGTAGGCGCTGTCGAGTGCAATCGCCCTCTCGTAGGCCCGGCAGGACTGTTCGTAGCGTTTCAGCTCATAGCAGGCTATCCCCAGGTTGTTGAACGCCTCGGCCGAGACACCCTCCAGGGCTGTGGCCCGTTCGTAGGCTTGAACTGCGGCTTCGTTGTCACTGTCCAACTGGCAGGCCAGCCCCAGGTTGAACCAGGCGCGCCACCCTGCTCCCTCCAGGGCCGTGGCCTGCTCCAGGGTCGCGCGGGCGCGCGTGTTGTCGCCGAGACGGAGGAGCAGCGCTCCCAGGTCGGTCAACAGGTCCGGGTTCCCGGGCATGGCGGCCTCGGCGCGATGGTAGAATTCGAGGGCCTGTTGCGTGCGGCCGGCGGAATCGTGGACCCGGGCAAGAAGGGCCAGGGCCGGGCCGTAGTCGGAGTTGACCGCGAGGGCGCGTTGCAGCTCGTTCTGCGCGCGGGCCGAGTCGGCCAGCTCCAGGGCGGCGCTGCCAAGAAGGAAAAAGGCCCGCTCCGAGGGCGACTGCGAGCGCACCGCCTGTTCGGCTGCGGCCAGGGCGGAATCAGGGCGTCCCAGGGCCAGCTCGCACTCGGCCAGGAACTCCCAGGCCGACCAGTTGGCCGGGTCGGCGGCCAGCAGGGCGCGGAATTCACGCGCGGCCAGCTCGGGGTGGCTGTCGGTCAGGTAGCTCACCCCCAGCATGTAGCCCGGCACGCTGCCGATCATGTCCTTGGGGTCGGGCAGGCGCGAGATGTCCGCCTCGGGCGAGGCGGAGCGTCCGGCCACATAGCCCAGGGCGCGCAGTCCGGCGCTCTCCTCGGTTCCAGGTGCGGCGGCCGGACGCGCGATGGGTTCAGGCGGAGTGAGGACGCGCTTGAGGTTCTCCAGCACCCGGGCCAGGGAATCGGCGGCGCTGCTCGGGGCCAGGTTGGCCAGCTCCGACGGGTCGGTATCCAGATCGTACAGCTCGGGGCGCGGGGCGCGGATGTACTTTCGCCCGCCGCGGACCATGCCCTCCAGCGGGCTCCAGCCGTGGCAGTACCAGGCATACCAGCATTCCAGGTAGAGCGGACGGTTGACGGAGGGCAGAGTGAGTCCCTGTGGCGAGGCCAGGGCTGTCCCCTGGCAGCCGGCGGGCGGCTCGACTCCGGCCAGCGCGGCCAGGGTGGGAGCGACATCCACCAGGCTGACCGGCGTGTCCACCACCTTTGCCCGGAGCGAGTCAGCCTCCGGCAGGCTCAGGATCAACGGCACGTGCACAGTGGAGTTGTAGAGGAACGTGCTGTGGGTCTGCTCGCCGTGCTCGCCCAGACCCTCGCCGTGGTCGCCGAACATCAGTATAACCGTGTTACGGCTTAGGCCCAGGCTGTCGAGTACGGCCAGCAGCCCGCCCAGGCAGTGGTCGGTCCAGGCGATCTCGGCGCGGTAGGGGTCGGCCGCAGCCGAGGCGAACGGCTCCGGGGCCTCCCAGGGACGGTGCGGGTCGAAGAAATGCACGAACAGGAAAAAGGGCCGCCCGGAGTTCTGTTTCAGCCAGGCAGCGGCACGCCCGGCCACGATGTCGGCCCGGCGCTCGCGCTGGGCCAGCACCCCGGTGGTCCGTCCCCCGCCGTGGTACATGTCATCGTCATAGAGATCGAACCCCCGCGCCAGGCCGTAGCGGTGGTCCAGGACAAAGGAGCCTGTGAAAGCCGCGGTGGAGTAACCGGCAGCGCGAAACGATTCGGCCAGGGTGGGCAGCGCGCCGCTCAGACGGAAAGTGCCGTTGTTGCGCACTCCATGACTGGGCGGATACAGCCCGGTCAGGACCGTGGCGTGCGCGGGCAGGGTGATCGGTGCGGCAGTGCAGGCCCCGGCGAAACGCACGCCGGTTGCAGCCAGGCTGTCCAGGACCGGAGTGGTTGCGGCGCTGTCACCATAGCAGCCGAGGTGATCGGCGCGCGTGGTGTCGAAACTGATCAGGAGGACATTCAGCCGCGGGGTGCGCGTGCAGGTGAGCGCCGCGGCCAGAGCTGCCGGAAAGAGCATGTAAGCGAGGATTCTCCCGCGCAGTCTCATCGCGCTTTCTCCAGCTCCCGTCGGGCGTCGTCGGCCCATTCGGCTGTCGGGTCGAGGGCCAGGGCGCGGGTCAGGAGTCCGCGGCCGCGCTCCGGTTGCTTCAATTCCCGCAGGCAGAGCATCCCCAGGTTGAACCGGGCCTGCGAGTAGAGGCTGTCCAGGGCCAGGGCGCGGCTGTAGCAGGTTTCGGCCTTGGCGGCGTGACGGCCGGCTGCGTACAGGTTGCCCAGGTTGCTCCAGGCCGGGGCGTAAAGGCTGTCCGCGGCCAGGGACGCGCGGTAGGCGGCCTCGGCGCGGGCGGTCTGGCCGGCCGAGAAGAGCACCACCCCCAGGTTGTTCTGGACTTTCTCATCCCGGCTGAACCGGGCCGCCACCCGTTCCAGGCAGGTCTCGGCCCGGGGAAGGTCATTCAGGCGCCAGGCTGCGATCCCCAGGTTATAGAGGGCCAGCGGATAGAGCGAGTCCACGCTCAGGGCGGCCTCGAAACAGCCGGCTGCGCCGCGCGGGTCGCCGTTGTCCAGAAGGCACTTGCCCAGGTCGTTCAGGATTTCCTTGTCCTGTGGGGCCAGGCTTCGGGCGGTGTGCAGAAGGGCCAGGGCGCTGTCCCGGCGTCCCTGCCGCAACTGAACCTCGGCCAGGAGGAACGCGGCCCGGGCATGCGAGGGGTTGGCCTCCAGGGCGCGGGCGAGCCAATGCCCGGCCGCCTCCAGAGAGTCCAGGCGCAGGTCGAGAAGGCCAAGCAGGTAGTTGCCCTCGCACTGCGGGTTGGCCTCCACCGCGGCTTGCAGCTCGGCCTGCGCCTCCGGGAAACGCTCCTGACGCCAGTAGATGAACCCGCGGTAGAGGCGCGCGAAAGAGTTGCCGGGATCATCCTCCAGGGCGCGGCCGAAGGACTCCAGGGCCGCGCCGTAGTCGCCCTCGGCCTCCTGCATCACGCCGGTGAGGAAACTGCCCAGGTTACGCAGCATGGTTTTGGGGTCGGGGCGGACAGCCCGGTCGCGGGAGGCGCCGGGCAGGCTGCCCGAGATATAACCCAGGGCGCGCAGGCGCTGGGCGTTCTCGGCATCCAGGGCCAGGCCGCTGGAGGGCGGCGCACCGTGTGGCTGGAGGTCCCGCTCCAGGCGGGTGAAACGCGCCTCGGCCGCAAGCAGGGCGACGCTGTCGGTTACGGCCAGGTTGTTCGCCTCCTCCGGGTCGGCAGCCAGGTCGTACAGCTCCGGCTCCGGGGCGAGGATGTACTTTTCATCCCCGTGCACACAGCCGAATAGGGCGCTCCAGCCGAACGAGTCCTCGGTCAGGCAGGTCTCGAAATAGAACGTGCGCTGCGTGGGAGGCTCCGCACCCCGGGCGGCGGGCAGGAGGCTTCGCCCGGGCAGGCCGGGGGGAACGGGCAGACCCAGGTAATCGAGGAGAGTGGGCAGGATATCCACCTGGCTTACATCCGCGTCCACCACCTCTCCGGCGGCCTCGCCGTGCGGGAGCTTGACAATCAGCGGCACGAGCAGGGTCGGGTTGTAGAGGAAGATGCCGTGGGTCGGCTCGCCGTGGCTGCCCAGGGCCTCACCGTGGTCGGCCACGGCCAGGATGAGCGTGTTATCGTAGCGCCCGCTGCGCTTGAGCCAGCCGATGACCTCTCCGATCCGGCTGTCCATGTACGCCACCTCGCCGTCGTATGGGGTCTTCCTGAACAGCGAGTCGAATGGTGCGGGCGGCGCGTAGGGGGCATGGGGGTCGTAATAGTGCAGCCAGAGGGCGAAAGGCTCGTTATTGCCCAGGGATTCCAGGTACTCCAGGGCGGCGGCGCTGACAGCATCCGCATCCCGCTCCACGACAAACCCGGCGGCGCGCCCCGAGGGAGCCGGGAAACGCTCATCATAGCGCGTGAACCCGCGGGCCAGCCCGAAACGGGAGGCCAGCACGTAGGCCGCCACCACCGCGGCCGGGTTGTAGCCGGCCTGTCCAAGGGACGCGGCCAGGGTGGGCACGCTCTCGCCCAGACGGTAGAGGCCGTTGTCACGCACGCCGTGGGTGGGCGGGTAGAGGCCGGTCAGGATGCTGGCATGGGCGGTCAGGGTGACCGGGGCCACGCTCCAGCAGCGGGAGAAACGCACTCCATCCGCGGCCAGGCTGTCCAGGACCGGGGTGCGCGCCGCGCTGTCGCCGTAGCAGCCCAGGTGGTCACGGCAGGTGGTGTCGAGGGTCAGGAGCAGGACATTGCAGGCGGGGGTGTGACGGCAGCCGGCGGCCTGCGTGAGCAGGAGCGCGGCGAAAGCAATCAGACAGGCCCGGATTGGCATCGAGTTCAACCCAGTCTCCGAGGTTGTCCCGGCGGGGGAAATCAGTCAAGCACAGTGAAAGTATAGCACGGACACGGGGCCGGGGCAAGTGCGCCACGCGGCCCGTGGAGGATGCAGTTCATCAGACGGAGTCGCAGGACGCTGTCACTGCTGACCAATTTTGAATTGCTTGACGGCGGTCTTGGCGTTGTACTGGGGGTATAGTTTTCGCATGCAGTCCGGGCAGAGGCCGTGGGTGAACAGGGTTTCGGAGTGACGGCTGAAATAGTCCTCGACCTGTTCCCAGAAGCCCTGATCGTTGCGGATTTTCTTGCAGCCGGCGCAGATAGGCAGGAGTTTCTTGAGGGTGGATATCTCGGCGTCATGAATCTTTTTAAGCTCGTCCTGGGCCAGCACACGCTCGGTGACATCGACACAGCTGCCGATATACCCGGCGAAAGCGCCCCCGGGGCCGCAAAACGGCGTCCCGGTGTCCTCAATCCAGCGGTACTCGCCGTCATTACGGCGCAGGCGGTACTCCATCCGGAACGGCTTCCGGGCGGAGAAACTGGTCAGGAAAATATCCAGGCAACCCTGGAAATCCTCGGGATGGACCCCCTCAGCCCAGCCGTCGCCCAGTTCCTGCCCCAGGCTGCGCCCGGTGAACTCCAGCCAGCGCTGGTTGAAATAGTCGCATTTGGCATCCAGACCGCAACGCCAGATCAGGATCGGGGCCTGCTCGACCAGAGTCCGGTACTCATCGAAAGACAAGTCCATGAACGTTTTCCTGGTGAAAAGGTATCCACTGTTTGAGGCTGGGGCTTCTGAGACCTCCAATCAGATTGAATCAATGAAAGTAAGTTAAATATTGTAATAAAACAGGGTAAAAGAAAGGGGCCGCCTCAAAAAATGCGGCCCCGCGCAATTTTGTTTCAGCAGCGTGCTTTTACTTAACAGGAAAAACCATCAACTGGCTCTGGCTTTCCTCCTCGCCCAGAAGGACCCGGGTCCCGTCCTCCGTGACCGCGACCGTGGCGAACTGATAGCCTCGCCAGGCCAGTTCTCCGGCGAACTCGGGAACGACAAGCGGGAAATCCGGGTTGCCCATGTCCTCGAAATCGCCGCTTTTCGGATCGTAGGAGAACAGGTGAGCATAGCCCGGGGCGGAGCCGGCCACCCCGTAGAGCTTCCCATCCGCGGCAAACGCCAGACCCTTGATCCGGGGCATCATGACCGGCTTACCCAGGTTGACCACCTTGCCGCTGGCCGGATCGACCTTGAACAGCTGGCCGTCCCCGGCGTTGCCGCCGAACAGGGCGCCATCCGGGGCCACGGCCCAGGCATCCACCCGTCCCAGGGCCTTGCGGCCCCAGACCTCGGGCAGCTCGCCCAGGGCCTCGAACTTGTCCGTGGCCGGGTCGTAGCGGAACAGACGGTTGACCGGCCGGCTGCCATAGACCCGTCCCTTGCGGTCCACGGCCAGGGCGCGGCTGAGCACGTCCTCGGTTTCCAGCGAGTACTCGTGGTGGTAGTAGGCCTGGTCGCGGCGGCTGAGCTGGGTCTCCTCCAGCACCCGGGTGCGGGTGGTGGGGATTTCGTAGAAGAAGAACTTGCCCGAGGGGAAACTTATCCCGTAGAGCCGTCCCCGGGCCGGATCAATGGCCAGCGAGAACACACCCTCGCCCGGCACCGGAGTGCCGAGGTCCTGGACCTTGAACTTGCCGCCCGTGTAATTGATCTTGAGCAGGTGGCCGTTGCCGTCCGGCGTGTCGGCCAGAGTGCCGGCGTAGAGCGCCCCCGCGGCGCCGCGGCAGAACCCGCTGGTGATGGCGCGCTGTCCGGGGATCGCCTGGGACAGGTCAAGCGCGGTCTCCAGGCTGCGGTTCTTGAGCGAGACCGCGAACAGGAACGGGCTCAACCCCTCCTTGGCGCTGGTGCCGCCGATGGCGTAGTCGCCCTGGGCGATGAGCGAGGTGATGGCGTTGCGGTAGATCGGCAGCCGCAGCCGCCCGCCGCCGGCGTTCTCCAGCGAGACCTCCACCGCATAGGAACCGCTGGGTTTGAAAAAGGTGTACTGGGCGGCCAGCGGGACTGCAACCACGGCCAGGGCCAGGGCTGCCGCGCTCAGACCACGGACGATATTCTTCATCTAACTACCTCCCTCTGCGGATTGAAAATAATCATAAAAGGCCGGCTGGCCCCGGACTCCCCGACATTCTCCGCCTCACGGCTGTAGCGCCGTCCGGCGAAATATAGGTTCCCCTGGCTGTCCTTGACATCGCAGCCGGTGACCTCGCTGATTTCGGAAACCGGGAAGCGCAGGACCACGCGTTTGTTCCGGGTGACAGGATCGAATTCCACCAGCAGGGTGGTGTCGCGCACGGCGTAGCGTCCGTGCCCGCCCACGAAATAATACAGCCGCCCGTTGTCGGCCATGGCCAGGTTGGGACTGTAGCCCGGCGGTGGCAGCTTGGGACGGTCGAGGGTGGGGCCGAGGGCGCGCACCGGACCGATCCCGCGGCGCTGGGGCTGGAACGAGAGCACCATGTTGCCGTAGGTTATCAGGTAGATCAGGCCGCGCGAGCGGTCGCTGGCGTAGGTGGGCACGCCGGTGATCATATCCGCGGCCGGGGTGCCGGGGAAAGCCGGCAGGCTGTCCTGGTCGAACAGGAGACGTCCGGTCTGGCGCTCGTACTTGACCAGACGCTGGCGCCA
>CAYLSM010000122.1:0-13124 GCA_964386505.1 uncultured Gemmatimonadales bacterium
TCGTGGCGGAAAAAGAACTGGCCGATCTCCAGCAGGTTGCCGCCGAACAGCCCGACAATCGCCCGTCCGCTGTGCTTCCGCAGGCCGGCCGCCCCCCCGGCCAGGTTGAGCACGCCTTCCGGCCCAACGGCCAGCGGCCCTGGCGGCGAGGCCACCGCGGTCCACATGCAGTGGTCGAACGCGGCCTCGATCCCGGCCCGCTCCGGGCAGCCGAATGTCTCCTGCAGCGGGAAATGCGTCTGCTCAAAATAGAGCGCCCCGGCCGGCATGGCGGCGATGGGCAGCCCATCCGATGCGCGCAGGGTCCAGCCGCCCTCGGTCGTGCGCTCGGGCAGGGCCCAGACCGGCATCTGACAGACGGTGCCATCCGGCAGCACCCAGTCGGCCCAGTCGGAATCGGCGTTGGCGAACGCGCGGCCCAGCTCGATCGTGTCCACGCCGAAACGGTCGAGGAGGTCCGGGTCGACCACGGCCAGTTGCTGGACCGGGTCGTAGACCCGGACAGGACTGGCGGGCAGGCCAAGATAGTCGCGCAGGCGGGCGTAGGCTATGGCGCTGATCCCGGAGGAACGGTGGCCGGAAAAATCTATTGGCACGCGGTCCGGCTCACGGTGCGCCAGGGCGTCAAGCACCCGGCGGCGGGAGAAATCCTCGACCGGGAGGGCGGTCTCGACACTGTCTCTGTTCATTTCAGCGGTGTTACCTCCAGCAGAAGGGATTCCTTGAAAGCCACGTTAAGCACGGGGTTGTCGCCACGCACCTGTCCCAGCTCCCGGCCGCGGGCCCAGTCGTAGACCCGGTAGGTGCGGCCGGTGTCCAGCCCGCGCAGGCTGAGCGGCCTGGAGCGGCTCCACTGGTCGGCGAAGAAACCGTAGTACAGCCGGTCGCCCTTCTTGACAGCATGCGCCTCGGGCTTGTCCCAGGCCAGATCGTAAAGGTTCAGGTACTCGCCCCGGGCCAGCATCAGCTCGCGGTACCTGGCGATCCAGTGTTTCCAGGTGCGCTCCTGGGCCGGGTCGAGGTCGGTGAAAAAGGTGGTCACCTGCGCCCCGGCGCCCAGCGCGCTCTCAAACGACTCGGGCACCGAGAAGCCCTCCCACTCGTCCTCCGGCACCTGGTAGCAGTCGCCCACGCAGAATGTCCCGCCGCGGAAAGCTTTCTCCACCTTGATCCGTCGCCGCACCTGATACAGGTTCACCGGGTCGGAGGTGTTCGCCACGTTGTAGAACGGCATCTTGAACGGATCGTGGGGCATGCTGCAGATACAAACCTCCACCGGGCAGCCGGGCTTCAGCCGCTGGGCGGTCTCCCAGATCACGCGGTAGAGTTCCGGCTGGCGCTGGAACGATTCGAGCGGGTTGCCGTGGTGGTGCGCCGGGTTGAAGCAGGGCGGGGTGGCGCTCTGGTCCGAGCAGTCCAGGTAGAGGCCGTCGTAGTCCCAGTCGTGCAGGATTTTCTGGGTCCAGCCCTGGATGAACTCACGGCAGGGGGCGTAGTCCGGGCAGAGATAGTAGAGCCCGCGCTTGGACAGCGGCCGGGTGCCGTCCTGGTTCGCGACCAGCCAGTCCGGGTGCTCGGTGGCCAGACGGCTGTCCGGGCTCACGCCCTGCGGGTACCACCAGAGGCTGGTGCGGAAACCCTCGCGGTGCACGCGCCGCGTGAAAGCCAGCATGTCGGCCTCACCGCGGGGGAACTTGCCCGGTGCGGGATTGAGGTCCAAGTCACCATAGTGCACGAACCAGCCGTCATCCAGGTTGGCCCAGAGCACCCCGACCCGGCGCAGCACGGGCAGGGCGCTGTAGATTTTGTCCAGAGTGAAATCGAATCCGAAACCCCAGCTTTTCCAGTACGGCTCATAGGCCAGCGGGGCCGAGGTTTCGGGGATCGCCACACCCTGTGCGCGGATTACGCTGGCCAGCTCGCGCAGCGGGTCGTGGAAATCCAGATGGTGCGGCAGGATCAGACAGCGGATGGTCGAAAGCGTGTCCCCCGGGTCAAGCACGCTGCGCTGGCCGAAACGGGCCTCCGGGGCCTGGGTGATACTCACCTCCACCCGCCCGTCCGCCAGCACCTGCACGGGAAGAGATATCCACTGCTGGCAGGGTTCGGCGCTGGCCACGGCCAGGCCGCAGGACGGAGCCCAGAGATCGACCAGGGGCACGCCGCCGCCGATCATGTCACGTCCGTTGAGGGGGCCTGCGCCCATGAAATTGCTGCGCTCGAACTCGCGGTCGAGCCACACCAGCGAGTAGTCCTCGCCCCAGCGGGTCGCCCCGCCCTGGAATGAGGCCAGGCGCCAGGGCTTCTCCCCCGGGTCGACCTGGCGGCGGTCCAGACGCAGGCAGCAGGCCACAGTGCGGTCCAGTTCCAAGCGCTCGCCGCCGGTGTTGCGGAAACGCGCCCGGCAGATTACCGCGCCCGGGAAACGCTCGTAGAAAGTCAGCTCCAGGCGCTGCTCCAGGCTCAGCTCGTTGTAGAGCGCACCGGCATAGCCGCCCTGCCCGATGATCACGATCCGCTCGCCCGGGCCGAACTCGTCCCGGACCGGCTCGCGCTGCACGCTGTCCAGGCTGGCGTTGAACAAGGTTATCGGTATCCGGCCGGCCACCAGGTGGAACGCTGATGGGTCGGCGGGCTGGGCCGCAGTCAGGCTGGAGCTTCCCACCGATCCGGACAGTCCGGCCGATATCTGCAGCCTTTCCGTAACGCAGAGGCGTACTGTTCCGTTATCAATACGGAGATTTCCGCACTGTCGCTCCACGGTCAGGGCCGCCTGCGACAGCACAGGGAATACTGTCAGGACAGCCAGCCACAGGGACGCTGTCCGGGCCACGCGCCCGAGGCAGACACCCGGATTGACCGATATTTTCAACCGAAAACTCATCGTGCGCCTCGAAGAAAGAGTGAACCGGACTCGGATTCGACGGAATGGAACAGGATACGCCCAAGAACTGCGGTTCCGCAATGTTTTTGTATGTCCGTCCCGGTCCGTGGCGCGCGGCTCACCGGGAAAAACAACCCGCTTGAAAGGTTGAGAAAGCTTTGCCGTTTTCACGGCGGATGTTGTATATTTGCAGGTGTACCTGGACCATTTCCAGACCCATTCACGGTTAACCCGCGGCCGCGCGATCAGCCGCCCGGGGAATGCAAGCGGAGGACAAGACGCGATGTGGCCAGGATCGAGTGTTGCAGTCAGGCGGATGGCGTGGTGGATGGCAGTTGCCCTGGTATGCACGGCCGGCCTTTCGCGGGCCGAGGATTCCCTGAACGAGGAGTCCCTGCCGCTCGGAACTTTACCGCACCCCTCACTGCTCGAATCCCCAGTCCCGTTCTACCATGATTACAACCTCGCTTTCTTTCACCTGCTCGGTGGCAAAAAGACCGAAGCCGCGGCCAGAGAGCATCAGGCCCTCACCCTGCGAGAATGCATCGACCTGGCCCTGGGCGGCAACCAGGATTACAAGATCGCCCAGGAGAACTTGCGGGCCGCTTTCGGCGACATGGCCATGGCCTGGGGGCTGTTCTCACCGGCGATGTTCACCACCTACGGAATCAACCAGAACAGCCAGTCCCGCTCTTATCGTGATTTCCAGGGCAACCTTCAGCGCACCTCACTCCTGTCCGACGCAAGCTCGTCGACCATGGGCCTGTCGTACAACGTGTTCAACCAGGCCCAGATGTATTTCGGGCTGCGCAACGCCTTTTTCCTGCGCCGGGAGCGCCGCAGTGACCTTCGCGGCATGGAGCTTCAGGTGGCGGACAACGTGCGCTCCGCCTATTTCGATGTCCTTCGTCAGCAGCACCTGACACACGCCTCGGATGAGCAGGTGGGCCAGCTCAAGGAGCAGCTCCGTCAGACCGAGGCGCGGCTGAAAGTGGGCGAGGTGACCAAGCTGGACGTGCTGCAGGCCCGGATCGACCTTCAGAACGAGCAACTGCTGTACCTTCAGTATAAAAACCAGTTGGCCGCGGCCCGTGAAAACCTTAACCTGGCCGTGGGCGGGGGTCTGGACAGTGCGTTCACCCTGGTGGACGAGTTCCGGGTGGAGGAGCCGGTGCTGGAGGTGGAAAGTCTGGTGGAGGAAGCGGTCCAGCACAATCCCTCCCTTGTGAGCCTGGAGCTGCAGTACCGTCAGCAGCGCAACAATCTCTGGATGGGACGGCTGGCTTACCTGCCCACAGTCAAGGCCACAGTGGGGTATTCGCGCAGTTCGGACGGGTTCCGGATGCATCCGCGTGAGTCGAGCGGGGCGCAGGTGGGTATGCTGCTCAACTGGAGCATCCTGGACGGGTTCGCGCGCTTCAGGCAGAACCGCTACACGCAGGCGGACGCCAACAACCTGAGGTACACGATCGAAAAGACCCGTCTGGAGGTGGCGCGGGACGTGCGCCTGGGCTGCCTGGAACTGGAGCGTCTGTATGAGCAGAACCTGACCCTGGCCGAAAGCCGCGACCTGGCCGCCCAGTCCCTGGAACTGGAGCGCCGCAGCTACACCCTGGGCTCGGCCAACATGGTCGAGGTGCGCAAGGCCCAGGCCGACTTCATCCAGGCCGAGGTCAATTACATCAACTCGGTCTACGACTATCACACCGCCCTGTCGGCCCTGAGCCGCAGCGTGGGCCGCGATCTTTCCAACTACGGCAACTGAGCACTGCTCAGAACGGCACGGGACTCTCCACTCCGTACATGAAGAACATAACCCCGGCCACGTCGAAACCCGCAACCGTAGCCTCATAGCTGACCGGGTTGTAGGCATATCCGATATAGGCGAAGGGCAGGATCGTGTACTTGCCGTCAGGCACCAGGAAATAGAAGGACCCGGTCTGATCGGACAGAGTGTGAATCGATTTCCCGGACCCGTCGAACAGGTACACCGGGATGTTGCTTATGCCACCCGAGGAGCAGGTTATCCGCCCGCTGATCTTGCGCAGCGTGATCTGGGTCGGGTTGTTGAACTTGGCCTTGATATCCGGCACGCTTACTGTCTGTCCGGCGCCCACGACAAGCACCATACTGTCCGGCGTGAAAGTGTAATACTGAAGCGAGGGACGCAGGACATAAGTGCCGGCCAAAAGGCCGATAATCCTGTATTTGCCCGCCCCGTCCGTGACCACTGCCGTATCGACAGTCCCGCCCTTGATCCGCATACTGACCATCGGCAGACCCACCGAATCCAACGTCACCTTGCCCAGCACGCCGTACCCGGAGTAGACCGCCATTATATCGGGGATCATCAGTGAGTCGCCTTTGATCGTCACGTTCAGGCTGTCCGGGTTGATCTTGTAATTGCCGCGGGCGGCACGGACCACGTAATCGCCGTTTTTCATTCCCTCCAGACGGAACATGCCGAGGGTGTTGGTCAGGAGCGCGGTGTCAAGCTCGGTCCCGCGCACGTAAATGTGCACTCCGCTCAGGCCGACCGCCCCATCCATCACACGGCCCATCAGCGGGTATACGCCATTGCCCCGGATCACCATGGTCAGGTTCCCCAGGCGGATGTTGACCATCAGGTTCATCACATCCAGCAGGTCGAAACGCCCGTCCCGGAGGTAATCGCAGCGCGTGTGCATCGAATCCACCATCCCGTTGCGCCTCAGCCAGATCACGTCCTGCAGGTCCACCACACCGTCCTCGTTGAAATCCTCGACATAGGTGGTGTCGACATTGGCCGCCAGGCGGACCGGAGCAGCCGCTGATTTCTTGGCGTAGATCGGCACAACGAACGACTGGGCCGCAGCGTCCAGGACCAGACCGCACAGCAGCATCAGCCCCGCAGCCGCGACTGAGAAAGCAGTTGTCCTTTTCATTTGGACCTCCCCTTCTCAGGGGTTCGATTGACTGTTTATCATTCCGCCCGGAGCGCGTTGATCGGTTCGAGCGCCGCAGCGCGCACCGCAGGGTAAAGTCCGAATACCAGTCCGACCGAAGCCGAGAACACGAAACCAAGCCCGGCTGCGCTCCAGGAAAGCGACACCGCACGCAGACCGGCCAGCGATACAACCAGAGCGATGACCATGCCCAGCACAATTCCTATTAATCCGCCGCCGCAGGCAACCAGCGCGCCCTCCAGCAGGAACTGGTTGCGGATGTCGGTGCGCAGGGCGCCCACGGCACGCCGAAGGCCGATCTCGCGCCGACGCTCACGCACCGAGATCAGCATCACCGCCAGGATGCCCACTCCGCCGACCAGCAGCGAGATGGCGGCCACGCTTCCGGTCAGAAGGGTCAGTGAGCGGGTGGTCTCACGCTGGGTGTTTAGAAGCGTGGCCTGGTTCTGGATCGTGAAATCGTCCGGCCGGGCGCGCAGGCGGTGCCGTATGCGCAGAAGGTCGGAGATCTCACGCTCTGCCGAGGCCAGAGCAGGCCCGGCATCCCGGGCCTGCACGTACACGCTCTCCAGGTACGGGACGTTGTAGAGCCGCAGCATGGCGGTCTCCAGCGGCACAATCACCGCATCGTCCAGGTCCGTCCCGTTGATGTCCATCCCGCGCGCCGCGGCCAGGCCGATCACCTCGAACGGCACACGGCCGATCCTGAAATTCTGCCCCACCGGATCCAGCTCGCCGAACAGGTTACGCGCCGCGGTCGGTCCGAGCACAGCCACGCGCCGACGGGCCCGGCTCTCGCCATCATCGAAAAACCGTCCCGCCGCCAGGGTGATCTTGCGGATCGCGAACCCATCCGCGCTCATCCCGATCACTGTGGTGTTGACCAGTCCGGCCTGCCAGCGCGTGGCCAGCCTACGGCTGATCACCGCCGAGGCGCGCGCCACCGAGGGGCATTCCGCGGCAATGGCCTCGGCATCGGCCGGAGTGAGCGAGGTCACCATGTCCACCTGGCGCTGACGGCCGGCCACGATCTTGGTCTGGCCGGCGTTGACTATCAGCAGGTTGGTGCCCATGCTCTCGATCATGGACAGGATCTTTTTTTCCGCTCCCCGTCCCACCGATACCATTACAACCACCGCCGCCACACCGGCCACGATTCCGGTCACGCTCAGAAAAGTCCGCAGCCGGTGTGCGGCCAGGATTTCGAGCGACAGCATCAGGTTGCGTGACAGCTTCATCGCAGGGCTTCCGACGGATTGAGGCGCGCCGCGCGCAGGGCGGGCTGCACCCCGAATATCACCCCCACGGCCAGAGCGGTGACCGCCCCCAGCACGAACGGCTCCCAGGAAACCATCACGTTGAGCTTGATCTGCTCGGCCAGGCGCTCCAGCACCAGGCACACTCCCCAGCCGATCAGGCTGCCCAGGATCATCCCCGAGAGGGTCACGGCCAGGGACTCAGTCAGAAACTGGTTGAATATGTCGCGCCGGCTGGCCCCCAGGGCCCGGCGCAGCCCGATCTCGCGCGTGCGCTCGCCCACCGAGACCAGCAGGATGTTCATCAGCACCACGCCGCCGATAGCCAGGCTGAGCACGGCCAGGGCCACCAGCAGCCAGGTCAGGGTGCGCGAGATGCCCCGCGCCATGTCGGCGATGGCCAGGGCGGTGACGATCCGGAAATCATCCTCCTCGGGCGGCGTGATATGGTGCCGCTCGTGCATGAGCTGGCGTATCTGCTCGGCCTGCTCGGCCATGCGCTCCGGGTCGGAGGTCTGGATGCGGATCGCCCCGACATAGTCCACGTTCAGCACGCGGCGCATGGCGGTGGTGATGGGCAGTACCACCCGGTTGTCGAAATCACCGCCGCCGGGGCTGGTGCCCTTGGCCTCCAGCACGCCCTTGACCGTGAGGGCCACCTGGTTGATGTACAGTCGCTTACCCACCGGGTCCTCATCGCCGAACAGGTCGCGCTTGACCGTGGCGCCGATCAGACATACACGGTTCAGCGTGGCCACGTCCTCGGCCGAGATCGGGTCGCCCTGCTCCATGTACCAGGCGTATGCCTCATGCCAGTCCGGCTCCACGCCCCAGAGCACGCATTGTATCTGCTCGGTCTCGTATTTGACCCCCATGCGGAAACTCCAGGCCATGGGGGTGACAATGTCCAGACCCGGCACCTCGCGGCGGATTGCCTCGGCATCCGAAAGCAGCAGCGTGGTCACGGTCAGATCGGGCGGAGGGAGGTCCTTTCCCCCACCCGCAAGCACCATGATCGCCCGGGTTCCCCAGTTGTTCACCCGGGTGAGGACACCCCGCTCCGTGCCCTTGCCCACAGCCATGATCACCAGCAGCGCGGCGATGCCCACCACTGTGCCGGCCATCATCAGCAGCGTGCGCAGCCGGTTCTGATTGAGAGCACGCGCACCCTCCAGGGCCACCCGCAAGGCTTTCACCCTTTCACCTCACCCTCTTTGCCGCCGCCCCGCACCACCTGTTCGCCTGTAATCCGGCCGTCGCGCAGGGTCAGGATACGGCCGGCGCGTTCGGCCACGGACTGGTCGTGCGTGATTATCACGATAGTGCGGCCCTCGCTGTGCAGACGGTCGAAGATCGCCAGGACCTCGGCCCCGGAGGCCGAATCAAGGTTGCCGGTGGGCTCATCGGCCAGGATCAGGGCCGGATTGGAGATCAGCGCCCGGGCGATTGCGACTCGCTGCTGCTCGCCGCCCGAGAGCTGGTTGGGTTTGTAGTCCAGCCGCCCGGACAGGCCGACCGCATCGAGCGCCTTGCGCGCCCGCATCTCGGCATCCTGGGGGTAATGCTCGGCGTAGATCAGCGGCAGAAGCACGTTCTCCAAGGCGCTGGTGCGTTCCAGAAGGTGGAAGAGCTGAAAAACGAAACCGATCCGGCTGTTGCGCAGGGCCGACAGGCTGTCGTCATCCAGGCTGACCGCCTCAACCCCGTCCAGCTTGTAGCTGCCCGCGCTGGGCTTGTCCAGGCAGCCCAGAATGTTCATCAGCGTGGTCTTGCCGCTGCCCGAGGGGCCCATGATCGCCACGTACTCGCCGGGCTGGACAGTGAACGACAGCCCCTTGAGGACCGGGGTCGACAGTTCGCCGCTGTAATAGGTTTTCTCGATGTCGCGCAGCTCAATCACGGTTGCCTCCACCCGCGGGAGCCGCCGAGGCCGGGGCCTCGATCAGCACCTTTTCGCCCTCGCTCAGGCCGCTGACAACCTCCAGCCACTGGCCATCGCGCCAGCCCACGGCGATCTCGCGCCGCTCTGGCTTGCTGTCCTCTCCCACCACCCAGGCCACGTTGCGGCCGCGGTCGCGCTGCACGGCGCGGGCCGGGACAGCCAGCACTCCGGGACGGTCCTCGAGGGTCAGGGTCACGCTGGCGGTCATCTGGGGCCGCAGCAGGCCCTCATAGTCGCCGGTTATATCCAGCACCACGATGTAGTAAACCACGTTCTCCTGGATCACGGCCTTGGGGTAAATCGCGCTCACCACGCCCTCGAACTCCCGCCCCGGGAACGCGTCCACGCTGAATGAGCCTTTCTGGCCGGTCTTGACCTTGCCGATATCGACCTCATCCACGTAGGCGTCAACCTCCAGGCGGGTCAGGTCGATGATGGTGACGAAAGTGGGGGCGTTGAAACCGGCGGCCACGGTCTCGCCCTCCTGGGTGGAGACCGAACCGACTACACCGTCGATGGGAGCGGTGATGGTGGTGTAGGAAAGAGTGGCGCGGGCGTTGTCCAGGGCGCCCTTGGCCCGTTCGACATCCTTGGCTGCCTGGGACAGGTCCTCGGGGTACTGGGTCTCGATCAGGCGCAGGCTCTCGCGCGAGAACGCCAGTTCGGCCTTTGCGACCTCGAGCTGCTCGCGCGCGTCGTCCACGTCCTGCTGCGAGGCCAGCTCATCCTTGAGCAGGTCGCTCTTGCGCTGGAGGTCCTTTTCGGCCAGCGAGACCGTGGCCTCCCACTTGGCCACGTCCGCGCGGGCCTTTTCGATCTGCATGGGCTGGAGCTTTTCGAGTGAGGCGAGCCTGGAGCGGGAAATCTCAAGCTCGGCCACCCGCTGAACCACGTTAGCTTCGAGGTCGGCCTTGTCCAGCTCGGCGATGACATCGCCCTTTTTCACCTGGTCGCCGATATTGCTTCGCAGGCGCTGGACCTTTCCCGAGACCCTTGCCCCCACCCGTACCTCAGCCCCCACCTTGGCAGTGATCGATCCGGTGGCCAGCACGGTTGCAGCGAAATCGCGTTTCACAACACTCGCAGTCTTACCGGCACCTTCTTTACCCCGTCCGCCGCAAGCGAAAGTCACGGCCGTAAGCAGGAGCAACACCCCGGCCAACCGTCCCGCCGCCGTCACTGTCTGCACTTTTTATCCTCTCCTTGAGCAGTAATAAACTGCCCGGACACGAGGTCCGGGCAAGGTTCGGGCGTCGTGCTCAGTTTCGCGGTTCTGTTCAGACCAGGTGGTAGAACTGGATGCCGTTGATCAGGTACTGGATTCCGGCCACGATCATCAGCGCGCAACTGATCCCGAAAAGCCAGCGCTTGTACTTGATGAGCTTGAGAGCGAACGCGCCGACCACGAAACCGAGCAGCGGATAGATCGAGGAGGACAGGCTGAACGACAGCCCGATTCCAAATGCTTTGAACATCGAGGCGCTAAGAAGCAGGGGCACCAGAATCAGCAGCTTGGTGCACAGGGTGGATCCGCGCAGCGCGCCCAACGCCATGCCGACCGCGAAACCGGAAAGCTTCTTCTCCTTGACCTCGCGGCGCCAGACCACACGGGCCTGACGGGTGAGGGCCTCGACCTCGGGCTCCTCGGCCGAGCAGACCTTGTCATCGCCGCAGGCGCTGCACGCGCTCATGTAGTCGTGATGCCCCATGGTCGGGCAGCTCTTGCAATCGTGGCCGCAACCGTCCTCTCCCTCGGCGTGCGCGGGCCGGGCTTTCTTCCAGGGCGGGACCCAGCTGTACATGTGGGTGGCGGCCAGGTAGACACTGAACCCGATCAGCAGCACCCCGGAGGAGATATTGATCACGCCTTTGTCGATTGTAATCACCTTGCCCAGGGCCGCCACGGCCAGGGACAGGATTAGGATGGCCAGCACCCGGCCCAGCAGGTAGCCGCCGCAGGTAGCGCGGTTGGTATTCTGCAGCGAGAACACCAGCAGAGCGCAAAGCCAGAGATTCCCGAAAGAAAACCCCAGCAGTAGAGCCACCAGATAGTCGTTCATGTGCTTTTCCCCAGAGCTTGCTCTATAGAGTGAACGTTTGTGGAGAATTGCTCTTATGCAAGAGCGACGTCTATCGAATTGGCCCGTGCCGGCTCAGAGCCCCGGGAACCGCCGCACTGCCGGCGATCCCGACCCATACACTCTCCGCTTGGCGCGGCCCGGGCTTCAAACTCTATATCGAGCGGAACATTCACTAAGCCGGATTGTTCCGCATTGCTACACTCTTCGGGGATTTGCCGTATACAATATAATAAATTTTCAATTTAAATCTATCTTCATACACCCAAAATATCCAGACAAAATGTGCAGGGTTTTCCGGATTGTTCTAACGGAGGACCGATGCAAATTGTTTCGCAAACCCGGCAAAATTTTTAACGTTGGAGCTTTCAGAGCGCAACAGGCCTGTTAAGTCGGGAATTACTGCGTTGCAGTGCTGCCTGGGGACAAATAAAATGGCGGAGAGGCAGGGATTCGAACCCTGGGTCGACTTACGCCGACACCGGTTTTCGAGACCGGCTCCTTCAACCACTCGGACACCTCTCCGTTGCTGCGGGCCAGCCTTGCTTGCGGCTGGGCTGAAAAAGTAACAGCCTTTGCCCGGCTTGGCAAGAACCTTGATCGAAAAGGATATCCAGCCGGGTGATTTTCTTGAAACCATATTCGCGATCCTGTCGTCTCAACGGTTATGAGTCCCGCAAATTCAAACCGTTCCCGGAGGACAGGATGAACAAATCTTGCGTAATCGCCGCTGTAGTGCTGCTTTCTATCAATTTGAGCCTCTGCCCGCTGCACGCTCAGAAAACCATCGACCGCACGTTCAGCGTGCAGCCCGGCGGAGAACTGATCCTGGAAACCGGTTTCGGCCAGGTCAGTCTGCGCGGGACAGCCGCCTCCCAGGTCAAGGTCCACATCGAATCGGACCGTGACCTCGCGGACAGGATCGAGTTCACTTTCCGTCAGGACGGCAACCGGGTGGAGGTCTACGGCAAAGCGCCGGATGAGCATGGGTTCCTGAATTTTTTGAAAAACCGCTCTTTCAACGGGCGCCTGCGGATCGATGTGGAGGTGCCGGAACGATTCAATGTACAGGCCTCCTCCTCCGGATCGGATGTGGAGGGTACGGGGATCGAGGGCGAGACCAGCCTGCGCTCCTCGGGCGGCAATGTCACGGCCGAGCGGATGACAGGCAGCCTGAGCCTTCGCACCTCGGGCGGCGATGTCAGGGCGGACCTGGTAAACGGCCCGCTCACGGCCACCACCTCGGGTGGAGATGTCACGGCTGAGCATGTCCAGGGTGACTGCGAGCTGACCACCAGCGGCGGAGATGTCACGGCCGTGGCGGTCCGAGGCGACTGCTACCTGAAAACCTCCGGCGGGGGCATCCAGGCCGACAGCATCGAGGGCAGCCTGAACGCCAGGACCAGTGGCGGCAACGTCATGGCCTGCCTGCGTGGTCAGCCCTCGAAACCCTGCGAGTTGCACACCAGCGGTGGCAATATCGAGTTGAGCGTGCCGGAGTCGATCTCGGCCGAGCTTTCGGCCCGCACCAGCGGCGGCAGCGTGAAATCCGACCTGCCGGTCAAGGTGTACGATACGGAGCGCGGAAGGATGGAGGGCACCTTGGGACAGGGCGGACCGGCCCTGACCCTGCGCACCTCGGGCGGGAATATCCGTCTGCGTGTTTTGAAATGAGAGGGTGCCTGCTGGACAGGCTTTTTATATAGATGATGGGAATTAGGGGAAGGGGCCGCCCACCGCGGGGCGGCCCCTTGTTTTATCATCCATCATCGAGAACTTTTTCCAGCCTTGTTTGACCCTGTGAGCCTCTTTTGTAAGGCTCAGGCCCCTTTGAGCGCCTTGGAGAAAACCTCCAGGGTCAGGTCGATGTCCTCGGCTGAGACGTTCAGGTTAGTCACCAGGCGCAGGCTGTCCGGGCCGGCCGGGCTGAGACGCACGCCCAGGGCGGCCAGACGGCGGCAGAGTTCGGGTGCATCCGGGGCTGGGGGTGCCAGGTGCAGGAAAATGATATTCGTCTCC
>CAYLSM010000123.1:0-12986 GCA_964386505.1 uncultured Gemmatimonadales bacterium
CTCCCACTTATCCACTTTCTCCCGCGCCAATTCTATCGGCTTAACCGTATCCCCCTGCGGGAACACCAGGATAAAGATCGAGTCGTTCATCAGGCAGAGCGCGGCCCAGTCCCGGCTGCCCGGAGCGGTGAACTGCCCGCGGATCACGTTGTGGGCGCGCTTGCGGGTCCAGCACTGCGGGATCATTATCCCGCGCTGCTCCAGGTAGGTTTTTATGTTCGCAGGCAGCGAGGGAAAGAACGCGGGCGGCAGCTTCAGCGTGTCGAGGCCCGCGGGCAGGGGCGGGTTGTACTTCTCCTGGCGGCTGTAATCGAAAGTGTCGGCCGGGGTGGCGGAGCCAGGCTCCGGCGCGGCCGCGGCCGCGCCGTGCAGAATGACGCTCAGGGCCAGGCTGAGGATAAGAAGGCATTGCATGCGGGCGCTCCGGGTGGCAGTCGGCAGTACCGTGATCGCCCTCCAGTATAAACTCACAGCGGAACAAAATCAATAAAACAACGAACTAATTGGCATCGAACGGGCTACTCTCAGATGCTCTGTATCCGGGTCAGGTACTCCTGCATCAGGCGGAAGAAATTCTCCACGCAGTCGACAGGCACGGTCTCGGGCTTGTCCTCGGGACGGTGCCAGAGGTGGGTCAGCTCGTAGCCCGTGCTGTTGACATACAGCGCCCGCGCCCCGGTCTCCCGGAACGGACTGCCGTCCAGCTCGAACCCGTCCGGCCCGGACAGCCTGGGTGTGCCGGGCAGCTCGAGCTGCTGGTCGATTTTCTGGACCAGTTGCCAGAGTTCGCTGTCGGAGGTGTAGATCTGGAAATCCGGGCCCCAGGTGGCCGAGTCGACATTGACCAGGAAGCGGATGTTGCTGTAGCCGCCGCTGCGGCGCAGGACCTGGGCGTAGTGTTCGGCCCCGGCCTTGCCGTACTCCTCGCCCGTGGTGGCCAGGAACGTGATCCCCCGCTCCAGGGGGGCCTTGCGCGACATGGCCTGGGCCAGCATCAGCATGGCGACCACCGAGGCCGTGTTGTCGTTGGCCCCGGGCGTGTTGTACACCGTGTCCAGGTGGGCGATGAACAGTATCTCCTGGCCGCTGCGGCCGGGAAGGTGGCCCGCCACGTTCAGGCACTCGGAGCCGGGAGCGAACTCGACATCGTCCTTGAGGTACACGGGCAGGCCCTTTTCCAGCGCCTCGGCGGCCAGGGCGGAGTCCTGACGGCCCAGGTTGAACACCGGCGCCCCCCCGAACTCAAGGCCGTAGCTGTACCAGGGGCGCGGCACGGCCAGCCCGTACTGCGAGACCGCCAGGTAGGCCGCCACCTTGCCGCTGCGGCTGTCCACCAGGGCGAAAGGCGGCAGGCTGTCGGCATTGCTGAGGCGCAGCCGACCGCGCAGGCCCTCCGGCCCGGTGCCCGAGGTGCCGTGGCCGGGGAAAGCCTCCACGCGCGTGCCGGCGATTGTCAGCTCCGGCTCGCCCTGGACTGTCCAGCGAACGAACTCGAACGGGTCTTTCTCCACCACTGGCAGGCAGTCGCGCAGCTCGCGCTCCACAATTGCCGCCGCCTGGCGCATGGCCGGGCTGCCGATAGGCCGAGGGCCCAGGTCGCAGATCTCCTCCAGCCGCGATTCCAGATAACGGCGGCGCGCCTCCGGCGTATCGACCGGCGAGACAGACTGCCCGCTGCCGGAACCGGAGCCGCTGCAGCCGGCCAGGGCCGCGCCGAGCGCGGCGGTGCCTGTGACCGAGACAAAATATCTGCGACGCATGGCGAGACCTCCCCTGATCTAATGGATTCCACCGACAACAGCAGAGCAACTTGGAATGTCCGTCCTCATTTGCCCTGCAGACGGCGTGTCAGGCCGACCTGGCCGGAGTGGTAGCTCTCGTGGACCAGCATCATGCTGAGGAAAGTCCCCACGGTGGGATGTTCCACCGGCCGGGCGATCGGGAACGGGTCGAGAACGCGGTCGACCTGGGACGGGTCGAGCTTGCGCAGACGTGCCTCCAGCTCCTCGCAGGTCTGCTTTAGCCCGCTCACCAGCCGCTCCACCGGCAGGGCCTCTTTCGAGTCCGGGCCGAGCGCGGACGAGCCGCGCTGGTAGAGTTCCACCTCGGCCTGGCTCAGCACCGGCTTACCGCCCAGCGCTTCGAGCATCCGGCCGCGGTAGACCAGAATATGCCCCAGGTTCCAGTTGATGCAGTTGCCGCCCGCGCCCGGCGCGGCCAGGCTTTCGGCCTGGGTGAGGCCCTCGGTGTTGCGGTCCAGGTTCAGCTTGTTGTACTGAAGGGCGGCCAGAAGATACAGGTTGTACATCGTGCTCCTCCGTTGCTTTCAACGTTTCTTTATTTCCAGGCCGGTGCGCCCGAACGGCGGCACCTCGGCCGGCTCGGCCCAGACCTCGCGTTGCAGGACCGGCAGGATATCGCTCATGATACTCCTGGTGAGGGTGTAGAGGATCGCCCCGGAGCCGCCCAGCTCGCGCCCCAGGCGCACCTGGGCCACCTCGCCCGCGGGCGTGTCCTGGAACGCTCCCTGGCTGAACACCAGGGGGATTTTCCCGGCCACCTGGACGGCCTCGTTGCGCGCGAACGGCTCGTAGTGCTGCGCAATGAAGGGGCTGCCGCCGTAGTTCATCGGGGTGATGAAATCCAGCCAGCCCTCGTTAACCCAGCGGCCCCAGTCCTGGCGCACCGATTCGTTGCGCGCGCTGTGGTCGTTGCACCAGACCGCGGCCGAGATGACAAGGCCCGGCCGCGCCTTTTTGAGAAGCGGGCGCATCTCCTGGACAAACGAGCTGACCGTGCCACAGAGGTAGTCCATATACTGAGCAGCCAGGGGACCGCCTTCCTGCACGTCCTGGGGCCAGGCCTCAACCTTGCGGCCCAGGCTTTTCTCGAACTCGGCCCGGCAGTGCCCGCAGTAGCAGTAGTCACCCTCGGGCAGGCGGATGTAGTCGTACAGGATACCGTCCAGCTCGTACTTATCGGCCAGCTCGGTAAGCATGCGTCGCATCAGCTCGCGGTTCACCTCCTGCGAGGGGCAGAGGCTGTTGATCGTTTTGCCGTCCGGGCCGTGCACCAGGCGCTCCGGGTCGGTGCTGTCCGGGGCCAGGTACCACTCGATGGTCCAGGCGTGCACCTCGATCCCCTCGGCGTGGGCAGCATCCGTGATCTCATCCAGAAGGTCCGGGCTGAAAAGGCGCTGGGCCGCCGGGACCTGGGGCACCACTTTCGAGGGATAGACCGCCCCCCGCGCGCTCACCACGTTGGGAAATACGGCGTTCACCCCCAGGGCCTTGAGCTTGGCGAACAGGACACGCCACTGGCCGTTGGGCGCCAGCGGGAACGTGCCGTATCTGTCGCTTGCGCTCAGCTCCATGTAAACACCACGCAACTCCTGGCGCGGGGCGGAGGCGTTCTGTGCGGCGGCCGTGGTGACAGACACCAGCAGCAGTGTCAGAAGGATTAAACCGGCGAGTCTGGTTTTCATTTTCGCTCCCCCACCTTTTGTGTTACCGCCGCAGCTCATAGGAGCCGGCCGGACCCTCAAAACAGAGAACTCCCGATTCCTCGCACACCACGGACACCGGGATCAGCACCCGTCCGTCCAGGCGCACCTGCCAGTTGCCGGCGGCCAGGTCGGCGACCAGGACTTTCAGGGGGGCCTTGCCGCTGCCGCTCAGCTTGAAACGCAGCGTGCCGTCCAGGCGCTCGCTGTCGCGGCTGAACAGGACCGCGCGTCCGGCCAGAGTTGCCCCTACCAGAGGCCCGGCCTCTATCCGCTCCACCTTGTGCAGGTTATTGTTACCAGTATCCGTAACCTGGAGCACGTTGAGGAACAGGTCGGTGGCCTGGCCGGTCTGCGGCGAGACCTGCACCCGCCAGTCGCCCATCTCGTACTCCTCCGGGTTGTGCTCGGGCTGGCTGGGGAAATTGCGGCCGAACACCTCGAACTCGTGGCCCGGCCCGCCGACTTTTTCCACCTTGCGGCCGGAGGCCGCGGGCAGGAGGATGTCGTCGCACAGACGGCCGCTCCAGGTGCGCTGGGTCAGGTCGAAAGTCACCCGGTCGCCGGTTACGGTCGGCTCCTCCATCCCGTGCAGAAGCCAGTATTTGGCAAAGCTGCTGTCCACGGCGGTCACCCGGTCGAACACCACCAGAGCCGCGGGCACGCGCTGGGCAGCCCCCAGGTTCACGAACACGAACGAGCGCCGCACCTGGCTCGCCTTGGGGCTGTAAGCCGCGGTGATATCGCCCTTGAGGTAGCTGAACTCCGGTGTCTGCGCGTTCGGCCCGAACCAGTGGCCCAGGACGCTTCCGGTGCGGTAGTCGCGGGCCAGGAAATCCGGCAGCGTGCCGGCCGAGCGCCAGAGGTTGGGGAACCGCTGGCCGCCGTCGTTCACTTTCTCTACATTCCGGAACCCGCCGGTGATCCATTTTTCGTCCGGATCGAAGACCAGGAGGCTGTTGTGGGCAATGGTGCGCTTGTAATAGTTGACGTTATGCGGCCCCAGGTAGCCCCCGTCATTGCCCTCGTAGATACCCGAGTCCACGGCCAGCGGCCCGCGGTAGTAGATCTGGAACGCGCCTGCGTCGTGGTGCTGGTGGTTCAGGAAATTGTACTCGTTGACTTTCATCTCACAGATTACCGGCTGGCCCTCCCAGCCGGTGCGGGCGTACATGAAACCGAACGGCGGGCCGCAGTAGCGGGTCAGCGGCAGCTCGGCGATATTCCAGGGCTTGAGCTGCGGGTCGAGCCAGAGCAGGATGAAAAGCTGGTCCATCGGGTAGTTGGCGTGCTTGAGCACCTCGAAGGGCCAGGGGTTCTTGAGGTAGTCGGCCAGGATATAGCCGTCGTTGTAGTAGCTGGCGCAGAGCATCTCGGCCAGCTTGGGGGTCCAGATGAAATCGTCCCCGCCCGTGAGCAGGCGGCCGTCCGGACGGCGCATGTAAATCCACTGGTAGGGAACGAACTGCTGGGCCGGGTTGTAGACATTGCCCGCGCCCAGGCGGTCGAAAATCCAGAGCGGGTACAGCTCGCTGCCGAACCGCGTGTCCCCGTAGGCCGCCCCCTGGTGATAGGCCCCGCCCGGGTAGAACCAGTTGCGTGCGGGAATGAAATCGCGGAATATCTTGCCCGCGGCCTCGCGGTACATATCCGGGTACTCGTCATAGACTGCCACTCCGGCCGAAAGCAGGTCGCGGTTGACCATCCACTCGCCCAGGTGGCCGGTCAGAGAGCCCTCCTGGCGGATCGGGTAGCCGATTTCGAACAACCCGGCCAGACGGATGAAATGGCCGACCAGTTCCTCCTTGTCCTCGCGGGTCAGCCAGGGGTAACACCAGTCGTAGACCACGGCCCCGGCCAGCAGCATCCGTCCGATGGGACGCGAGACATCTCCCATGTCCATGTTCCAGGTGATCTGTTCCAGGGTGTCCAGTGCTACGTCGATAGTGCGGCGGGCCAGGGCGGAATCGGGCGCGAGCAGGCAGCGCAGGGCGTCCACGATCATCCGGTTCTCGGCGTTGCGCTCACCCAGGCGCTGTAGGTTTTCCCAGTAGGGCCTCAGCACCGGGTTCTGCACCCGGCCGCGAAGGTTCTCCAGGTCGCGCCCGCGCAGGAACAGGCGCGGGTGCTCCGCGGGCGGCACCGGTACGCTGACACCGTCCGGCAAGCTCATCCAACGGGCATCCACCGGCGAGCCTGCGGCCAGCGGCAGGGCCAGGCTCAGAACACATACAAGGGCCAGGAACAGGGCTTTTCGCATCGAGGTCTCCCGCGGGTTCTGCAGGGAAATGGATTTATTGGCTAAGAAGATTTCGGAGTGGTCAGTATTCCAGCTTTCAAGCCCGGAGGGGCACAGCACGCCGCGCCTCTCCGGGTCAAAGAAAGCCAATGCCTGCAAGCTCAACCTTTGAACGACTTGAGGATGGCCAGCAGGAATTTCCAGACCTCGTCGATCGAGGGCACGCTGACCCGTTCCTCCGGGCAGTGCGGGTTCTGGATGGTCGGGCCGAGCGAGATCATGTCCATGCCCGCATAGCGCGAGCCCAGGACTGCGGTCTCCAGGCCGGCGTGGATCACCTCGACCTTGGGCTCCCGTCCGAACAGCTCCCGGTAGACCCGCTGGCAGCGCGCCAGCAGCGGGCTGTGCATGTCCGGCTGCCAGGCCGGGTAGCCGCTGCCGAACTCGACCTCGGCCCCGGCCAGACGGCAGAGGGCCTCGACCTTGGTGCACAGGGCGGCCAGGCGCGAGGTGACCGAACTGCGCTGGCTGTTCAGCACATGCAGCACGCCTTTTTCGATCCTGAGCGTGGCCATGTTGGTCGAGGTCTCGACCAGGCCCGGGATGTCCAGACTCATGCGGACCACCCCGTGGGGCAGGGCCAGCAGAAGGTCGACGGCGCGGCGGGTGCTGGCGGCTGTGACCGCCTGTCCGGTGGCCGGGCCGGCCCCGGCAGCCTTGATCTCAACAGTGTTCTCAGCCGCGGCGTACTCGGCGCGGACAGTCTGCTCGAACGCGGCGGCGAGTTTAACCGCTTTTTCCAGTTCGGCTTTCGGGAGGGCCACTGTGGCCGAGGCGTCCCGCGGGATCGCGTTGTGAGCGCTGCCGCCCTTGAGCGCCACGAGGCGCAGCGGCATCCGCGCGGCCAGGGCATCCAGAAGCCGGGCCAGTATCTTGTTGGCCGAGGCGCGCTGCTTGTGGATATCCACTCCCGAGTGTCCGCCGCGAAGGCCGCCCACGGTGAGGTTCAGCGCCAGGCTGTCCGGCTCGATGCCGCCGACCTCCAGCGGCAGACGGATCGCGGTTTCCTGCCCTCCGGCGCAGCCTACTGTGAACACACCCTCATCCTCGCTGTCCAGGTTGAGCACGGTCCGTCCGCTCACAAAGTCCGGCTCCAGACGGTTCGCGCCGGTAAGGCCCTGTTCCTCGTCCACAGTGAACAGCAGTTCAAGGCGCGGGTGGGCGTTCTTGCCGGTCTCGTGCAGGGCCAGTGCCATGGCGATCGCGATACCGTTGTCCGCACCCAGGGTGGTGCGGTCGGCGTGCAGCCAGTCACCTTCGCGGATCACCTGGATCGGGTCGCGCGAGAAATCGTGGGGCGAGTCGGGGGTTTTCTCGCAGACCATGTCCATGTGCCCCTGAATCACGACAGCGGGTGCGCTCTCGAACCCGGGCCCGGCGGGCAGGACCATGACCACGTTGCCGCAACTGTCGGCGTGGTGCTCCAGGCCGCGGGCGGCAGCCCAGTCGCACAGCCAGCGCGAGATTTTTTCCTCGTGCTTGCTGCCGCGGGGCACGGCGTTGATCTGCGTGAATATTTCGATAATCTTGTCGGTATCCTGGCTCATCGTTATCTCCATCCTGTTGGAACGTCTTGACTTCGCCGCCCGGTCGCCCGGCGGCCGCGAATGCTTTAAAATGCTTCCGCCGGGTTGAATTGGCAAGAGCGGGAAAAAGAATTGTTGTCTGCCTTCACGCGAGTGAAAAAACTTGCGCAAAAAGAAATGTTTGGTTATTTTGCAAAATAACCAAACAAGGAGACGCCTGTGACCGGATACGACATTAAGCGGTACGAGCAGAGGGCTTCCATTTTCAAGGCCCTGGCTCACCCAACCCGTCTGTTCATCGTGGATGAGCTGGCCGGCGGCGAACGCTGTGTCTGCGAGTTGACCGCGATGGTCGGCGCGGATATCTCGACCGTGTCCCGTCACCTGGCGGTTCTGCGTGAGGCCGGGATCATTGAGGATGAAAAGCGGGGCCAGCAGGTATTCTACCGGCTGAAAATGAAATGCGTGACCGGATTCTTCACCTGCGTGGAGAAAGCCGTGCGCGAGCGGGCCACCGCAATGAATTTCTGATCAGGGGTGAGAGGGGATGAACTTGAAGAAGGATTGGAAATCCGTGGCCGGGATGCTGGCCGTTTTTGCGGGCCTCTACTGGTTTCCGCTCGAGAGCCTGAACCTGAGCGGTCCGCTGGCTGAATCTGTGGCCCTGGCCCGCTGGTACGCCCGCGAGCACGTGTTGCTCTGTCTCGTTCCGGCCTTTTTCATCGCCGGGGCGATCGGGGTGTTCGTAAGCCGTGACTCGGTCATGAAATACCTGGGGCCGAACGTGAACAAGGTCCTGGCCTATGGCGTAGCCTCGGTTTCTGGTTCTGTGCTGGCAGTCTGCTCCTGCACGGTGCTGCCGCTTTTCGCTGGGATCTACAAAATGGGCGCCGGGCTCGGTCCGGCCTCGGCATTCCTGTACTCCGGCCCGGCGATAAATGTCCTGGCGATGATCCTGACCGCGCGCGTGCTCGGCCTGAGCCTCGGCATCGCAAGGGTGGTAGGCGCGGTGGGGTTCAGCCTGGCGCTCGGGCTGGCCATGCATTTCATTTACAGGCGCGAGGAGGCCGGGCGGGCCGCGGCAGCGGCCATGCTGCCCGAGCCGGAGACTCCTCGTCCGCTCTGGCAGAGCGCCGTGTTTTTCGGCTCGATGGTGGCGGTGCTGGTGTTTGCCAACTGGGGCGCGGGTGGTGAAACAGCCGGTTTGTGGTACTTGATCTACAGCTTCAAGTGGTGGTTGACCGGTCTGGCGGCGCTGGCGCTGGCTGCGGCCCTGGTCGCCTGGTATGGGCTCGGTCTCAGGAACGCCTTTATGGCCGGAGTGCCGGCTCTTGTCCTGTCTTTCTGGCCCGGGGTGCCGCCCACGGTAGCGTTCAGCGCCGGCACTCTCGGTCTGGCGGTGGCAGCCGGACGCAGCAAGGGAGAGCCGTCGGAGTGGCTGAGCGCAAGCTGGTCTTTTGCCCGTCAGATACTTCCGCTCCTTTTCGCGGGAGTGCTGGTGGCCGGGTTTCTTCTCGGACGGCCCGGGCAGGAGGGGATCATCCCCTCGGCCTGGATCGCCGGGGCGCTGGGGGGCAACTCGCTCGGCGCGAATTTGGTCGCCTCAGTGGCCGGGGCGTTCATGTATTTCGCCACCCTGACCGAGGTGCCGATCCTGCAGGGCCTGATCGGCAGCGGAATGGGACAGGGCCCGGCCCTGGCCCTTCTTCTGGCCGGCCCGGCTTTGTCTCTTCCGAGCATGCTGGTCCTGCGCAGTATCCTCGGGATCAGGAAAACGGTTGTGTTCGTGTCGCTGGTGGTTGTACTGGCGACTGTTGCGGGATGGTTGTACGGAGCTTTTTTCGCCTGAAGGAGACAGTGAGATGAAAAAGGTGCAGATATTGGGCACGGGTTGCCCCAAGTGCCGGCAGCTTTACGAGGCGGCCCAACGCGCCGCCGCCGAACTGGGGATTGAGTGCGAACTCGAAAAGGTGACAGATGTGAACGATATCCTGGCTTTCGGAGTGATGATGACTCCGGCGCTGGTGGTGGACGGAACGGTGAAAGTTGTCGGTAAGGTCCCTGCTCCGGAAGAGATGCTAAAGTACCTTCAATAAACACCCTGGCCCAAGGGGCGACACAAGGAGCCGAAAAAGAAGACCCGTCCTTCCTGCGGTTGCGGCAAGCTTGAATACAATGCAATTTTCGCCTGCTCCGGCGCAGCCGATGTCGGACAGATTTCCGACCGCGCCGCCCGCTCGGTCGCGGCCAGGAAAGCCGCTACCATGATCTGCACCGCGGCCGTGGGGGCTGGGATCGAGGACATAATGGACAAGGCGCGCGGCGCAAAGCGTGTTTTGGTCATCGATGGCTGCGACAAGGCCTGTGCGTTCAAAATCATGGAGAAAGCCGGGTTCAAGGAGTTTATTTCCATGCGGCTGGACATTCTCGGCCTGGAAAAGAGCAAGACCCCGGTGGAGGAGCCTCTGGTGGAGAAAATGGCCGCGCATGCCTGCCAGCTTCTGGAGGGGCTGCCCTGCTGCGCCTGAACCTTATCCGTCTTTCCCCGTACAGGAGCGGAAAATGAGTAAAACTGTCAAGGCGATTATCCTCGCATCCGTGCTCCTGGCCGTGGCCGGGGCGCTGGTCCTCAAGCAGCGCTCCGGCGCGGAGGGCGCAACCGCCGGCGGGAGCCTGCCCCGGCTGGTCGACCTGGGGGCGGACAAGTGCGTGCCCTGCCGCATGATGGCCCCGGTGCTGGAGCAGTTGCGCACCCAGTACGAGGGACGTCTCGAGGTGGTGTTCATCGATGTCTGGAAAGATAAAAACGCCGGGGAACAGTACGGGGTTAGCTACATCCCGACACAGATTTTCTTGGACGCGCAGGGCCGCGAGCTGTTCCGCCACGTGGGATTCATTTCCAGGGAAGACATCCTGGGCAAATGGGCCGAGCTGGGATACAAATTCGACTGAGCCTTGGAGGACGCACGGGTGGAAACATTATTCTCCGGTCTGGGCCGGGCGGTGGAGAGTGCTCCGTCAATTGCGCTGGCTGCCGCCGCTCTCTGGGGCGTGTTGAGCGTGGTGCTCAGTCCCTGTCATCTGGCCGGCATACCGCTGATCGTGGGGTTTATCGACAGCCAGGGGCGGATTTCCACGCTGCGGGCGTTCGTCATCTCATCGCTTTTCTCTGTCGGCATCCTGGTTTCGATTGTCCTGGCCGGGGTTCTGGCCGCGGGGGGGGGACGGCTGCTGGGGGATATCGGCCCGGCCGGCTCATATGCCGTGGCCGCGCTGTTCCTCCTGGCCGGACTTTATCTGCTGGACGTTTTCGAGCTGCCGTTCTCCGGCCCCTCGAGTGTCTGGATCAGGCGCAAAGGACCACTGGCGGCGTTTTTCATGGGTGCGGTTTTCGGTCTGGCTCTGGGGCCCTGCACTTTCGCGTTCATGGCTCCTGTGCTGGGAGCGGCGTTCCACAGCGCCACGGGCAGTCCTCTGCGCGGTGTGACCCTGCTGGCGGCCTATGGCGCCGGACACTGCCTGGTGATCGTTCTGGCCGGCACTTTCACCGGGGCGCTCCAGAAATACCTGAACTGGAGCGAGCGCTCCGGCGGCGCGGTTCTGCTGCGTCGTGCCTGCGGCGTGCTGGTGATCCTCGGTGGGCTCTGGTTGGTCTATGCGGCCTGACGCCTCTTGACAGAGCGTTTTTTTGACTTATATATGTCAATATGCGCAGATAAACATATAAGGAGGCTGAATGGAAAAAGAGGCGGCTGTTTTCCGCGCCCTGGGCGACCCGACCCGCCTGCGCATCGCGGTGATCCTGGCCGGGCGTGGCGAGACCTGTGTCTGCCACATCGCGGCGGCGCTGGAGGCACCGGATTTCAAGATTTCCCGTCACCTGGGCGTGCTGCGGGCCGCCGGCCTGGTCTCGGCCCGGCGCGAGGGCACCTGGATGTACTACCGTTTCACCCCGCCACCGGGTGCGCTGGGGGAGGAACTGAGCCGCCTGCTCACGGTTGGATTCGAGGGGAACGCGGACGCGCAGACGGACCAGGGACGGCTTGGGGTCTCCTGCTGTACTCCGGGTGGGGCAACGGCACGCAAGCTCCGGGTGCTGTTTCTCTGCACCGGCAACTCCTGCCGCAGCCAGATGGCCGAGGGCTGGGCCCGGGCCTTGAAGGGTGATTCGATCGAGGCTTTCTCGGCCGGGGTCGAGCGCCACGGACTCAACCCGGACGCCGTGGCCGTGATGCGCGAGGCCGGGGTGGACATCACGGGCCAGCGTTCCAAGACCGTGGATGAACTTCCGCCCGTGGATTTCGACTATGTGGTCACAGTCTGTGACAACGCCCGCGAAAGCTGTCCGGTGTTTCCGGCCAGGGTGCGTACGGTGCACCGCTCTTTTGATGACCCGCCGCGGCTGGCCCGCGAGGCCGCGAGCCGCGAGGCGGCTCTGGACTGCTACCGCCGCGTGCGGGATGAGATACGTCAGTTCGTGCAGACTCTGCCCGGAAGCCTGGGCGGCTGAAAACAGAACACAAGGAATAGGAGAACGAGAATGTCGGGATGCTGCGGCCCGGACCGCGATCAGAAGGTGAGGGAGCAGGTGCGGGAGCACTACGGAAAGATAGCCGAGACGGGCGCGGGCGGTGCTGGATGCGGCTGCTGCGGCCCCTCGGCAAGCAGCGGCCTGGTGGCCGAGGCCGTGGGTTATTCCGCAGCCGAGCTGGCCAGCCTGCCCGAGGGCGCCAACCTGGGGCTATCTTGCGGCAACCCCACCGCCATTGCCTCGCTGCGCCCCGGCGAGGTGGTGCTCGATCTGGGTGCTGGCGGCGGGTTCGATGTTTTCATCGCGGCGCGGCGGGTGGGCGCAGCCGGCCGGGCGATCGGCGTGGATATGACCGCGTCCATGCTCGCGCGCGCCCGCGGCAACATCGCCGCTTACCGTCAGCAGAGCGGCCTGGACAACGTGGAATTCCGCCTGGGTGAGATCGAGCACCTGCCGGTGGCCGACAGCTCGGTGGATGTGGTGATCTCCAACTGTGTGATCAACCTGTCGCCGGACAAGCCGCAGGTCTGGCGCGAGATCGGCCGCGTGCTGCGCCCCGGGGGGCGGGTGGCGGTGAGCGACCTGGCCCTGCTGAAACCTCTGCCCGAGATGGTGCGCAGTAATGTCGCCGCCCTGACCGGCTGTATAGCCGGTGCGGTCATGGTCGAGGAAACACGCCGCATGGCCGAGGCGGCCGGGCTGACTGGGATCACTCTCACCCCGAAACCCGGCTACGTGGAAAACCTGAGCGAGTGGAAGGACCCGCTCTACCTGGCTATAATCCGCCACCTGACCGCGGGCGCGAGCCTGGCCGATTACGTGACCAGCCTGGATGTAAGCGCGGTAAAACCGTCCTGATCCCAACCGGAGGTGAAAGGGTGAGCCCTGAATCCGTAGCCTGCTGTCCGCATACCGCAGGCCGGTTGTCGTTTCTCGACCGCTACCTGACACTCTGGATTTTCCTGGCCATGCTGGCCGGAGTGGGCCTGGGGGTTTTCTGGCCTTCCCTGACCGCCTCCGTGGGCGCCATGCAGAGCGGGACAACCAACCTGCCTATCGCCGCGGGGCTCATTCTGATGATGTATCCGCCGCTGGCCAAGGTGCGCTACGAGGAACTGGGGGATGTGT
>CAYLSM010000124.1:0-12961 GCA_964386505.1 uncultured Gemmatimonadales bacterium
ATATCGGGCTGGTGGTGATCGACTACATGCAGTTGGTGCGCACCGCGGGCCGCATCGAGAGCCGCCAGCAGGAAATCAGCATGATCAGCCGCTCGCTCAAGGCCCTGGCCAAGGAGCTTGATATCCCGGTGATCGCCCTGAGCCAGCTCTCCCGCGCCGTGGAGGGCCGTCAGGACCGCCGCCCGCAACTGGCCGACCTTCGCGAGTCCGGTGCAATCGAGCAGGATGCCGACCTGGTGGTGTTCATCTACCGTCCCGAGATGTACGAGATCACCGAGCAGGACGGCAAGAGCACCGAGAACCTGGCCCAGATCATCGTGGAAAAGAACCGTAACGGCCCGACCGGCACGGTGGAACTGACATTTGTCAAGGAGTTTACCACGTTCCGGAATATCAGTTTCCGGGAAGATGCGGAGGCGTACTGAGCATGGTCGGTCTTTTCCAGCAGCTCGGCGAGCGGATATTGGAGAGCCTGACCCGCCTGGGGGAGTCGGCCGGCCTGATAGGCCGGACCACCCTGGAATTGCCGCGCCTTTGGAGCGCGCGGCGCGAGTTGGTCGAGCAGATGGTGCGGATCGGGATCGCCTCGCTGCCCCTGGTGGCGGTGACCAGCCTTTTCACCGGCATGGTGATCGCTGTCCAGACCAGCTACCAGGTGGAGCAGTACGTGCCGGATGTTTTCATCGCGGCGGCGATAGGTAAGTCGGTTATAATCGAGCTGTCGCCGGTGCTGACCGCCCTGGTGCTGTCCGGGCGGGTGGGGGCCTCGATTGCGGCTGAGCTTGGCACCATGCGCGTGACCGAGCAGATCGACGCCATGGAGACCATGGCTCTCGACCCGGTGCGGTTCCTGGTGCTGCCCCGCGTGATTGCCGGTATGATAATGATGCCGGTGATCGTGGTCTACAGCAGCGCCATCGCCATCAGCGGGGCCTACATGATCTGCATGCTCTACCTGGAGATGAGCCACCAGATTTTCATGCAGGGGATCAGCCAGTTCGTGCTGCCCTGGGATATCTACAGCGGTGTTTTCAAATCGCTGGTGTTCGGGCTGACCGTGGCCACGGTGGGAAGCTGCTACGGCTACTACGCGCCCCAGGGCGCGGCCGGGGTGGGGCAGACCACCACGCGCAGCGTGGTGACCAACTGCCTTCTGGTGCTGATTTTCGACTATATACTGGCCCTGCTCCTTTTCCCGAACCAGTAAGGAAATGTTCACGATGGGTGCCGATGCCATAATCGAGCTGCGCGGGGTGTCGAAGCGTCTGGGGGGCCAGATGGTGCTGGACCACCTGGACCTGACTGTCCGCCGCGGCGAGACCCTGGTGATCATGGGGCGCAGCGGCGCGGGCAAGAGCGTGATATTGAAGCACATGATCGGCCTGCTGCGGCCGGATGCCGGCACGGTGCTGTTTGACGGCGAGCCGCTGGATGGGATGAGCCGCAACCGCCTGAACGAGGTGCGCAAGCGTTTCGGCATGCTGTTCCAGAGCGCGGCCCTGTTCGACTCTATGAACGTGGGTCAGAATGTCTCGGCCGCCCTGCGCCGTCACACGAAAATGTCCGGGGAGGAAATCGCCGCGGTGGTGCGCTCGCGGCTGGAGGCGGTGGGCCTCTCGGGAGTGGAGGAACGCATGCCGGCCGAGCTTTCGGGCGGGATGCGCAAGCGGGTGGGCCTGGCCCGGGCCATTGCCATGAACCCCGAGGTGATCCTGTACGATGAGCCCACCACCGGACTCGACCCGATCACCGCGGACTCGATCAACGACCTGATCGTGGATACCCGTCGCAGCCTGGGCGTGACCAGCGTGGTGGTGACCCACGATGTCGCCAGCGCGCTCAAGGTGGGCACGCGTTTCTGTTTCCTGCTGAACGGCAGGATTTATTTCGACGGGAGCGGGGAAGAACTCCGCTCCAGCACGGACCCTGCCGTACGCCAGTTCCTGGAGGGACGGGCGGTGGGGCCGCTGACCGCCGTGCATTGAGCCAGTCGGGCCCGCCCGCTGCCACGCGGGCCCGAGGGCCGGGGAGAGAGGATGAACAGCCGAAAAGCCGCCACGCTCGTGGGGATCACGGTCATCGGGGCTTCCATTCTGGTCCTGATTTCGGTGTTCTACCTGCGCGGGGTGCTGACCGCCCGCGACCGTGTCACCTACCATGCCGAGTTCGACAACGTGGGACGTCTGGTCGAGGGGAACAATGTCACCGTGGCCGGGGTGGTGGTGGGACGTGTGCGCAAGATCGGGCTGCTCGATAAAAAAGCCTGGGTCGAGTTCTATGTCAGGGCAAGCGTACCGGTTTCCGTGGGCACGCAGGCCTCGATCAACGCCACGGACGTGTTCGGCTCCTCAAGTGTGGAGCTGCACCTGGGCCAGGGCGCGCCGCTTCCTCCGGGCAGCCGGATCGAGGGCGAACTGGGCCCCGGCATCGAGGATATCATGGTCCGCAGCGCGGTGATCATCGACCACACTATCAGCCTGATGCAGAAAGCCCAGACGCTCCTGGAGCGGCTCAACAGCCTGACAGCCAAGGACGGCCCGGTGACCGAAAGCCTGGAGAACATCCGGGAGATTACAGTCAACACCCGCGAGTTCAGCCGCAACCTGGCCGACTACGACCTTCTGGTGCGTCGCGCCCTTGTGGCGGTGGACTCCACCGCCCAGGGGGTGGACTCGCTGGTGGCGGCCAACTCGGCGGCGGTCAGCCGCACTCTGGCCAATGTGGAAAGCTCGGGGGCACGCCTGGACAGCCTTCTGGCCGGACTGCAGGACGGCGAGGGCACCCTGGGACGTCTCCTGGCTGATGAGACCCTGTACCGCGACATGCGGGATGCTCTTCAGGAGGCGCGCACCCTGATTGCCGAGGTGCGGGACCACCCCGAGAAATACGTGCGGGTGAAGGTTTTCTGAGCGGGGCGGACGAAGTCGTCAAGCAATTGCAGGGGCACGGCATGCCGCGCCCGATTGATAAGATTATATCCCCCTCGGCCCCCCTTTTTCAAAGGGGGAGGCGCCGGTCCAAGCCACCTTGCCGGATAGAGAATGGCCTACGGCAAGCAGCCGGAGGTTGAAAAGAGAAAGCTCTTTCATGCCCAAGCCGAAAGTCCAGTACGAATGCTCGGCCTGCGGGGCGGTCCAGGCGAAATGGACCGGCCGCTGCCAGAGCTGCGGAGCGTGGGACAGCCTGACCGAGCGGGCCGCGCCCGCGCCGAAGGCGCCGGGAGCGCGTAGCGCCCCCGCCCCGGGAACCGGGGGGGCGCGGCCCCGTCCCCTGGCCGCGGTGCTCGCAGGCGGCCCGGAGCCGGCACGGATCAAGACCGGGATCGCCGAACTGGACTCGATACTCGGCGGCGGACTGGTTCCTGGCTCGCTGCTGCTCCTGGGCGGAGACCCGGGAATCGGAAAGAGTACCCTGATGCTCCAGGCCGCAGGACGGCTGGCCGCAGCAGGCGCGCGGGTGCTCTACTGCTCGGGCGAGGAGAGCGAGGGCCAGATCGGCATGCGGGCACGACGGCTCGGAGTGGCCGCGCCCGAGGAACTGCTGCTTTTGACTGAGACCTGTTTCGAGGAGATCGAGTCCGCGGTCCGTCAGTCTCAACCGGATGTCCTGATAGTGGATTCGATCCAGACCGTCTATGTTGGGGCCGTGGAGGGGATACCGGGCAGTATCGTCCAGGTGCGCGAGTCCAGCGCCGGGTTCATGCGCCTGGCCAAGCAGGAGGGCCTGACCGTGGTCCTGGTGGGCCACGTGACAAAGGAGGGCGCCCTGGCCGGGCCACGCATCCTCGAGCACATGGTTGACACGGTGCTTTATTTTGAGGGGGACGGGAACTGGAGCCACAGAATACTGCGCGTAGTTAAAAACCGTTTCGGCTCGACCAACGAGATCGGTGTGTTCGAGATGCGGGGAGATGGTCTTGCGGAGGTGGCCGATCTTTCCGGATATTTTCTTGATGGGAGAGCGGTTGAAAGCCCGGGTACGGCAGTGGTCTGCACCGTGGAGGGCACCCGGCCGCTTCTGGTGGAGGTCCAGGCCCTGGTCACACCCAGCGGCTACGGCACCTCGCAGCGCGTCTCCACCGGCTATGACAGCAAGCGCCTGGCTCTGATGCTGGCGATATTGGAAAAGCGGCTCAGCCTGCCGCTGGCCAGCCAGGATGTGTTCCTCAACCTGGCCGGGGGCCTCAGGGTGCTGGAGCCGGCGGTGGACCTGGGGGTCTGCCTGGGGATATGCTCCTCGCTGCGCGAGACCACCCTGGACCGGACCACGGCTTTTATCGGCGAGGTGGGCCTGGGCGGCGAGCTGCGCCGGGTGAGCCACCTGGAGCGCCGTCTGGCCGAGTGCGCCAAGCTCGGGTTCGAGCGAGTGGTCTGCCCGTCTGCCGGTCTGAGCCGGGTCAAGGGTCCGCGCGGCCTGAGCCTGACAGGCTGCGAGAGCTTACAGGAGGCGGTGCGGGCGGCGTTCCCCGCGCGGAAAGGCAGGGGTGGATGACAGATGCAGGCACTCAGATTACAGCGCCGCGCTCCGGCTGGGGGGCGGTGATCGCAGGCGGCGGCTCCGGGCTGCGTCTGGGCGGACCGGTGCGCAAACAGTTTATCGAGATCGCGGGCAAGAGCATCCTGCGCCACAGTCTCGAGCTTTTTATGGGCCTGCCCGAGGTGATCCAGATCGCCGTGGTGCTGCCCACCGACGCGCTGGAGGAGTTTCGCGGCTCGCTTTCGGCTGAGGAGCGCAAGCGGGTGATCGTGGTGGCGGGCGGTCCCAGCCGCCAGCTTTCCGTGCTCAGCGGTCTGGAGGCCCTGGATCCGGTGCGGATCAGCCGGGTGGCGATTCACGATGCCGCCCGTCCGCTGGCCGACCCGGCCGTGATCCGGCGCACGTTCGAGCAGGCCGGCTCGGGCGAGGGTGCGATGGCCTGCGCGCCGGTGCGGGACACGGTGAAGCGCTCGGATGGCAGGGTGGTGACCGGCACGCTGGACCGCGAGGGTATCTGGCTGGCCCAGACCCCGCAGACATTCCCGCTGGAGGCGATCCTGGCCGCGCACCGGGCCGCGCTCAGGGCCGGGTTCGAGGGCACGGATGACGCGGCCTTGTTCGAGCGCCTGGGCCTGCCGGTGCGGGTGGTGCGCTCGGACCCGGGCAACCTGAAAATAACCGAGCCGGGCGATCTGGAATATGCCGGGTTCAAGCTGGGGAACAGGGGAGAGACGATGGAGATGCGGATAGGGCAGGGATACGACATTCATCCTCTGGTCGAGGGCCGCCCCCTGGTGCTGGGCGGGGTGCGGATCGATTACAAGCTTGGGCTGCAGGGGCACAGTGACGCCGATGTGCTGGCGCATGCGATCACGGATGCCCTGCTGGGGGCGCTGGCTTTGGGCGACATCGGAAAGCATTTCCCCGATACCGACCCGGCGTTCAAGGGCGCCGACAGCCTGGCACTGATGGCGCGGGCGCTGGAGCTGGTGCGTGCACGCTCGTTCCGTCCTGTCAATGTGGATGCCACGGTTATCGCCGAGCGGCCCAAGCTGGCCCCGCATTTCCCGAAAATGGCGGCCAATATCGCCCGGGTGTTGGGGCTGGATGAGGGCCGGGTGAGCCTCAAGGCCACTACCAACGAGCATCTGGGTGCAATTGGCCGCGGCGAGGGGATCGCCGCCTTGGCCGTGGTGCTCGTGTCCGGCTCCGGGTCCGACTGAAACAGCGGACTGTAAAGAGGGAGATTTCAGGCCGTGGAACAGTTCCTGTTTCATACTCTGGGCGCATTGCCGCCCTGGCTGATCTATGTTTTCCTGTGCATTTCGGCTTTTGTCGAAAACATATTTCCGCCCTTTCCGGGCGACACGATCACGGTGTTCGGGGCCTATCTGGCCGGTCTGGGGATTCTAAGGCCCCTGCCGGTGCTGTTCTGGACCGCGGCCGGCAACCTGGGCAGCAACATCCTGATCTACTATATCGGGCGCAGCCGCGGGCGCGAGTTCATCCGCCGTCATCCGCACCTGTTCGCCGGACGCCTTCTTCCCCGGGCCGCGCTGTTTTACCGTCGCTGGGGCATACGGGCGCTTTTTTTCAGCCGTTTCCTGGTTGGGCTGCGCTCCATCGTGCCGCTGTTCGCCGGGATCAGCCGTTTCAAACTCTGGCGTTTTATTGTCCCGGTGGGAGTCTCGATCCTGGTCCAGCATTCGATCCTGGTCTGGCTGGGGCATTCGCTGGGACGTAACTGGGCCTATATCAAGACAGTACTGAGGGATGTGAATATTGCCCTGGGTCTGGCTGCGGTGGTGGTGCTGCTGCTGGGCTGGAGAATATACCGGATCGAACGGCGCCGGATCCTCGAAAGACGTGCCGCGAAAGCATCCGAAAACGGAACAAAATAGAAAGAGAATCGATCATGTCGGAAAGTGCTTTCCGGGTCAGGTTCGCCCCCTCTCCCACCGGACTGCTGCATATCGGCAACGCGCGCACCGCGGTGCTCAACTGGATGCTGGCCCGTCACTACGGCGGCCAGTTCATCCTGCGGATCGAGGATACCGACACCGCGCGTTCGGCCGCCGGGAGCGAGGAGGCTATCCTTCAGGACCTGAGCTGGCTCGGGCTCGACTGGCAGGAGGGACCCGACTGCGACGGCCACTACGGCCCCTACCGTCAGAGCGAGCGCGGCCCTCTCTACTGGGAGGCGGCCGAACGCCTGATCGATTGCGGCGAGGCCTATGTCTGCCACGCCAGCGACAGCCAGCTCGAGGAGTTTCGTGAAAAGCGACTGGCTGCGGGCCAGCCGCCGGTCTACCGGGGCGAGCTGAGCGGGACGGAGGTGGGCCAGGCCAGTCAGCCCTCGATCCGTCTGCGCGTCCCGGATGGCGCGAGCGCCTGGACCGACCTGGTCAAGGGCAAGGTGTCGATCGACCACGGCAACATCGGCGATTTCGTGCTGCTCAGGGCGGATGGCCGCCCGACCTACAATTTCGCCGTGGTGGTGGATGACATCCGCATGCGGATCAGCCACGTGGTGCGAGGGGATGACCACCTGTCCAACACCCCGCGCCAGTTGATGCTGTACCGGGCGCTGCGGGCGCCTCTTCCGGAGTTTGCCCATATCCCGATGATCCTCGGACCGGACCACCAGCGCCTGAGCAAGCGCCACGGGGCCGCCAGCGTGGGCGAGTTCCGCCAGGCCGGCTACCTGCCCCAGGCGCTGGTCAACTACATCAGCCTGCTGTCCTGGTCCTCGCCCTCGGGAGAGGATTTCCTCTCCGTGGAGCGCCTTTGTGCGGAGATCGATTTCGAGCGCCTGGGCCGCAGCGCCGCGGTGTTCGATCCGACCAAACTGCGCTGGCTCAACAGCCGCCACATCCGCACGTTGGAGGAGCCGGTTCTGGTGGAGATACTGAAACAGTTCGCCGGCGGGAGCGCCTCTGATTTCTCGGACAGCCAGTTCCGCCAGATCGCCCTGGCCTGCCGGGACAACCTGGAGCTGCTTACCGATATAAATGACCAGCTCGAGCTGTTCGAGGGACGCCGCGCCCCGGTGAGCACCCCGGAGGAACTTGAGATCCTGCGGGAGGCGCAGCCCACGGGCCTGTTGGAGAACCTGGCTGCCGAGGCCCTGGAATTGCCGAAGGGGGCGGGCGAGCCGGAGTTCAAAGCCCTGCTCAAGCAGGCGGGCCAGAGTGCCGGGGTCAAAGGACGGCAGCTCTACATGCCGGTGCGGATAGCCCTGACCGGACAGATGCACGGGCCGGAGCTGCCCCGGATCATGGCCGTGCTGGGGCCGGGCCGCGTGGCCGAACTCCTGAAAGACGCCGCGCGCGCGATGCAGGACTGAGATTGTCAATTCATCCGGCCGCGCAAGGACGGCCGGTGTGGCACGTTATATATTGTCGGATCGGGTCAATCCGGAGGTTTCAGTGGGACACAACTCGTTCTGTCGGACAGGCAGTTTGTCTGCCTGCGCGCTGTTGAGCCTTTCGCTGCTCGTGCTGTCGTGCACCCTCGAGCCGCCGCCCAAGAAAGTCAGCCAGAAATCGGCCCAGGTCGAGGGGGCGGGAGTCACGCTGAGTCTGCGCTCTGGCGACGGCGTGCCACGGGGACGGGTGCGCTCGCCTGGGCTGGAACTGGCTCCTGAGAACACGGACAGCCTGGTCCTGTCACGGCTGGCTCTGGTGATCGAGGATGGTCTGAGCGGGGCGGTACTGGATGAGCGCAGCATGACTGCCTCTGTTTCCTCTTTCAGCGAGGGCGAGGACGGTGTGCTGCTGGAGAAGCGCTTCCCTGGCAGCGCGTTCAGCCTGCGGCAGCAGGTCTCGGGCCAGAGCGAGGGCGTTTTCATCAGCTCCTGGCTCTCCACCCGTGATGACACCCTGCACTCGGTCAGCCTGACCTATCTTATTCCCCTGACCCGCGGCTGCCGGTTCTGGACCGCCTCGGGACAGGAGCCGCTGGCCCTGGAGGGCGGGACCTCGTTCGAGTACACTTGCGGCCCGGCTGGAGGGGCGGTGGAGCGCACCGCAGTGCCGCTGGTTGTGTTCTGGCGTCCGGATGGCCCGGGTCTGGCCGTGGCGGTGCCGCTGGAGATGCGCTCGGTGCGGGTCACGTTCAGCGCCGACCTGGAGGGCCGTCCCCTGGGGCTGGCCGGCGGCGGAGGCGATCAGGACTGGCTGAGCGTGCGGTTCGACCTGCTCGGAGTGCGGCCCGGCCAGGAACTCCAGACCGGTATCTGGCTCTACGGGGTCGAACCGGACTGGCGTCCGGCCCTGGGTGCCTATGCCGAGCGTTACCGCGAGTATTTCGAGTCGCGGGCCGGCGCGGGCCGTCGTGACGGCGCCCTGAGCCTGATCGACCCTCCGGATGCGCGCGGGGCCAATTACAGCAGCCTTCGCACTCAGGAGATCACCCTGGCCGAGATCGCCTGGAACTGGCGCCGCCCGGGCGAGTGGGTGCTGCCCCAGGCCCTGCGGTTCGATGATTTCGCCTGGGACTGCGCCCAGGGCGGGGGACGCTACAGCCAGGTCACGGTGCAGAAAGTCCGCGCCGCGCTGGACGGGCTGGCTCAGGCCGAGGTGCGCTCGATTGTCCAGGGCGCGTTCAGCCAGGTCTGCGACCGCGAGATCGCTCTGAGCCAGTGGCGCGGGGATATCGCCCGTGATGAGAAAGGGACGGAGCTGGACGGTGGCGGGAGCACACTGTTCATGTGCGCCGCAGCCGAGGGCCCGTGGGGACGAAACCTGCTGGAGCAGCAGAAGAAGCTGATGGACCTCTATCCGCTGGCCGGTGGCTATTATTTCGACGGCTGGGAGAGTGTGGGCCTGGACCTGGCCCACGATGACAGCCTGAGCGCGGTCGGCAACCGCCCGGCCTGGTACCTGGGGTTCAACCAGACCGGTCTGGGCGCGCAGCTTATCGACCGGGTGCACGAGGCACGCAAGCTGGTGCTGGCGGCGGCTCCGCCTCATGCCGCCCTGGGCCGCGGGGTGGATATCCTGACTGTCGACCCGGCCCGGCCGGAGGCGATACCTGCGGCGGCTTTCCTCGGGCTGTTCCGTCCCCTGGTGGCCCGTCCCGCCCCGGGCGGTCCCTACGGTGCTCCCGGCGCGGTGGAGTTCGCACTGCAGAGCGAGCTGCTCTGGGGCGTGCTGCCCTCCCACGAGCAGTTGGCTTTGGACCCGGTACTGGATAAAGCCTACCGTCCGCTATTTTCCAACCTGCGCGGCCGTCAGTGGGTGCTGGAGGCCGGGGCGCTGGAGTTGAGCCATGGCGTGAGCGGCCAGGTCTACCGTGTCCCGGCGCCCGAGCGCGGCGGCGAGCGTGACCTGGTGGTGGTGCTCACCCGTCCTGGCGTGCGCCTTTCGGATCAAAGCCAGCGCCGTGGTGTGACCGTGCGCCTTCGCACCACCGACTCCCGGACCGTGCTGCGGGCAAGCTGGCAGGCGGCGGGAGTCTCCTGGCCCGTGCCGCTCCGGACCAGCCTGGAGGGGGATGAGACGCTGGTGGCGGAGGTGCCGCCTTTCGGGCCGGCCGGAGTGCTGCGCCTGGCCCAGCATTGAGCCTCCGCTGATTGTAATCTATCTCCTTACATTCTTATGCCCCGTGGTCGGTGGTCGTGACGGCTGACCACGGGGTTTTTATCCTCCAGTTACCCCTGCTCTTTCAGCTACCGTTTTTCCTGATTTTTAGCCATAAATTCTTCCTGACGGAATTCAAACAGTGTGTGCGAAATCGTGCGGAAATGACAATTCTGCAATGATATCCGCCAGTGGACAATTTGCACATAAATCGACTAATTCGTTTAATGGCATGCAAGTACGATAAAAATGAATTTATGGCATTTTACTTGCTACTTCAAAATTCAGGAAAATTGTGGTGGTGAGAAAAAGTAAACCAAGCTCTCTCCGGTGCAGGCTTGTCCAAGCCGGAGCAATAAACCTGGAGGGTCAGATGCTCAGAGGTGAAGCCATGGCAACCCAGCTCGCGGGGAAATACCTGACATTCAAGCTGGCGGAAGAGGAATACGGGCTCCAGATACTGAAAGTCAAGGAGATCATCGGCCTTACCCGGATCACGCGCGTACCCCGCACCCCGGATTTCATCCGCGGCGTCATCAACCTGCGCGGCAAGGTCATTCCGGTGATGGACCTTCGCATGCGATTCGGGATGGAGCGGGCCGAGGATACTGCCGAGACATGTATCATAGTGGTTGAGGTAATGCACCAGGACCGCTCGCTCTTGATCGGCACCCTGGTGGACAGTGTCTCCGAGGTGCGCGATATCGCGCAGTCGAACATCGAGGAAACACCCGAATTCGGCACGGATGTGGACACCGCTTTCATCCTGGGTATGGGCAAGTCCCAGGAGAAAGTTATCATACTGCTGGATATCGACCGGGTGATCTCGTTCGAGGAGCTGGCCCAGATCGAATCCTCGGTGGCAAAGGAAGAATAATCAAGGCCGTGCAGGGCGCGCGCCGGGCCAAGCCGCCCGGGGCCAGGGAAGATCGCCTGTTTAACCAGGGCCGCGCAATTCTGCATCCGCCTTAACACCTGGATTCGGGGGAGGTAGGAAATGAACAGACAGATGTCACTGAAAGCCAAGCTTCTGATGGTGCTCGTTCCGCTGAGCGTGGTCTCCATCGGTGCAATGAGCGGCATCCTGTACTGGATGTCCTACAACAGCCTGTTGCAGACCAATGACAAATACGCGACCGAGCTGATAAACATCAAGGCCGCGGAGATAGACGAGTGGCGGAACAACCGTCTGAGCGAACTGCGGATGTTCGCTCAGAACACGATTTTCCAGGAGGCTTGTCAGGGCCAGAAGGTGGATGAGGCCCAGAAGCGGCTGGAGTATTATTTCAAGCAGGATGGGATGTTGGAGAACCTGTTCCTGGCCCACCCGGACGGCACGATCTTCGTGGACGCCATCCAGGGCAAATCAGTCGGCGTGCCGGTGGCCACCATCCCGGATTTCGCCCCCAACATCCAGAAAGCCCAGCAGGGCGAGGAATGCTTCGGCTACGGCTCCAAGAGCCCGGCCACGGGACGGCCGGTGGTCCTGGTGACCTCGCCGGTCACGGTGGATGGCAAGTTGGTGGGCATTATAGGCTGCCCGGTGGAACTGGAAAATTTCGCCAGCACCTATGTCAATAAGATAAAGATCGGTGAAACCGGCTACATCTATATCGCCGATGAGCGCGGCATTACAGTGGCCCACCCGGACAAGGAACAGATCCTGAAGCTGAACCTGAACGAGCAGGATTTCGGCCGCAGCATGCTGAAAATGAAAGACGGCAAGTACAGCTACAACTGGAAGGGTGTGGACAAGGCGGCCTATTTCAAGACCAGCCCACAGAGCGGCTGGATTGTGGCGATGAGCCTGGCCGATTCCGAAACTTTCGCCTCCAGCCGCAAGCTGGGAACGTATGCCTCGGTAATCGGCATCATCATAATCATTCTTACCTGCCTGTTCCTGGTTACGGCTATAGGCCGCCTGGTGATCTCACCGCTCAAAAAGATCATGCATGCGGCGGGCGACATGGAACAGGGCGACCTCGAATCGAAAGTGGATTTCAAGTCCACGGATGAGGTGGGTCAACTGGCGGATGCTTTCCGCAACATGCAGAGCGCCCAGCGCAAGAAAGCCGAAGTGGTGGAGTGTATCGCCCGGGGCGACTTGACCCGGGATGTGGTGGTTGCCTCCGAGCGTGACAGCCTGGGCAAGTCGATGTCCCAGATGGTCGAGAGCCTGAAAGGCATGAACCGTGAGGTGAAGGTGCTGATCGAGGCCGCGGTTCAGGGCAAACTGAGCGTGCGCGCCGATGTGGCGCAGCACAAGGGCGACTACGCCAGGATTATCGAAGGAATCAACCAGACCCTTGATGCAATGGTCAACCCGGTGCGCGAGATTTCCCAGGTCCTGAACGCCGCGTCCGAGAAAGACCTGACCCGCCGGGTTTCGGGGGCTTACCAGGGCGAGTTCGCCGATTTCAAGGACAATGTCAACTCTACGATGGATTCTCTTGAGCAGGCCATGCGTCAGGTGGCGGAGGCGGTCAACCAGGTGAACTCGGCCAGCAACCAGATCGCGGTGGGGAGTCAGACCCTGGCCTCCGGCGCCAGCGAGCAGGCCAGCTCACTGGAGGAAATCTCCTCAAGCCTGGAGGAACTCTCCTCCATGACCCGTCAGAATGCCGACAACGCCAAGCAGGCACAGGCTCTCTCCGTGAATGCCCGGGATTCGGCGTTCAAGGGCGGTGAATCGATGAAGAAGATGGCGGATGCGATCAGCCGGATCAAGGAGAGTTCCGACCAGACCGCCAAGATAGTCAAGACCATCGACGAGATCGCGTTCCAGACCAACCTTCTGGCCCTGAATGCCGCGGTCGAGGCGGCTCGGGCCGGTGAGGCGGGCAAAGGTTTCGCCGTGGTGGCAGAGGAAGTGCGCGCCCTGGCGCAGCGCAGCGCCGATGCGG
>CAYLSM010000125.1:0-12671 GCA_964386505.1 uncultured Gemmatimonadales bacterium
TCATGAAATAGAGGAAGGCGGTCATTGCGCCCAGTTCCATGGCCGAGGCGCCGATGCAGGTGAGATGATCGACTATGCGGGCGATCTCGGACACCACCACACGCACGTACTGGCAGCGCTCGGGCACGGTTACTCCGAAGAGTTTCTCGGCGGCCATGGCCCAGCCCACGTTGTTGAGCATCGAGCTGACATAGTTCAGACGGTCGGTGTAGGGGAAGGCCATGGTCCAGCTCACGTTCTCCACGTCCTTCTCGAAGCAGCGGTGCAGGTAGCCGATCTCCACCTCGGCCGAGCGCACGATCTCGCCCTCCAGCCCGGTGACAATGCGGATCACCCCGTGCATGGCCGGGTGGGAGGGCCCCACGTTGAGCAGCATGCTCTCGCTGCGGAGCTGGCCTGTGCTCTGGTTACCGTTGGTATCGCTCATGCTCGGGTCATCTTTCCGTAAAGGAACTTTCGCTCAGTTTTTCGGGCCGATCAGCGGCTGACGGCGGTTGATCGGGTAGTCCTTGCGCAGCGGGTGCCCGACAAAGGAGTCGTACATCAGCAGGCGCTTCAGGTTCGGATGGCCCTCGAACACCACACCGAACATGTCCCAGCACTCGCGCTCCAGCCAGTCAGCCACCGGGTAGAGGTCACTGAGCGTGGCTACGCGGCAGTCCTCCTCCGGCACGGTCACTTTCAGGCGCAGCCTCTCGTTGCGCTCCAGGCTGTGCACCTGGTAAACCACCTCGAAACGCGGCTTGCGGGGAAGGTAATCCACACCGCACAGGTCGATCAGCATGTTGAAATCCAGCTCCGACGTGTCGCGCAGGAAGGCCACGATCTCGTGCAGGCTCTCGCGCTTTACCGATGCCACCAGGTCACCCTTGTCCTGGCCGGCCTCGACAATCGCCGCACCGAAACGGGCGGTCAGGCTGGCGAGCGTGCTGTTTTCAACCGGTTCGAGCATCCGTTCGTTCCCATGAACAAGATTGTATAAACATCCGTGGCCCACACCGGCGCCCGGCTCAGTATTCCTGTTTCTGCTTGGCGATCTTTTCCTGCAGCAGCATCATGCCCTGGATCACAGTCTCCGGGCGCGGCGGACAGCCTGGAATGTAGACATCCACCGGGATGATCGTGTCGATGCCCTGGACCGTGGCGTAGTTGTCGTAGAACCCTCCGGTGCAGGTGCAGACCCCGAACGCGATGACCCACTTGGGCTCGGTCATCTGGTCGTAGACCCGGCGCAGGACCGGGGCGATCTTGTGGCTGATCGTGCCCACGACGAACAGGAGGTCGGCCTGACGGGGGGTGAAACGCGGGAAAGCCATGCCGAAACGGTCGAGGTCGTAGTGCGAGCTGGAGAGCGACATGTACTCCATGCCGCAGCAGGCGGTCACGAATGGGTAGGGGAACACCGAGTACTTGCGCGCCCAGCCTACCACCTTGTCCACCCGGGTGGTGATCCAGTTGTCGCCGCCCAGAAGGGGTCTCAGCGCCATTCCATCCCCCCTTTCAGCCACTCGTAGACCAGGGCGAACGTGAGCAGGAACAGGAAAATCAGCACGGCCAACAGGCCATAAGAGCCCACTGCGTTGCGTGCGGCGATCCAGGGATAGAGGAACACCACCTCGATGTCGAAGACGATGAACAGGATCGCGGTGACATAGAAATGCACCGGGAACGGCTTGCCAGGCTCCTCGAACGGGGCCCGTCCGCACTCGAACGGGGTTTCCTTGATCTTATCGGTCCGGGGCCTGGGGCCGCAGAGCGCGGCCAAGCCAAGGGCGGCCCCGACCATTACCGCGGCGATAACGATTGTGATGACCACTGGAATGAAACTCTGCATCTGATGCGCCTGGTTTCCTTGTGGCAAGGGGTTCAGCGGCCGGTTCGAATTAATTCATTTTACAGTTTGGCCGCACCTTTGTCCAGTAAAAAGCCTGGCTATTTTCCGGCAGTTTAACTTCCCGGCCGTGGCCGGAGTTACGCAACTGTTAAATATTCACTCAGATATGTATGGCCTGCCCCAGGCAGTCGGCGGCGGCCTCGGCCAGGGCTTCCGAGAGCGTGGGGTGCGGATGGACCGCCCGGTGCAGGGCGGCGGCATCCAGGTCGAGCCAGCGGGCCAGCGACAGCTCCGGGATCAACTCCGTGGCCTCCGGGCCGATCAGGTGCGCACCCAGAAGTTTCCCTGTGGCTTCATCGGTCACCAGCTTGGCGAAGCCCTCCGTGTTCCCCGAGGCCAGGGCCTTGCCCAGGGGCCGGAACGGGAACCGCCCCACCCGCACCTTGAACCCGGCCGCCTCGGCTTTCTTTTCGGTCAGTCCGATACTGGCCACCTGGGGCTCACAGTAGATCGCCCCGGGGATTAGCTCGGGCGCGGGACGCGGGCTGGGGTTCCCGCAGAGCGAGTCCACCGCCACCAGGGCCTCGCGCGAGGCGGCATGGGCCAGAAGAGGGCCGCCGATGCAGTCGCCGATGGCGCTTATTCCCTCCGCCGAGGTGCGGCAGTGCTCATCCACCCGGATAAAGCCGCGCGCGGTTTCCACTCCCGCGGCCTCCAGCCCGATCCCCTCGGTGTTGGCTGCCACGCCCACGGCCAGGAGCACTTTCTCGGTGTCCACGGTAGTACTGCCGGAGGCGGACTCCACGGTCACCCGGCAGAGGCTGTCCTGGCGGTCCAGGCCGGGCACTTTGGCACCGGTGAGGAACTTTATCCCGCGCTTGGCGAATATTTTGCGCAGCTCCTCGCTCACCTCCTCATCCTCGAGGGGAAGGATGCGCTCCAGAAGCTCGACCACGGTCACGGCCACACCGAAAGAGTTCAGCAGGTAGGCGAACTCGATCCCGATCGCCCCGGCGCCCACGATCAGGATCGAGCGGGGCAGCTCGGGAAGGGCCAGGGCCTCGCGGCTGGTGATCACGCTTGTACGGTCGATCTCCAGGCCCGGCACGCACCGCGGGTGCCCGCCCACGGCCAGGATGATGTCCTTGGCGGCAAGCTCCAGTTCGCCGCTTGCGCTTTGAACTCCCAGCTTTCCGCCGCCCAGAAGATTCCCCTGGCCCTCGAACACGGTGATCCCGTTCTTTTTCATCAGGTAATTCACGCCGCGGCGGGTGCGGTCGGCCACCTGGCGGCTGCGTTTGACAATGGCTCCCCAGTCGAAACCCGGCTCGCCGACCGAGAGGCCGAAATCCTCGGCGCGCAGGATATCCTGGTAGAGCTGGGCGCTGCGAAGGAGGGCCTTGCTGGGCACGCAGCCCCAGTTGAGGCAGACCCCGCCCAGGGCCTCCCGCTCGACCAGCGCCACCCGCCGTCCGAGCTGCGCCGCCCGGATCGCGGCCACATAGCCACCGGGGCCGCCGCCCAGGACCAGAATATCGAAGCTGTTTTGTGCATCTGACATAGCGACTCCATATCTTTACGAATAGTTTGCTTTATGGGGATTGAATCCGGTCTGCCGGAAGCATCCTCTAATGTAGTATGAAAATGCTGCGGCGGTGTCAATTGTTTTGCCGCAAAAGAGTCCGCAATCTTTGCCGAGCCTGAAATCAAGGCCTGTCATAACAGTGCCTGCCTATGCCCGAGCGACTTGAATAAATCTTCGTAAATGGCTATCTTTTTAGCTTGTGTGCAGCACTCCGCGGGTGGAATGCCCCCGGAGATGCCCAGAGCTGAAGAAGAGTCAAGAACGGAGTGAAGATTGATTTCAGTGATCGGTTCATCCTTTCTGGCCACCCTCAGTGCGCTGGTCCAGATTGCCCTGGTGATCGGGGCCTCCGCGTTCCTGGTGCGGCGCAAGGTGTTCGACGAGACCCACATCCGGGCCCTGAGCGGGATCGTGGTCAATCTGTCGCTACCCTGTTTGATATTCGGCAGCATAGTGCGCAATTTCAACGTGGCCGAGTATCCCAACTGGTGGAAATTTCCTTTGCTGGGCATCCTGACCGTGGTATTCGTCCTGCCGCCCTCCTGGCTCGTCTTCCGCGACCAGCACGAGCACGGACGTGCCCTGAGCGCGTTGACCACGTTCCAGAACGCCGGCTACCTGGTGCTGCCGATCGGCGAGGTGTTGTTCCCGGACCAGTTCCACCGGTTCTCGATCTACCTGTTCCTGCTGCTTCTGACCTACAACCCGCTGCTCTGGAGCATCGGCAGCTACCTGATCTCTCACCGCAAGGGCAACCGTCTGCGCCCCGGCCAGATAATCACCGTGCCGTTCGTGGCGACCCTGACCGCAATGTTCATTGTTTTCACCGGCCTGCGGGCTTGGGTGCCCACGATAGTTCTCAGCCCGGTGGAGATGATCGGGCGCTCCTGCGTGCCCCTGGCCACGGTGGTGCTGGGCCTGACCATCGGCTCGCTGCACGTGCAGCGGATGCCCTCGGTGTTCAACATAACGCGGGTGGCGCTGATAAAGCTGGTGGCCGTGCCGCTGGTGATGTTCGCGGTGCTGAAATACACCGCCTTCAGCAGCGGTCCGCTGGAGAGCTCTTTCTGGATGCTTGAGATGTCCTCGCCGCCTGCGACCGGGTTGGCGCTGCAGGCCGTGCATTTCGGAGGGGATGAACACCTGGTCTGCGGAGTGCTGGTGATTTCCTATCTGATTGCACTACTTACCATGCCGCTGTTTTTCAGCCTGACACAAGTTCTGCTTTGAGCCTCCAAGGGAACGGAATTACGCCGTGCATGCCAGGAACTGGATAAGCCGCAGGGACTTTCTGACCGCTCTGGGAGTGCTCCCGGCCGGGGCGATTCTGCTCGCCAGCGCCTGCCGCGGACGGGGAGTCGGAGTATCGGTGGGGCGGGACGGTTTTGTGATCGGGGGGCGGGTGTACCCGCTCTACAGCGGCACGGTTCACTACTGGTCACACGATCGCACGCACTGGCCCGAACTCCTGGACAACCTGTCCCGACTGGGACTCATCACCCTGTGTGTGGACATCCCCTGGTCGCTGCACGAGCGCACCGCGGGCGGGTTTGATTTCGGCTCGAACAGGGCGGGACTGGATCTGGACGTTTTTCTCAAACAGGCTGGTGCGCGGGGCATCCGTGTGCTGGCGCGTCCTGGACCGTTCCAGGGCCGCGAGGTCCCGGACAACGGCATCCCGCGTCGGGTGTTGTTCGACCCGCGGGTGCCGGCGCGTGGCAGTGACGGCAACATGGAGATTCATTTCGGGCGCAACGGCCAGTACCCGCTGCCGAGCTGTTTCAGCCGGGCTTTCGAGGATGAGGTCGGGTTCTGGTTCGACCTGGTGGGACAGCTCCTCAAACGCCACCTGTACAGCTCGGGTGGCCCGGTGATCGGGGTGCAGGTGGATGACGGGGCCAGCCTGTACCTGCATTCACGCTGTGTCTACAGCCTCGACTACAGCCTTCCCGCCCTGGACAGCTACCGCCTTTGGCTGGCTGGCCGCTATACCGACCTCGATGAGCTGAACAACGCCTACGGCAGCGACTACCGCTCGTTCCAGTCCGTGGAGCCGCCGCACCGCTTCGATGCAGAGGACCCGCACGACTTGCCCCGTCACCTGGACTGGGTGGAATTCCGCGAAATCTCCATTGCCCATCACCTCGACCGTCTGGGCAGCATGCTGGTCGAGCGTGGGGTGGAGGGCGTACCGGTGTTCGCCGCACTGCCCTCGGATTTTCGCGCCCCATTCAACCCGGAGGCGGTGGAAAGTTCGCCCGCGTTCGCTTTCGCCGGGTTCGACAACCCGGGTTCCGGGGCGCTGGAATACCTCATCGAGCGTCGCAGCGCCAAGATGGCCTCCGGGATCAGCCGCTACCCGTTCCAGTCGAGGTTCGCTCTGGGAGCGGCCCTGGAGTCCGGCAGCCTCCCGCAGACCCCGGAGGAGTTTGAGTTCCTGGCCCTGACCGCGGTGATGCAGGGGATGCGAGGGCTGAATTTCCATCTGGCGGCCGAGGCTGACAACTGGACCGGCGGGGCTTTTACCCGGGACTGCCGGATGCGCGGGGAGTACTGCGAGCCGTTGCGGCGGGTGCTGCGTTTTCTGCGCGAGAGCCGCTTGCAGGATTATGCCAAACAGGCCGAGATAATTGTGCTGTACAACCGCGGCCTCGACCGTCTGAGCGCCGCCCTGGAACACCGTCGCGACCTGGCCGGCCTGGCCCTGGGGGGCGAGGTTTTCAACGAGACCGTGGACCTGGGGTTACTTAACTCACCCGAAACGTGCACGCTCTGGCTGGACCAGGCCACGGAACTGATGCGCGAGGTGGGTTTCGACTGGGATTGCGGCGATTCGGCAATCTCCACCGAGCGTCTCTGCCGCTACAAGGTGGCGATCCTGTCGTGCAGTGATTTTATCGACCGGCGGGAGATCGAGACCCTGCGCGCATTCCTGGCCGGTGGCGGAGCGCTGGTGTTCGGTCCCGGGAGGCCTTTCATGGACCAGAGCATGCATCGTGACCTTCAGGTCGAAAGTTTCTTTGCTGGCGCGATGCCCCTGTCCGACTACCTGGCTCCGGCCGGGCGGGCCCAGGCGGCCAACCTCAGCCTGATACAGATGGAAAGCCCGCACGAGGTGGGCCGCCTGATCAAGACCCTGGGCATATCACCCCGTTTCACCCGCTCGAATACGAGCCTGGACCTGTCGTTTTTCCAGAGTCCGGAGGGCGCGGGGCTGCTGTTCGTGGCCAACAGCAGCGACCGTCCGCAACACGGCGACATTTTCTTCCAGGGCCGTCTGACAGTCAACTCCTACGGCCAGGCGGAGGCATCTGTCCTTGAGGGGAGCCTCACGGTGGAACTGGCCCCGCGCAGCCTGTCAATCTGGGAGGTGCACCCGTGATCTCGCCCCGGATGACAGTCAGGCAGATCGACCCGCGCGGCTGGAGCGCCTACTCCGGATGCCTTCAGAAAATCACGCAGCGTGGGCCGCAGGCGGTGCTTTGGCACGAGGACGGTATCCCGCGCCGGTTCGTGCTGGATGGCGAGGCCCGTCAGTTCGGGCTTTCTCGGATCACGGACGCCCGGATCAGCGCCCGTCTGATTTACGACAACAACAGCTACCGTGTCCGTCGCGTGCTTGTCACCGACCGCGACAGCTACGACCGTCTGTGCGCGGCCCAGAACCTCACGCCCGAACCGGATGAAAGACGCTATGCGTTCCTGGCGCGTGTGGTTGAGGCGGTCCGGGCCTGTCAGAACGAGAAATTCGGGATGTACCCGGAACTGAGCCTCGACCGCGGGCCGGCCGGATTTCAGGCCATGGGCGATTTTCTGCGCCAGAATATCAAAGGGACGGGGTCTTTCCTGCTCGCGGTGTTTTCTGAACAGGGGTTATCGTTCAGCCTGATCGCATCGGTCGAGCAGGGTGAGGTGACCCTGGTCACCAGCCTGGATCGCTACGTGGGCAGGGGAGAGGCTTTCGAATTTTCGGCTGAGAGCCTGGACCGTGCCGCGGAGATTATCTCGGGAGATTTGAGCCAGCTTGCCGGGGGACTGTTCATCCAGGAGCGCGATTTCTCCCGTCTGTACGACGGCGCCGGGCACGCCGAATTCCCCTCGGCCCTGATACTGGGGGGGCGGGCTTTCGGTTATTCGCAGCTCCCGGGCGTGGTCGAGAACACGCTTCTGCACACGGCCGGGCTTTTCGCTTATGTCCCTGACTGGGCCTATTGACCGGACCTCGGAGCAGGGGGCCGCGCCGCCGCCGTGAAACGGCGGGCGGCTGCGCACGCGGCGCCCTTGGCGCCCGGCGCGGCCCCCATTCCGAAGTCCGAATCTCCTGCCAATCCCTATCCTTCGGCAATCCTCAGCGAAACATCCGCATTTACGGCTTGGGCGGCAGAAGAAGGTCTTTCATTCGCGAGGCGTAGGGCTCCAGCGGCCCCCACTTGGGCGAGGGCAGGCTCTGGTACCAGTAGGCTGTGGCGCAGACATCCTGTGGCGCCTCGAAATTCTGCCAGGTGTCCTCACTGTAATCCGCGGGATTGAAACGCTTGTGAGTCGGGACCAACTCCGGATAATTCTCCGCACTGATCTTTTCTTTAAGCTCGCTGGTCATTGCGCCCTGCATCTGCTGAAGGTCGACCTGGATTTCTTTCTGGAAATAGACCGGGTCGGGAATGTGGTAGCGGTAGAACCCCCACACGCCGTTGCCGTCATCGCTCAACAGGCAGCCCTGGTAGAGGTGATTGAACGGCCCCAGGCCCCAGGCGCTGCCAAGAAGGTCCTCGGTGCCGGTGCCGACCAGGGTCGGATACTCGCGGTCGCCGTCCAGGTATATTTTCATTTCGCCCTCGCCGAACCAGGTCGGCTGGCCGTACTGACCGACAGTGCGCACTCCCACGTTGCAGCCCAGGTACCGTCCGCGGCCCTCAACCCGCGGCAGGATCTGGAAATCTTTCTTCGGTGTGGTCAGGTTCTCGCGGCGATAGCGGGCATGGAAATAGCATAAATCCGCTGGCAGGTTGTCGCCCACGGTACAGTCGATGTCATAGAAAAGTGGGCCGGCGCTGTCCGGGGTCTGGTTTTCTATTGTAACCAAGGCGCGATTCTTGAATGGCATCGGGATAAAGCAGTTGAAAGAACGCCCCTCTGGGTTGGAAAACAGGGCGCTCTCGAAAGCTGCCTGACGGGCGAAGGGGATGCCGAAGAAATCCTGCAGCGGGGCCTCGACCGAGGGATAGTCCTGATTCTCCCAGTAGATACGCAGCACCAGACCCCGCAGGTTCTCCGGACGGTTGCGAACTGTCATCCAGATGCGGCGGATGACGCCCGGGCCCTGGATGTCGGCCAGGGTGACAATCTCGCCCGCAGCGATCTCTTTGGACGCCGCACCCTTGCGGGTCTGGTTGCTCTGACCGCCTGCGCCCTTGGCCGCCGTGGGGTTTTCGAACGAATACCAGCGCGTGCTCACCCCGGCTGGCACCTGGAACATTTCCTCGGCCGCCAGGGGGGAAAGGCACAGGCAGATTAGCAGCAGGCTGACAGTCAGGCGGTTCATGGCTATGCTCCTGGTTAGGGATGAAAGTGGAACGGCGGCGCTGGTGCTTGTGGGTAATGTAAGAGAGAAAGGCTCTGGGTTCAACGTTAACTTGCTCTGCGGAATGTCTTTCAATCTGTCTTGTCGTGGTGGGATAATTCTGATATTATTTTCCCTAAGATTAAAACAGGATAAACCGGTAGAAAATTGAACCGCTGGCCCCGACCCGGAGTCTGATCGTTTGGAGGATGAAACTCGGGGGTTCCGGCTGACGGATGTGCATCTGTTACGAAAGGCCGGAGAAAGAAATCACAAGGACCTGCGGATGGAAAGTCCCCTGGCCGGGGCGATAATAGAAGATGAAACCGCCCTGGTGGACAGACTTCAGTCTGGTGACCCCGAGGCCATCGACGAGGTGGTGGATGTGTTCAGCAAGCCGCTGTACGCGTTCATCCTGCGCCTGGTGGGCGACAGCGCCACGGCAGAGGATATTTTCCAGGAGACCTGGATCCGGGTGATACGTCATATCGGTGGGTTCAGACGGCAGGCGAAGTTTTCGACCTGGCTGTTCCAGATAGCGTTGAACCAGAGCCGCAGCTCGATGCGGCGCTCCTCAAGCCGGGAGTATGTAGCTTTGGAGGATGCTCCCGAGCTGTCCCAGGACCCGGATGTGGATGCCGAGTCGATCCTCCGGGCCGAAAAGGTGCGCAAGATCGTGGACAGCCTGCCGCCCAAGATGCGGGAAGTGGTGGTGCTGAGGTTCTACAACGAGAAGAGTGAGCAGGAGATTGCCGAAATTATCGATTGTCCGCTGGGCACGGTCAAGAGCCGCCTGCACCGCGCGATGATCTTCCTCAAGGAAAAGATGGACGGTTTCAACCCGTCGGAGTATGCCACGGAGGCTGAGGATGAAAACGAATTTGAATGATGCGGATGTCCAGAGGATACTGTCCGCCTACCGGGTACCCGGTCCGCGCGCCTCGCTGCTGGAGGCGACCAAGCGCCTGATGCGAGAGGAGCTGCTCTACAGCGCCTCCCGGGCCGAGTCGGCCGCGCCGGCCTCGGCGCGTATGGTGATGATGCTGGCCGGGCTGGCCGTGGTGCTCACGATGAACCTGTTCTATACGTTCGCCGTGGGCACGTTGCTGCGCTTCACCCTGCCGGCCGCCTGGACCGTGTATGTCACCCGTTCGCTGTTCTGGATGCCGCTGGCCGGGGTGTCCCTTCTGGTCGGAACCCTGCTGGTGGTGACGTTCAAGCTGCTGCAGCCGCGGGCTGTGACGGTGACTGAGCGCCGTTGATGAGCTGGACCGGAACTGAATTATAGTGCATTCCGCTGTGCGGAGGTTTCAGGATTGCCGATCTGTCACGACGCGGCGGAGTGTCTGGAAAATGACGGATAAAACCATAGCAAGGAGAGAGCGATGGAAGATAACGGGATGAAAAAGTGCCCCTTCTGCGCCGAGATGATCCGGGTCGAGGCGATCAAGTGCCGCTACTGCGGTAGCATGCTCAGCCACAAGCCAAGTGTGGCGCACGGCGATTCAAGCGGCGGGTACTGGCGACGGGTCAGCCAGGGCAAGCAAATCGCCGGGGTTTGCACAGGACTGGCGCATCAGTTCGAGTCCCCGGTGCTGATCATTCCCCTGCGCGTAATGTTCATAGTCACCACGTTGTTTTACGGGTTTGGCCTGGTGCTGTACATCGTGCTCTGGCTGCTGATGCCGCCCCCCCTGAAAGCGGACAATCAGGGGACTGCTCAAGGCACCGACGGCCAGCCGCAGTATGCTCCGCCCTCTGCGGCAACCGCCTACAACCATAGCGCACCGCCCCCGGTGGCCAGCTATCCCGGCCGCAGCGATTCCGCCGCCCCCGAGGTGGTGGTGCCCGGTCGCAAAGAGCCCAAGTACAAGAACCCCGCGGCCGAGACAGCCCCGGAGGAGTCATCGTCCGCCGGCACTATCGACCTGAGTCAGCCGGGTAGTGACGCCGAGCAGGAAAAGTAAACCGCCCGAAACCCGCGGCTGCGGGTTCCGGGCGGTGATAGCAGGGAATTCACCTCTTGAAGGGCGGGCGACAGAGTAACCGGGCGCTCCGCCGGTCTCAGGCCACCGGGGCCACTCCGGCGGCCGAGCCGTTACGGGCCGCCTCCAGCAGCGCCAGGGCCACGGCCACATCCCGGGCCGTGCTCTCAGGCGTGCAATCCGGGGACGCGCCACTGACAGCCGCGCGGTAGAAATCCATCTGCTCCAGGTAGAAACCGTCCTCCGCGCCGACCTCGATCACTTCCTCCTTGCCCTCCAGGTCCAGCTTTGTTATCCGCTCCCATTCCACTATCAGGCTTCCCTCGGTCCCGAACGCCTTGAGCGGGTTCTCACCGCGGTCCTTGGCCCGCCAGCTCAGGTTGAGCGAGCTGAGCACCCCGCTGTCGTGGTTCAGAAGGCAGAACGCGTGGTCCAGCTCGCCCAGACGCGGCTCCACCGAGCGCACCTCGGCTTTGACCGAGGCGACCGGCCCGGCCAGCATCTGCAGTACGTGGATATTGTGCACGCCGCCGTCCAGAAGGTAGCCGCCGGGGTAGTCGTGATGGATGCGCCACTCGGTGCGGGCGTACTTGTTGTCCACAGGCATGAACCCCAGCGGGCTCCAGCTTATCGAGACCAGCCGCCCGATTGCGCCCTGACGCACCAGCTCGGCCGCTTTCATGAAACAGGGCGTGTAGTGGCAGTCCTCAGCCACCATGTAAGTCACACCGTAGCGGGCGCCCAGGCCCACCGTGGCCCGGGCCTCGTCCAGGCTCGCCCCGGCCGGCTTTTCGCACAGCACGTGCTTGCCGGCCCGGGCCGCGGTCTCGCTCACCGGGTAGTTCATGCCGATCGGCAGGCAGACCAGCACCGCATCCAGCGGGGCCTCGGCGATAAAACGCTGCCAGTCCTGCCAGATCATATTGTGCGGAATGCCCAGACGGTCGGCCAGGGCCTCGGCCTTGGCCGCGCTGCGGTTGCAGATCGCCGTGACCTCCAGCTTGTCCCGCAGGCGCTCCAGCGCCGGCGTGTGCGATTCGCTGGCGATGATGCCAGCGCCGATAAGGCCGAGCCTGATTTTCCTGTCCGCAGTTGGCATGCCGCTCTCCGATGTCCGGTTGAGTATGTGTTCGAAGGGTCTGATATCACGAAAATACTCCAGTTCCCGGGCCGCGGCAAGAGGCAGGCATACAGGTCGAAATGCCTGATAGTCTTGACGAATACGCCGGATGAGTTTATTTTTCTATCTCTTTACTACGATTTCAGGCCACCATAGCTCAGCTGGTAGAGCAACGCACTCGTAATGCGTAGGTCCCCGGTTCGATTCCGGGTGGTGGCTCCAGTATGAAGGGACCGCGCCTTACCTGGAGCGGTCCCTTTCTGTTTTACCTGTCTTAACGGAGGTAATTGTTCGTATCCGTGGAGTTACAGTTATATCGCCAAGCTTGGAATTTCAGCCTGGAAATAAGCAGCATTATATAGACAAAAAAAGGTTCACTTCAGAGTTGACAATTCAGAGTCCGGCTCATATTTTTAGAAAAACCTGTAAGATATGTTTGTAAATAATTAGTTGATCGGCATTATTTTACGCAGGGAAGGGACGTATCGTGATAGCTGGCAAAAACCCGAGCGGAAGGCGTTCCGAAAGGGAACCGTTCATCACGGATGTCGATCTGGTGGTCGGGGCCGAGGTGATTCAGGCCATGA
>CAYLSM010000126.1:0-12586 GCA_964386505.1 uncultured Gemmatimonadales bacterium
GCAAAACATGCAACCATCCTTTATAAACATTATTTTTTTCAGTGTATAAAATATATTAATATTGAATACTTAATTAAAGATAATAAAAAAAACCGGGATCACAACCATACGGTGTTGATTCACCCCCCCGGAGGGAGGTGCAATGTCCTCTCGACCCGAGTGCGAAAAACTCCCCGGCCCGGCTTGAAAATTTTCGTAAAGAATATCATATTGCTGTTATGATACAGAAAACGAAAACACCAGGCGATTTTAAGGTTATACGCCTTCTGAGAAAAAGTCTCAATTTTTCTCTCAAGGAGTTGTCCGCCCGCTCCGGCGTCTCTTTCGCCGTGATCAGCAAGCTGGAGCGCAACCACGGCAACCCCTCGCTCGAAACCCTGAGCGCGCTGGCCCGCGCCCTGCACCTCGCCCCCAGCGAACTGCTGGCCCTGGCCGAGCCCGAGAACCTGTCCCTGGAGGTCCGCTCCGGGGCCGAGTACCCGGCCGGCGGGTTCACTTTCCGTGCCGCCAGCCTGGACGGGTTGCGCCTGATCCACGGACGGGGCCCGAGCGGAGCGCGGCTGGCCGACCCGGAAAAACACCGCGGCGAGTTGGAGATGCTCAGCGTGCTCTCCGGCCGTCTGCGTCTCACGGTCGACTCGCGCACCGCCGAGCTGGAACCCGGCATGTCCGTGCGCTTTCAGGCTTTTCTTGAGCACTCCTACGAGGCGCTGGAGGATGTCGAAATGTTCATCGTTCACTTTCCCAAGAGGCAGGCATGGCCGATACAACACCCGTAGCACTGGTCACAGGGGCCGGGCGCGGCCTGGGCGCAGCAGTGGCGCGCGCACTGGCCGCCGCGGGTTTCTCCGTGGCCATAAATTACGCCGGCAACCACGAGGCCGCCGAACAGACCGCCGCACTCTGCGGCAGAATCAAGACCTGTCCGGAGCAGGCCTTCGTACCCCTCCAGGCCGACATCTCTGTCCGCGCCGAACGCGAGCGCCTGCTGAGCGACACCCTGGGCCGTTTCGGCCGCCTGGACGCCCTGGTCAACAACGCCGGCATAGCCCCGCGCGAGCGGCGCGACATCCTCGAGGCGAGCGAGGAATCCTTCGCCGAGGTGCTGGGCGTGAACCTGGCCGGGCCCTATTTCCTTACCCAGGCCGTGGCCCGCTACTGGCTGGAGTGCCGTCCCGAGCCGCTCTTGCCCGGCGGCCACAAGCTGGTCTTCGTCTCCTCCATCTCCGCCGACACCGCCTCGGTCAACCGAGGCGAATACTGTATCTCCAAGGCCGGCCTGGCCATGGCCGCCCAGCTCTGGGCCGTGCGCCTGGCCGCCCACGGCATCCAGGTCTACGAGCTGCGGCCGGGGATCATGCGCACCGACATGACCGCCGGCGTGCGCGAGCGTTACGACAGCCTGATCGCCGAGGGCCTGGTTCCCCAGCGGCGCTGGGGCGAACCTGAGGATGTGGGAAAGGCCGTGGCCGCGCTGCTTTCCGGGGCCTTCGCTTTCTCCACCGGAGCGGTCATCCCGCTGGATGGCGGGTTCAACCTGAGACGACTTTAAGGAGCGCCGGAGATGCTGAAAATTGACCAGAACCTCACCCCGGTCGCCCTGACACCCGCGATCGAGCGCCTGTTCGAGCTGTCGGGCAACAAGATCGATTCTCTTCGCTCTTCCTGGGACCCGGACAGCGGCGCGCCGGTGTTCACCGTGGAGGGGAAATGGCGCTCCCGCGGCTGGACCGAGTGGACCCAGGGTTTCCAGCTCGGCTCGGAACTCTACCAGAACGAGGCCACGGGCGAGGTCCGTTTCCTGGAGCGTGCCCTGGCCGACATCCGCACCCGCATGGCTGTCCATGTGAGCCATGTAGGCGTACACGATCACGGGTTCAACAATGTGAGCACCTACGGCAACCTGCTGCGCCTCTGGCATCTGGGCCGCTTGAGCGCTGACCATGGCGGCTCGCCTGGGGACCGTCTGTTCTACGAGCTGGCGCTGAAAGCCTCGGGCGCGGTGCAGGCCGCCCGCTGGACCGCCCTGCCCGGCGACCTGGGCTACATCCACTCGTTCAACGGCCCGCATTCCCTGTTTGCCGACACCCTGCGCTCGCTGCGCTCCCTGGCCCTGGCCCATTGTCTGGGCCATGTCCTTTGCGGTGAGCACGACCAAAGGATCAGCCTGCTCGAGCGTCTGGTGCAGCACGCCGAGACCACGGCGCGCTGGAATGTATATTTCGGTGCGGGACGGGACATCTACGACATCCGGGGACGGGTGGCGCACGAGTCGGTGTTCAATGTGACCGACGGCGCCTGGCGCTGCCCCTCCAGCCAGCAGGGTTATTCGCCGTTTTCCACCTGGACCCGCGGCCTGGCCTGGGTGCTGCTGGGTTTCGCCGAGCTGGCCGAGTTTGTCGATTTCCTCGACCCAGGCGAGTTCGTGACTGTCCGCGCCGGAGATTTGCGTGGCAAGTCGGGGGTGCTGGCCCGTTTCGTGGAGACAGCCCGCGCCACTGCCGATTTCTACCTGGAGTACACGCCCACGGACGGCATCCCGTACTGGGACACCGGCGCGCCGGGTCTGGCCGCTCTGGGTGATTACCTGGACCGCCCGGCCGATCCGTTCAATCCCCACGAGCCGGTGGACTCCTCGGCCGCGGCCATCACGGCCCAGGGGCTGATCCGGCTGGGGCATTTCCTTGAGGCGCGCGGTGAGAAAGAGGACGGTGCCCGCTATTTACAGGCCGGCCTCAGCGTGGCAGCCCGTCTGATGGAGCCGCCCTATCTGTCCACTGATGAAGCGCACCAGGGCCTGCTCCTGCACTCGGTCTACCACCGTCCCAACGGCTGGGACCACTGCCCCGGCCCCGATCGCGTGCCACGCGGCGAAAGCTCCCAGTGGGGCGACTACCACCTGCGTGAACTGGCGCTTCTGGTCTGCAGTCTGGCCGGGGGACGCTACCTCAAATTCTTCCCGGACTGGAGCTGAGCCATGCCCGCAAGCGAGATAAAAAGTCTTGGCCGACTCTGCCTGCACACCATCACCACCAGGCCCTGGCCCCTGGAGATGGCGATCGACAAGTACGCCGCGACCGGGGTGCGCGGGATCACGGTCTGGCGGGAGGCCCTGGAGGGCCGCTCAGCGGTGTCGATGGGAGAGCGTATACGCGCCGCCGGGCTGAGTGTGGTCTCGCTCTGCCGGGGCGGGTTTTTCCCGGCTCCCAGCCAGGAGGGGCGGCAGAAAGCTGTCGACGACAACAAACGCATAATCGACCAGGCCGCCCAACTGGGTGCTCCGCTGGTGGTGCTGGTCACCGGGGCCGTGCCCGGCCAGGCCGTACGGCTGAATCTGGCCCAGGTGGAGGACGGGATCGCCGCAGTGCTGCCCCATGCCGCGGCCTGCGGGGTGCGGCTGGCCATCGAGCCGCTCCACCCCATGTACGCCGACTCGCGCTCCTCGGTGAGTAAGGTCTCCACGGCCAACGAGGTCTGCGCGCGCCTGGATTCGCCCTGGCTCGGGGTGGCGATGGATATTTTCCACGTGTGGTGGGACCCGGACCTGGAGGACGGCATCCGTCGCGCGGCCGCGGGCGGGCGGCTTTTCGCCTTCCACCTCTGCGACTGGAAACCGCCGTTGGAGGACCTTCTCAATGACCGCGGCCTGATGGGTGAGGGCGTGGCCGACATCCGGCGTATCCGCGGCTGGATGGAGGAGAGCGGTTTTGACGGGTTCAACGAGGTGGAAATTTTCTCCAACCGCTGGTGGGCCGAGGACCAGGACTATTTCCTGGCCCGGATAATCCAGGCCTACCGGGAGAAATCCTGAGAATGGCTATACAGGGAAACCCGGTTCTGCCGCAGAGGCAAACCTTCTGCCGTCTGCCGGTTTCCCCTTTTCCTGAGAATTGCTTGCATTGTCATTTACATATCGAATGAGAACGAGGCGGACCATGAAAGAGCAACGCATCGGAATAATCATGGACGGAGTTACCGGCCGCATGGGGACCAACCAGCACCTCAAGCGCTCCATCCTGGCGATCCGCGCCCAGGGCGGAGTGAAAGCCGGCGAGAGCGTGCTTATGCCCGAGCCGCTGCTGGTCGGGCGCAACGAGGCCAAGCTGCGCGAGCTGGCCGGGGAAAACGGGGTTAAAAGTTGGACCACCGACCTGGACAGCGCCCTGGCCGACCCGGACTGGAGTGTCTATTTCGACGCCAGCAGCACGCAGCAGCGGGTGGAGAACGTGCTCAAGGCCATCGCCGCGGGCAAGGCGGTCTACTGCGAAAAGCCCACTGCCGGGAACCTTCAGGACGGCCTCAGGCTATGGCGCGCTGCCCGGGCGGCCGGCGTGAAAAACGGCGAGGTGCAGAACAAGCTCTGGCTGCCGGGCCTGCTCAAGCTGAAAAAACTGATCGACATCGGCTTTTTCGGAAAGATCCTCTCCGTGCGCGGGGAGTTCGGCTACTGGGTGTACGACGGGCGGGAGCAGAGCTGCCAGCGGCCCTCCTGGAACTACCGGGCCGAGGACGGCGGAGGGATCATCCTCGACATGTTCTGCCACTGGCGCTACGTGATCGACAACCTGTTCGGCAACGTGAACGCGGTGAGCTGCCTGGGAGCCACCCATATCCCCAGCCGGGTCGATGAGCGCGGCCACGAGTACGCCTGCACGGCCGAGGACGCCGCCTACGCCACTTTCACCACCGACAGCGGCGTGGTCTGCCAGTTCAACTCCTCCTGGGTCGTGCGCGTGCGGCGGGATGACCTGCTCACCCTGCAGGTGGAGGGGACCAAGGGCAGCGCCGTGGCCAGCCTGCGCGACTGCCGTTTCCAGTGCGCCGAGGGCACCCCGCGGGTGATCTGGAACCCCGACATCGACAGCCCGTTGGACCATTTCGAGAACTGGCCGAAAGTCACCCCTGGCCTGGCCTATGACAACGCGTTCAAGGCGCAGTGGGAGCTGTTCCTCCGTCACGTGGCCCTGGATGAGCCGTTCCCGTGGAGCCTGGGCGAGGCGGCCAAGGGCCTCCAGCTCGCCGACCGGGCGATGCAGTCCTGGCGCGAGCGCCGCTGGGTGGACATCGAGCCGCTGGAGTGAGTGGGGATGAATGATCGAGGAAAGGTGTGTTTTTCTTCCCCCTTTTTCAAAGGGGGACCGAGGGGGATTCGATACTATAAATAGGGCACGGCATGCCGTGCCCTATTTGTTTGGATGGCGGCACGTCACGGATCAAGAAATTAACTCTAAAGGCTTAGTCGCTTGAGCATCTGCAGAAGGTCGAAAACATCCACCTTACCGTTCGAGTCGAGATCGGCAAACCCGCTGGCCGCGGTTGAGCCGCCCAGCATTTTCAGCATGCCCAGCAGGTCGAAAATGTCGACCCGGTCGTTCCCGTCCAGGTCGCCGCTGCGCCGCCACCACTGGAACGGCGCGGCCGGGAGGCCCAGGCTGTCGCCGTCCGCGTTGTACAGGTTCGCCCCCACCGGGTTGTCGGCCCAGGCATAGCGCACCGCCGCCGGCTCCGGCACATCCCCGCTCCAGAGCACCACCCGTCCGTCCACAAACGAGGCCGAGGCGTTGTGGAACAGGCTGTCGCGCCCGGCCAGGCTGAATCCGCCCAGCCTTCCCGAGCCGCCCGTCCGCAGTCCGCTGCCGGTCTGCCCGAAAGTGATGTAACAACTGTCGCCTTTCAGACTGACCGAACTCAGGACCGGTCCGCTGCACAGCACGCTGTCGCCGTAGACCATGGAGCGCGCGAGCAGTGACAGGCGCCGTCCGACCTCTTTCTTGTTCCGCGGGTGGATGTCTCCCGCCTCGCCCACGTCGATAGCCACCGCCATGCCGGTGTTGGGCAGGCTCAGGCCCTCTTTCTGGGCTTCACGCAGCCCGGGCCAAAGCTCCGTGCCCGATTCGAAATTGGCCAGTTGCACAAACAGGAACGGGAAATCCCCCTGGCCCCAGCCCTGGCGCCAGTTCCGGATGAGCGCCGGGAACAGGACTTTGTACTGCTCGGCGCGGTAGATGTTGCCCTCGCCCTGATACCAGATCGCCCCGCGGATACCGAAGGGCATGAGCGGAGCGGTCATGGCGTTGTACAGCACCGAGGGCTGGCAGAAATAGAGCGGCGTGGGCAGCCCCTGCTGACCCGCCTGTTCGATACTCTTGAGGTAGTCCTCATAGGTACTGCGGATCCAGTCGTATTCCTGGGCGTACAGCGGCCAGTCGGTGAGCATGGGGGCCAGACGCGAGTCCTCGAACACGGCGCTGCCCGACCAGGCCTCGGCCACAGTCCCCCCGACCGAGTTGTTGATCAGGCCTATCGGCACACCCAGACGCGCCTGAAGATACAGCGCGAAATAATAGCCCGCCGCGCTGAAATGCGGCGCACTCGATGCGCTGCTCACCTCCCAGGTGCTGAGCCAGGCTGTCTTGCTGCTTGTCGCCACTTCCGCCTGCGGCTCCGCCGCCAGCGCGTATGTGGTCTGGAAATTACGTATGGTCGGGTATTTCCAGGCCTCCGCGATAGTCTGGCTGGCGTTTATATCGCCCAGGGTCAGGCCCATGTTCGACTGCCCGGAGCAGAGCCAGACCTCGCCCACCAGCACGTTGCCGACCCGTATCGTATCCGCCCCGGAGGAGACAGTCAGGACATACGGCCCGCCGGCCTCCAACGGCCCGAGCGCGCAGCGCCATTTCCCATCCGGGCCGGCCGTGGCTGCGGCGCTCTGCCCGTTCAGCTCCATCGCCACTGTGGCGTTCGGGTCGGCCCAGCCCCAGACCGGGTCCGGCTTGTTCCGCTGCAGGACCATGTTGTTCGAAAACAGCCGCGGCAGATGGAGCGCGCCGGCCTGCGCCGGGGCTACCAGGCCCAGACCGAGACACATGGCAAAAAACAAAGCTCCGGCGGATTGCCTTCTGGAATGGTCTGGCACTTTTATCTCCTATAGGGAGGTTCCCCCGCACCCGGTGTCCGGAGTCATGTACTATTGAGTACATCGCGATGTAGCCGGTTTTGTTTCAACAAATTACCGGCCCGATCCTTTGATTTCAATTATTTTCACAGTCTGGTCATAAACAGATGGGATTCCAACTGCCGCAGGGCGAACCTTGTGCTCGCCCGTTTGGTTGTTTTATAATACTATCCCTGAATTCGATCGTTTTATGCTTCTCCCGCCTGGATCAGGCTTTGCCGGACCTGGGCCGACAGTCCCCGCGCGTTCCGCACCGCACAAAAGATTGGAGTCACAAATGCTTCAACCCGTTGAGCCGTTCACCCTGCCGCGCTGGATCGAGGCCAAGCCCGGCTGTCTGGATAATGTCGGCGCCTGGGCCGCTCGTTTCGGCCGCAAAGCCCTGATCGGCTGCGGCAAGTCCATGGCCCGCAGAAGCGGGGCCCTGGCCCGTGTGCAGGAGTCCCTGAAAAAAGCCGGCCTGGGCTGCGAGGTCTTCGAGGGCGTGCCGCCCGAGCCCGCCATCGCGGATGTCGAGGCCGCCGCCGAGCTGGCCCGGCGCACCGGCTGTGACATTTTCATCGCCCTGGGCGGCGGCAGCGTGATGGACACGCTCAAGCTGGCGGCGATCATGAGCGTGCACGAGGGCGCACTGGCCGACTACCAGATACAGAAACTCCAGTTCCGGCCCCAGTGCCCCACGGTCATCGCCATCCCCACCACCGCCGGCACCGGGAGCGAGGCGACCAAGGTCTCGGTGATCACAAACCCGGCCCTGGGGGTGAAAAAGGGCGTCTACTCCTGGGATATGCTGCCCACGGTGGTGCTTCTGGATGCCCAGCTCTGTCTGGACCTTCCGCCCGAGATCACACGTGACACCGGCCTGGATGCCCTGGGCCAGGCCATCGAGGGCTACCTGTCCACTGCCAACAACGCCCTCGTGCAGGCTCACGCCGCCCATGCGGTGTGGCTCATCCGCGCGAACCTGCCCCTGGCCGTGCGCGATGGACGTAATATTGAAGCCCGCCACAACATGCTCCTGGCCGCCTACTGCGGCGGCGTGTCCATCGGCACCGGGGTGGGCCTGGGCCACGAGTTGGCCATGGCCGTGGGCAGCCACCGTCACCTGGCCCACGGCAAGCTGGTCGGCATCCTCACCCCCTACTGCCTTAAAGCCAACCTGGGCTGGGCGGATGAGCGGATCGAGGAACTGGCCTGGATGTTCGGCCTGCGCGGGCAGGACAGCGCCGCCCGGGCGGGCGAGGCCCTGGTGCGGGCGCTGGCCGAGTTCAACCGCGGCCTGGGCCTGGAGCGTTCCCTGGGCGAGCTGGGGCTGACCTCTGCCGATATCGACCGTATCCTGGAGCTGACCCCGGTCTCCACCACGATCCGCACCAACCCGCGGCCCCAGGACAACACCCTGCGCCGTCAGGTGCTGGAGGAAGCGATTGCCGGTATGGCCCTCTGAGTAACCGGCACTTCTTGCCCTGTCGCAGCCGAGCGCCGGGTTGCCTTGCGGCGGAACGCCTGTCTGCAAGGCAGATCGGCCCGTTGGAACGCGCGGCTTGAAAATTGCAGTCGGATCGGGCACTGAAAGAATTCTCTGACTGACAATGAGGACAAGGGTGCCGGGTTGAGAAGCACGGCGGAAAAGCTGGAACAGAGGCTGGAGCAGGAGCTGGTGCGCCTGCAGAACCTCGGACGTCTGGTCGAACTCCAGGTGAGCCTGATCGAGAGCGGCGAGCTGGAACGCCTTCCGCGCGTGCTGGAGCGTAAGGATCGGATCATCTCGCGGCTGCAGGAGGCTGGGGCGCAATACGAGTGCGCACTGCGTGACAACCCCGGTCCCTCGCCACGGGCCAGGCAGCTCTGGGAAGAACTGGGGCAGCGTATCCGAGAGCACTCGGCGCGCGACCGTGTCAGCCTGGACCGGGCCGTGGAAATAAAACAGGAGCTGGCCCGGAAGCTGCGCCAGGTCAAAGCCGGGAAAAAAATGCTCCTCGGTTACGCCCCTGTCGCCACGAAGGGGAAAGCACGGTTCAAGGACATCAAAACCTGAGCTTGGCGTTAAAGTCCGGCCTGACCCCTGTCGATAATAGGAACAGATGGAAATAGAATATCCCGCTGTCGGATAAGACCTGGAATTGTTAGCGGACTGCCGTTGCACCTGGGTTGCAGGGTCAACGGGCCGCATTTCCCAGAGGACTGCCGATGAAAATAGAAAATTTCCTGCAGAGAACCGATGCCAAGAGCCTGAAAGACCAGGCCCCGCTGGACAAGGCCCGCGAGGGTGCGGTCAAGGGCGCCAAAGACGGCTCCGCCTCCGGAGTGCTCCGGGTGGACACGGTTACAATCTCCGAGCAGGCACGCAACCTCCAGCGTACGCAGGGCGAGAACCCGGCTATCCAGGGTCAGGAGGAACAGGAAGCCGAGGTCAGCCAGGAGAAGGTGCAGCAGGCCCGCACCGGCCTGGCCCAGGGCCAGCCGCTGAGCGATGAGGTCGTGGAGAAAACCGCCGAGGCGATCCTGGCCAGCGGCGCCCTCAGCGACATCATCAACACGCGGCGTCTCGCCGCCGGGGCCGGACGCAGCGGTCTGGACAGCGCGGCTGTCTCGGATGAGGACCGCCTTCAGCATATCCGCGAGCGGATCGACTCGGGCTACTACAACAGCTCCGAGGTCACCTCCGGCATCGCCGACCGCATGCTCGAGGACCTTCTGGCCTGAGCCGCACACCGGAACTGACAACTTAAGGCCGCCCCCGCCGGGCGGCCTTTTTATTTCCGTTTGAATCCGTCCCGCCTACCCGGCCGCTCTTGCCCGGAACCCGGCCTCCCCGGTATTATGATTCTGAATCCCTTTGCGGCCGGCCGATGGCCGCAGCGTCTGCCCGAACCTGTCTGACCGGCCCGACAATGAATGTCCTGACCACCGCACGGCTCAGCCTCGACCATTCCACCCCGGCCGACCTTGAGGACATGCTGCGCCTGCTGGGAGACCCGCGGGTGATGGAGTTCTATCCCGACCCGCTGGACCGGGATGGGGCCGCGGCCTGGCTGCTGCGCAACCGCGAGCGCTACGAGCTTTACGGTTACGGTATCTGGAGCGCCCATCTCCTGGGCTCCGGCGAGTTCGCCGGGCTGCTCGGCTTGAGCCCGATGCGCCTTTCCGGCAGGGAGGAGACCGCCCTGGCCTACCTGCTCCTTCCTGAGTTCTGGGGACACGGCCTGGCCACCGAGGGTGCGATCGCCTGCCGGGATTACGCTCTCCACCGGCTGGGCCTGGTCCGTCTGGTCTCGCCCGTACGCCCCGAAAACAGCCGCTCGGTCCGCGTGATCGAGCGGGCCGGGTTCAAAGCCCACGGCCGCTGCCTTCTGGCCGGTTTCGAGCACACGGTTTACGCATACGGTGAATCAGGCGAACCCTTCCGCCCTTAGCCTGAATCGGGAAACGTTCTCTCCAGCCTTGTGCATGTTTTCGTGCACCCAACCGCCCGGTTCAAGGCAATCCAAAGAGCACCCATTTCTATCTCGTTTATTTTCAAAGCCTTGGCAAAGGCATGCTAATTGCTTTCAATTTTTGGCACGGGCGTGTTCTGTCCAACCTTACACAAAGGGCGGAGTCCGCAGCGATGGCTGAACTTGCAATACCTAAACCTCATCTCCCGTTCTCCAGCAGCTTGAAAATCTGGGCGCTGGCCTTGGTCGTGCTGACGCTCGGCGTGCTTGTCAGCAGTTGGAACTACCTTCTGTTTCACTTGCTGGCCGAGCTGTTCAGCGTGGTGGTGGCAGCCGGGATTTTCATGTTCACCTGGCATTCGCGCCAGGTGAACGAGAACAAATTCATCCTGCTGCTGGGCTTGACTTACCCGTTTGCCGGCCTGCTGGACCTTCTGCATGCCCTCTCATTCAAGGGCATGGGCATCATGGCCGTCTCCGGCTCCAACCTGCCCACCCAGCTCTGGATCGCGGCCCGGGCCATCCAGAGCCTCGCCCTTCTGAGCGCCGTTTTTCTGGCCGGGCGGCGATTGCGTCCTCTGCCGCTGATCCTGGTCTTTGCCGCGATTTCCAGCCTTCTGCTGCTCAGTATTTTCAGCGGCCATTTCCCCGACTGTTTCCGCGAGGGCCAGGGCCTGACCCCATTCAAGATCAGCATGGAGTACGTATTCTGCATCCTGATCGGTATTTCGCTGTTCAGCCTGAACCGTCTGCGCGACGATTTCAGCCCCACCGTGTTCAGGCTCGTGGCCTGGTCCCTGGTCAGCGCCATCGCCGGCGAGCTGAGCTTCACCATCTACACCGACCCCTACGGCCTGTCCAACATGGTCGGTCACCTGCTGAAACTTCTCTCCTTCTACCTGGTCTACCGGGCAGTCATCTTCACCGGTCTGCAGCGCCCGGTCGAGCTGCTGTTTCATCGCCTCAGCCAGCAGCAGGAATCCCTGCGCCGCAGCGAGACCGCCCTGTCCGAGGCCCAGCGCATGGCGCACCTCGGCAACTGGAGCTGGGACCTGGCCACTGGGCAGGTGCTCTGGTCTCAGGAGATCTACAGCATATTCGGTCTGGACCCACAGGAGCATAGCCCCAGCACCGAATGGCTGGGCTACATCCATCCCGGGGACCGCGGGACAATCAAGGCCGCTGTTGAGATGGCTATTTCCGAGGGGGAAAGCTTCGATCTCGAGATCCGGCTGCTCCACGCGGATGGTGCTCCCAGGCATGCCCGCGCCATCGGGCGGCTGGATTACGACCCACTGGGACGGCCCTCGCGCCTGGTAGGGGTACTGCTCGACATACACGCCGCCAAGCTGGCCGCGGTGGAGCGCGAAAACCTGATCTCGGAGCTGGAAAGCGCCCTGGCCAATGTGCGAACCCTTTCCGGCATGCTGCCGATCTGCTGCTCATGCAAGAAAATCCGCGACGATTCCGGCTACTGGCGCCAGGTGGAGGAGTACATCAGCGAACACTCCAACGCCGATTTCACCCATGGCCTCTGCCCCGAATGCCACGCCAAGGCCGTGCGGGAACTGGAAAACTCTTTCAACTTCCCTCTCGACCCACCGAAACCAGCCGACTGACTCCCGGCAGTTGCAGCCGCGCCAGGCTATCCTATTGACGGTTCATTCCGGCGGCATATATTTGAGAAGAAATATCATAATCATTATTATAGCCGGACTGCTCACCACCGGCTTCCATATACAGACTGGAGTCGGAGATGAAATCTGTCTCGTTCGTGTTGCTGCTGCTTTTCTGGGCCGGGTCGCTCCGGGCGCAGAGCGCCGTGGTCGAGGGCTCTGTGGTCCAATCCGGGGATGGGTTGCCTCTGTCCGCGGCCCGTCTGACCCTGCTGCGCGAGAGCGACGGTGCTCCGGTCGCTCGGACCCTGTTGGGGCGGGATGGCGCGTTCAAGTTGAAATTCGACCCGCCGGCCGGGGGAGCGCGTTATAGCCTGAAAGTGAGTCACACCGGGTTCGAGACACGGGAGATCGCAGGCCTCGAGCTGGCTCCCGGCGACCACAAGCACCTCCAGATCAGCCTTCTTCTCGCGGTGATCAACCTCAACCCCGTGGTCGTCACCCCCTCGCGACGGGATGAGAGCATGCTCGAAGCCCCGGCCCAGGTGAGCGTGATCGACTCCGCCCGCCTTCAGTCC
>CAYLSM010000127.1:0-12429 GCA_964386505.1 uncultured Gemmatimonadales bacterium
TTGACCGCGCTCGACCCCTACCGCATGCTCAAGGACATCCTGGCCGGGCGCTGCGGCCTTCCCGCGCTGGCTGCGGCCGTGGAGGCCCGCAGCGCGGCCCTGGCCCCGGCCGACCGCGAGTACTTGATGCAGCAGATCGACAGCCTGCCGCTTAAGGAAAGCGAGCGCACCGCGCTCCTGGCCGAGCTGGATGAGGCCTCTCGTCGATCCATTCTGCCCGCCGCGTTTAACCTGTCCCAGAACTACCCCAACCCGTTCAACCCGCAGACTGTCATCCCTTTCAGCTTACCGGAGTCGCAGGCCCCCGTCCGGGTCTCGCTTAAGGTCTACGACCTCCGGAACCAACTGGTGCGCACCCTGGTCGACGGGAACCGGGATGCCGGGGTCTACACGGTGTTCTGGGACGGCACCGACGAGCAGGGACGCAACCTGCCCAGCGGGGTCTATTTCTACCGTCTGCAGGCCGGCGAGCACAGCCTGACCCGCAAGATGGTGCTTTTGCGCTGAGCCTCGAGGAGAAAGCATGCAGAGACGCGAGCTTATTCGGGCCGGCGCCGCGCTGGCCTTTCTGGGTGGTACTTCCGCCGGCGTTTCCAGGGCTGAGGTGCCAACACACCTCTGGGAGGGCTACGATTTCGGTTCCGGCCCCCCCGTGCCCGACCGTCTGAACCAGGGCCCCTTCGGGAGCGAGCAGAGCGATATCTGGGCCACGATCGGCAGCACCTCGCAGAGCACGGCCCATATCCGCAATTACGGCACCGGGTTTGTCGGCTATGCCTGGGAGGAGGGTGGCCCGGCCCTGGCTGTGCGGCGTGGGCAGCAGAAACTGGAGGACGCGGTCGAGACCCTGGCCGCCCTGCCGTTCAACGACGTGATCTACATCCGCTGCGACTGGCGCGACGTGCAGAGCGCCCCGGGCAAGCTCGACCTGGCCCCGGTCTGGCAGGTGTCGCTGGACGCCGCGCGCCGCCACGGCCAGCGTATCGCGTTCCGCGTGCAGATGTCCAACCCGAAGCCTGTCCCGCCCGGCTACCGCGCCCTGCCCGATTTCCTGCTCGAAAAGGTTCCCATGCTGCCCATCGGCCCCTACCCGAGGCGCGGGGACCAGATGTTCGAGCCGCGCTACGACCACCCCGAATTCATCAAAGCTTTCCGCGAGCTGAACGAGCTTCTGGCCGCGCGTTTCGATTCCACGGACGAGGTGGAGTTCATCGACCTGATGATGTACGGCTGGTGGGGCGAGGGCCACACCAGCGGCGCCGGGACCCCGTTCAACGACTATTACACCGCGGAAAAGACATTCGTGGAGCTGACCCGCATCCAGCTCGAATCGTTCAAGCGCGTGCCGCTGGCGGTGAACACGCAGCCGGATGGCAATCACGTGGGCAACAACGAGGTGCTGGACCGCACCGTTCGCGCGGGCGGCTGGCTGCGCTCGGACAGCGTGATCCACGACGAGCCGATACAGATCGAGCGCCTGTCCCACCGTCCACCCTGGCTGGCCGTGGTCCTGGAGCAAGGCTGGGCGCGCACCCATGCGCTGGATAAAATTCCGGTGGATGCGGCCGGGGTGAGCGCCAAGGACAAGTCCATGCTGCACGCCCTGGACATGGGGGCCAACTACTGGGCGCTCTGGACCGAGGGTGAGAATTTGCGCCTCTACCGCGAGCGGTTCCCCCAGGCGTTCGAGGCCCTGGAGGCCCGAATGGGCCACCGGGTCCGTCCCTCCTGGCTCTGGCAGCGTGAGCGCTGGGACCGTCCCGAGCTGATTATCGGATTCACCAACGATGGCGTGGCCGGGGTGCCGGGATATCTGCGGGTGAGCGTGGAGAGCCGTGACGGCTCTTACCGCGCCTCGGGCTGTCTGGATGCCGGCCAGCCCTACGGCGGCAAGGTTCGCCAGGCCCAGTTTGTCCTGCCGGAGAACATGTTCGGCCGCGAGGTGCTGATCCGCGGCGAGATCGTGACCAACGGCGTGGCGCGTGCCTACCGCTGGTGCTGCGCCCAGCCGCTGGAGAAGGACGGGGCTTATGCGCTTCAGTTGAAAGAGAAAGGTAAGCTGGTCTGGGGTGAGGTATACTGAGCCGGGAGATGTGGATGCTGGAGGCGTGTATGTCCAACCTGATCGGGTTTCGTCTCTGGGGCGTGCTGCTGGCCCTGGCCGCGCTGACCGCGGCCGGCGCGGTGCTGTCCCCGGCGCAGGCCCAGGCGGGCGCGCGGGATTTGGCCGCCTGGCCCAAGATCGACGCCCACGTACACGTGATGTCGATCCGTCCGGAGGACGAGGCCGCCTGGCTGGCCGACCTCGAGCGCTGGAACATCAAGTGGCTCACGATCTGCACCGCGGTGGCCGACAGCGGTCACCTGCGCACCCAGGTCGAGACTGCCGCCCGCCTGCACGCCGCCCACCCGGAGCGTCTGGCCTGGGTGACCACTTTCCCGCTCTACGAGTGGAACGGCCCCGGCTGGCAGGAAAAGGCCCTGGCCGCGGTGCGGGACGGTTTCGAGCGGGGCGCGGTGGGGGTGAAGGTCTGGAAGGATATCGGCATGCTGCTCCGGGACCCGGACGGCAGCTACGTGCAGATCGACGATCCGCGCTTCGGCCCGCTGTTCGATTACATCGAGAAACAGAACCGTACCCTGGTGGCCCATATCGCCGAGCCGCGAAGCTGCTGGCTGCCGCTGGATCGGATGCTCAGCCCCAATGACCGCGACTACTACGAAAAACACCCCCAATACCACGCTTTCCTTCATCCCGAGATGCCGGACTACTGGACGATTATCGAGGCCCGCGACCGCATGCTGGCCGCGCACCCGCACCTGCGCGTGGTGGGTTGTCACCTGGCCAGCCTGGAGTTCGACGTGGACGAGGTGGCGGCGCGCCTGGAGCGCTATCCCAACCTGGCCGTGGACCTGGCCGAGCGGGTCTACTATTTACAGCTCCAGGACCGGAATAAAGTGCGCGACTTTGTCCTCAAGTACCAGGATCGCATCCTCTACGGCACCGACATGTTGGTCTACAGGGGCAGCGATCCGTCCCATCCGGCCACTGTCTCGACCGGCGCCGACGCCGATTCAGTTTACACCGCGGACATGCGGTATTTCGCCACGGACCGGACCCTGGCCGACTGGAAAGTGCCGGGACAGTTCCAAGGCCTGGCCCTGCCCGATTCGGTGCTGAAAAAGATATTCTGCGACAACGCAAAGGCGTGGTTTCCCGGAATCTGAATAAAGGTTGTGATTTGCCCTTTCGGGCAGTGGAGTTAACGCCAATGGAGGTGTGAGATGTCGAGCGGGAATAAATCGGAGAAAAGACTGGCGGTCGTGACAGTCCTTGGGGCGGCGCTGCTCGCCCTGGCGCTGCTGAGTCTCGGCTGCTCGGGCGGAGCGCAGCCGCAGCCCGCCGCCGCGGAACAGGGGATGAGCGCCGAGGAGCTGGCGGTCATGCCCAAGATCGACGCGCACGCGCATTTCATGGGCGTGCTGGATGAGGAACTGCCGCCCTTGTTCGAGTGTCTGGACGGCTACCACATGAAATGGCTCACGATCTGCACCGTGGGCCTGACCGACTCGGCCAAAGTGGCGGCCAAGATCGCCCTGGCCGAGCGTCTGCACGAGCAGTATCCCGACCGGGTGGCCTGGGCCACCACGTTCCCGCTCTACAACTGGAACAATCCTGACTGGAAAGAAAAGGCCCTGGCCATGATCCAGGACGGGTTCGAGAAGGGCGCGGTAGCGGTCAAGGTGTGGAAAGAGATCGGCATGGTGCTCAAGGACCCGGACAGCAGCTACGTGATGATCGACGACCCGCGGTTCGACCCGATTTTCGACTACATCGAGAGCCAGAACCGCACCCTGGTGGCCCATATCGGCGAACCGCGCAACTGCTGGCTGCCGCTCGATTCCATGACCGTGAACAACGACCGCAAGTATTTCGCCGAATTCCCGCAGTACCACGCCTACCTGCACCCCGAGATTCCGCATTACTGGAAGCAGGTGGCCGCGCGTGACAGCGTGCTGGCCCATCACCCGAACCTGCGCGTGGTTGGCTGCCACCTGGGAAGCGTGGAGTGGGACGTGGACGAGATGGCCAAGCGTTTCGACAAGTACCCCAATTTCGCCGTGGACATGGCCGCGCGGGTCTGCCACCTCCAGGTGCAGGACCGCGAGAAAGTGCGCGCTTTCCTGATCAAGTACCAGGACCGCGTGCTCTACGGCACCGACCTGGGCGCCGGCCGCGAGTACATGCAGACATCCATCGATTCGACCGTGGTCAAGATCAAGGAGACCTACGACAAGGACTTCAAGTATTTCGCCACGGACCAGGAGATGGAAGTCTGGGAGGTCAACGGCAAGTTCCGCGGCCTGGCCCTTCCGGCCGAGGTGCTGCGCAAGATTTTCCACGACAACGCCGTGAAATGGTATCCGGGAATCTGATTCAGCGTCATCCGGCGTTTGGGTAAACTTTTACAGGAGAACACAGGATGCACACACATTTCAGCTTGTCCCTGCCGGCGCGGCTGGCAGTGCTGCTCGTTGCGGTCGTGCTCTGCGGCTGCACGGCGCAGGCGCAGCAGCAAACCGCCGCTCCCCAGGCCGCGGCCGACCTCACCACCTGCGGCTGGAAAGTGATCGGTCCCGGCGGCGGCGGCGGTATTTTCAAGCCCACGGTCAGCCCGCACGACCCGAAAGTCATGCTGGCCCACTGCGACATGACCGGCGCCTATATCAGTTACGATGGCGGGGACAACTGGCGCTTGTTCTACACCTGTAATGTCCCCGAGGCTTTCGAGTTCGACCCGGTGGATTCGAACGTGATCTACGTGGCCACGCGCGGGTTCCTCTGGAGCGAGGGGCGCGGCAGCGGCCTCAGTTTCCTTCTGCGCTCGGCGGACAAAGGCCGCTCCTGGCGCATAGTCTATCCCGACCTGTCGCGGGCCGACACGACGCTGCGGTTCCTGCAGAGCCACCAGGTGCTTCCCTCCCAGGTGGTCCAGGGTACTGCGGACGCCACGATCCAGAAAGTGGAGGTCGATCCCTCCAACAACCAGCGGATTTTCCTGGGCATGGCCCCGCTCGAGACCTACATGAGCCGCGGCACCGAGACGCCTGTCTCCCAGGCCACCCTGATGGTCTCGGATGATGCGGGCGCTTCCTGGCGCACCGCCTCCGAGTTGCCGGGACGGAGCGTGCTGGGGCTGTACCCGGGCGCGCCGGACGGCAAACCGGATGAGGTCCTGGTGATCACCGAAAAGTCGGGCGCCCTGGTGGACGTGGTCAAGGGCACAGTGACCCCGCTGCCCACGCCGACCGAGTTTACGGTCTGCACCTCCGGCGGGGTGGGTAAGAGCGGGTCGGTGGTCTATGTCGTCGGTTATGGGCGCAAGGACGGCAAAGTCTCGGGCAGCGTGTATATCAGCCGTGACCGCGGGCAGAGCTGGCAGGAGGCCGGGGCCGGACTGCGCTACGAGGTGCCCGAGGACGGTGTGCCCGAGATGCGCGGTCTGGCGGTCTGCGAGACCAGTCCCGAGGTGGCCTATATCTCCAGCGCCAACGCGCGCTCGGCCCGTGACAAGGAAGGTGTCTGGCGGTACGGCATCTTCAAGACCTCCGACAGCGGCGGCGCCTGGCAGCCGGTCTGGCTGTCCGATGACAAGGGCTACCTGACCAAGAACCACGAGGGGTCCTGGCTCGACAAGCAGTGGGGGCCGGGCTGGGGCGGCAACCCGATCGACATGGGCGTGGACCCGCACAACCCCGACCTGGTGTTCGGCTCGGATGCAGGACGCGCCTATCGCTCGCGTGACGGCGGCAAAACCTGGAAGGAAATCGACAGTCACAACAACCCGGACGGCTCGTACTCGACCGGCGGCCTGAATGTCACCACCTGCTACGGGGTGATTTTCGACCCGTTCGACGCCAACCATTTCTTCATCAACTACACCGATATCGGCCTGTTCCACACCCTGGACTACGGAAAGACCTGGCTGCATTCGGTCGAGGGCGTGCCGCATCCGTGGACCAACACCTGCTACTGGCTGACTTTCGACCCCAAGGTCCAGGGTCGCGCCTGGGCGGTCTGGGCCAACGCGCATGATCTGCCCCGGGACAAGATGTTCGGCCGGGATGGGAAGTTCGACCGCAACCAGGGCGGCGTGACCCAGACAGCCGACGGCGGCCGCACCTGGAGCGTACTCCAGAACGGGATACCGGAAAACTCGGTCTCCACCTGCGTGCTGCTCGATCCGGACAGCCCGGTGGACAGCCGTCATCTGTATGTCACCGTGTTCGACAAGGGCGTTTATCGGTCCAAGGATGGCGGGGCGAGCTGGAGCCTGGCCAACAACGGCCTGGGCGCCAACCTCTACGCCTGGCGTATCACCCGCACCATCGGCGGACGGATTCTGCTGCTGATGGCCCGCGGGCGTCGCGGGCCGGAGACCGTCGCCGGCGCGCTCTATTCAAGCACAGACGGCGGCGACTCCTGGCAGAGCGTGGCCCTGCCCGAGGGAGTCAACGCTCCGCATGATATCGAGGTCGACCCGACGGATGACAAGCGGCTCTATCTGTCCTGCTGGACCCGTCAGGGTGAGAACGGTATCGACACCGGCGGCGGCGTGTTCCGCAGCGATGACGGCGGAGTGAGCTGGAAACGGGTGTTCGACGAGCGCATCCGGGTCAACTCGCTGGCCGTGAGCCCGGTTTCTCCGCAGACAATTTTCATCAACACCTTCCAGAACGCGGCCTACCGCAGCGATGACCGGGGTGAAACCTGGAAGCGCCTGCAGGGCTACCGTTTCAAGTGGGGCCAGCGGCCCAATATCGACCCCCGGCGTCCGGACCTGATCTACCTGAGCACCTATGGCGGCAGCGTGTTTGTCGGGCCGGCCGAGGGCGTGCCCGGCGCAGTGGAGGACATAGTCAACATGCCATCCGCCTGGTGGTGAGATTGAAGGGAAACGGGATGACAAGTTCAGAGATGATCGAACGCCGCGGCCCGGGGGCGGTTTTACTCCGCCTCCTGGCCGTGGGACTGCTCGGGCTGGGCCTTGCGGTCGGCGCCGGCTGCAGCGGGGCCGTCAAGGGCGCAGTGAAAGAGAGCGCAACCTCCACGGGCTGGAAAGTGATCGGTCCCGGCGGCGGCGGCGGGCTGTTCGACCCGACTGTCGACCCCTCCGACCCCAGCCACGTGGTGATGCGCTGCGACATGACCGCCGGCTATTACACTCGGGATGACGGGCGCAGTTGGGGCCTGTTCAACCTCTGGACCGTGGTGACCGATTTCGAGTTCGCCCCGGCAAGCAGCGGGACAGTCTATGCCTCCACCCGCGGCTACCTTCACGACGAGGACCGCGGTTCGGGCCTCAGCCTTCTCTGCCGGAGCCGTGACGGCGGCGTGCACTGGGAGATTGTCTATCCCGACCCGCTGAAATTCCAGCCGCTGGAAAAGCTGCAGAGCCTGTCGCTGCTGCCCTCGCAGATGTCGCCCGGGCTGCCCGACCGCTCGATCGACAAGGTGCGGGTCGACCCCGCGGACGCGAACCGGATCTACCTGGGGATGTCTCCGCTGCTGCCTTACATCCCGTTGCGCGGAGAGAAGCCCGAGGGCGAGGCTATCCTGATGGCCAGCTCCGACTGCGGAGTCTCCTGGAGCCAGACGGCGGCGCTACCTGGCAGCAAGGTTCTGGCGCTTGTCTCCCTGTCCGGGGCTTGGCAGCCCGGCGCTCTGCTGGCGATCACCGATTCGACCTGTGTCGAGGTGAAAGCGGACGGAGAGACAGTGATTCACCCGCTGCCGGCTGGCAGGGCGCAGTCCGCGGAGGGCGGCGTGGGAGGCGACGGGGCAGTGGTTCTGTACGTGCTGACACGCACAGGCTACGAGGGCAGTCGTCTGGAGGGCGGCCTGTTCCGCAGCCGCGACCTGGGCGTCTCCTGGGAGCCGGTCAACGCCGGTATCCTGACGGCTATCCAGAACGAGCGGGTCAAGAGCTTTGCCAGTTTCGCGGTCTGCGAGGGCGCCCCGGAGCATCTTTACCTGGCCGGGTATTCCCTTCCCGCCGATGACGCGGGCCGCGCGGCCGGGGACCACGAGTTCATCCTGCGCAGCCGGGACTCGGGCGTGTCCTGGAGCACGGTCTACCTCGCCGATTCGCGCCGGGTGCTCTCGGGCAATTACGAGGGCTCCTGGCTCGGCCGTGACTACGGCCCCGGCTGGGGCGGAGTGCCGATCAGCATGGGCGTTTCGCCCACTGACCCGGAGGTCTGCTACGGCACCGATTATGGCCGCGCCTACCGCACCCTGGACGGCGGGAAGAGCTGGCGGCAGGTCTATTCTATCAACCACCCCGACAGTTCCTGCACCGGCACCGGCCTGGATGTGATCTGCTGCTACGGCCTGCATTTCGACCCGTTCGACCCGAAGCATCTGGCGATCTCGTACATCGATGTCGGCCTGTTCCAGAGCTATGACGGGGGCGAGAGCTGGTTCCACAACATCGAGGGTATTCCCGAGAACTGGGTCAACACCTGTTACTGGGCGGAGTTCGACCCCGCGGTCAAGGGCCGGATGTGGTCGGTCTGGGCCAACGTGCACTCACTGCCGCGGCGCTCGCAGTTTGCGCCCGGACGGTTCCAGAAAGGTCTGGGCGGGGTGGCGCTCTCCGAGGACAGCGGTCGCACCTGGCGCAAGAGCTGCAACGGCCTGCCCGAGCATTCGGTGGTCACCCATATACTCGTGGACCCGGCCAGCCCGGAGGCGAGCCGCACGCTGTACGCCTGCGTGTTCGACCAGGGGGTGTACAAGTCCACGGACGGAGGGGCAAGCTGGAACCTTTGCGCCAAGGGCCTGGGCGAGCACCCCTACGCCTGGGAGACCCGTCTGGCCGGCGGACGCCTCTACTGTCTGTGCGTGCGCGGCTGGCCGGACAACGACACGGTGGTGGACGGCGGCCTGTACGTGAGCGAGGATGCCGCTGCCTCCTGGCAGAGGATGGAGCTTCCCGCCGGGGTCAACGCCCCCAGCGATCTGCTGATCGACCCGGCTGACCCCGGCCGCATGTACCTGAGCTGCTGGCCACGGACAGTCGAGGGGAAGGATATCTGCGGCGGACTCTACTGCAGCGGGGACGGCGGTAAGAGCTGGAAGCAGACTTTCGACGAGAGCTGCCGTGTCTATGCCGCGGCTCTGGACCCGCAGGATCCGGCCACAGTCTATATCAACACTTTCCAGAACGCGGCCTACCGCAGCACTGACCGCGGGGAGACCTGGAAGCACCTGGAGGGCTACCGGTTCAAGTGGGGGCACCGTCCCGTGCCCGACCCGCACCACCCGGGCATGCTCTATCTGACCACCTATGGCGGCAGCGTGTTCTACGGGCCGTCCGCGGGCGTGCCCGGCGCCGGGGATGACCTGGTCAATATGCCCCCGGCCTGGTGGTGAGATACGCAGCGCTTGCGGTGAGGAGGCTTGCAATGGGAAAGCGGCTGTATCATGCGCTTTGCGCTTTGATTTGCCTGTACACGGTCGCGCAGGCGCAGACCTACAGCACCCGTTTCGAGGGAGCGGAGAACCCGCTCTCCGAGGGCGGACGCTGGCGGAATGAGGGCCTCGACTGGGCCGTGTTCCGCAAGGAGGGCGGCCGCGCGTTCGGCACCCAGAGCGGCGGGGAAGTGGGTGCGGCGCGCTACAACGACTCCTACGCGGTCCTGTCCGGGTTCCCGCCCGACCAGGAAGCCTGGGGCGAGGTCCGGATTGACCGGCCCGACTCCACCTTCAGCCAGGAACTGGAGATCCTTCTGCGCTGGAGCAGCTCGCCCCACCGCACCACCGGGTACGAGTGTTTCGCCCGCTGCCTGAGCGGGGCCGGCTCCTATGTGCAGATAGTCCGCTGGGAGGGGCCCCTGGGCAAGTACAACTACCTGGCTGACAAGCACGGGCCCGAATACGGGCTGAAAGACGGCGATATACTGAAAGCCAGGGTGGTCGGCAACGTGATTACGGTCTATGTCAACGGCGTGGAGAAGGCCCGGGCTGTGGATGACACTTTCAGGACGGGTGACCCCGGAATAGGGCATTTCCTGGGGTGCAACAACGGCCACGGGAAAGGCTCGAACGCCGATTTCGGGTTTGCGGGTTTCACAGCGCAAGCCATCAAGTGAACGGATCTTTTCTTTCGGGACAGGATTGCCGATGAGAACAGCCATTTGCACTTTTCTGGCCGTAGCACTGGGCTGCGCGGGCCTGCGGGCCGAGGTGCCGGCCGCGCTGAGCGCCGCGCTCGGCTCGTCCCAGGCCGCGGTGCGCCTTCAGGCCGTGCGCAGCCTGGCGCTCGACTACCCGCAGGAGTCGCTGCCCCTGATGCGGCAGGCGGCCGCGGACCCCGACCCGCTGGTGCGCGAGCGCGCGGTGCAGGCGCTGGCCATTTCCGGCGGACGGGCCTGCGAGGCGCCGCTGAACTCCGCCCTGTCCGACCCGGTCTGGTTCGTGCGCTGGCGCGCGGTGCAGGGGTTGAAAGAGATTGGCGCGCGCGGACTGAGCGAGAAGGCCGCCGCAGCGCTGGCTGCGGATGAATGCTGGCGGGTGCGGGTGAGCCTCTACGAGCTGGCCGGGGATATCCTGACCGGCACGCTGCACGCCGCCGCGGCCGAATCCCGGCCGGAAAGCCCCTGGCTCCGTCTGCTACTGGGCGGGCTCAAGGACAACGATGAGCGGGTGCGCCTGGCCACGGCTACGGCCCTGGCCGCCAATCACGACCCGGCAGCTTTCGAGCCCTTGACCGCGCTGCTCAAGGACGGCACGCTGTTCACCCGGGACGCTGCCGCGCTGGCCCTGGGTACTCTGGGTGACCGTCGCGCCGCGCCGGCCCTGCTCGAGGCCCTGACCGACCCGCGCAACGAGTTCAGTGACGAGGGCCGCGACTGGGCTTGCTGGGGTGCGGCCAAGGCCCTGTCAGCCTTGAGCGGCAAGGATTTCGGGCTGGATGCCACTGCCTGGCGCAAGTGGATGGAGGCGAACCGGTGAAAACATACAAAAAACATGTCACCCGCTGTGTAATGCTTGCCGCTGGCTTATTTGCGGCCCTTGCAGTATCCACAGCCTCTGCGGCGGTGGACCTTTCGGTGGCACCGGTGGCGCGCCAGCTCAACCCTGCGCTAAAAGGCCAGTCGGCCGAGTTCGGCCTGACGGTGCAGGGCGAGACGCCGCCGGTGTTCCAGAGCCTGGAGATCGAGGGCCCGGTGGAGAACGCGCGCCTCTCCGTGACGGGCGGCCTGGACTACAGCAGCATCGAGGCCCTGGCGAAAAGCCTCATCCGTCCCGGCATGACCGACGAGGAAAAGGTCAAGGCGATTTTCTATTTCGCGGCCACGCACCTTTACGACCGCGGCAGCCAGGGCTGCGATGACCCCCTGGAGTACGTGAGCCTATACGGCTTCAGTTTCTGCGGCAACTTCGCGCTTCTGCTCAACGCCCTCTGGAGCGCGGTTGGGTTCGAGACCGTGTTTCTCAACCCGGTGATCGGAATGCCCAGTGGACACACGATCACAGCGGTCAAGTACGACGGCGCCTGGCACATGTACGACTCCCGCCTGCGCGGCTATTTCCTGAACCGCGACAACCACAGCGTGGCCTCGCTGATCGAGCTGGACCGGGATGATTTCCTGGTGCGGCGCGGCCTGGACTACGGTTTCCGCATGAACAACCACTGGGACTATTTCACCATCCTGACCAACTACTACAACTCCGAGTCGGACTGGTACGACGGGGAGGACGCGCATTTCGGCAACCGGAGCCTGTTCCATGCCACCTGCCCGGTCTGGGACGGAAGCCTGAACCTGCGCAAGGGCGAGCGCGTGGTCCTGGGCCGTACGGAGCAGGGTCACTGGTGGAACCGCAAGGACCTCAGTCCGCGCTGGCAGCAGCTCCACCGCAACGAGGGCGGCGAGGCGAGCACAGTGCCGCCGCTGCTCTATGCCAACGGGAAGCTGATTTTCGATATTGACCCTGCCCTGGCCGCCTCCCAGGCGGCGGCGCGCTCCGGGATCAAAGCCGCGGGCGGCGCGTTCCAGCCGGAACGGACCGGTGAGCCGGGCAGCGTGACCTACCGCGTGCGCAGCCCCTATTTCATCCCCTCGATGCGGGTTGAGGCCACGGCGAATCTGGCCGGAGCAGGGGACCGGGTAACAGTGGAAATCTCCGCAGACAGCGGCAGCACCTGGGTCAGTCTGGGTGAGGCGGCCGGGCCGGGGGAGAAAAAGGTTGCTCTGACAAGCGACGAAACCCAACGCTCCACCATGTACAGCACCGACAAGTATTCTTTCCAGGTGCGGTTCAGCCTGAGCGCAGCCGGCAAGCCCGCCGGCTGCCGCCTGAGCGGGGTGCGGGTGGGCGCCGACCTGTTCTACCGCCCGGAACTGCTGCCAGAGCTCAAG
>CAYLSM010000128.1:0-12408 GCA_964386505.1 uncultured Gemmatimonadales bacterium
TAGATGCGGTACTCGATGCCGCCGCCGGCGCTCAGGCCACGCATCTGATCGCCGCCGTCCAGGCCCACCTCATCCCGCTCGATGCTCCAGCCCCAGCGCAGGGCGCCGGAGAAACGGGAACTCATGGTGCGGGCCAGCTCAGTGCCCACCGCAAACGAGGTCGGCATGTAGTTGTTCTCGGCGAACTGTCCGGCTACAGTCCAGCGCATGTCACTGGAGCTGTAGACATCCATCGCCATGGCGGCCATGAAACTGGTCGGCAGGCTGAACCGGCTGGTGCTGTAGTAGGCGTTCCGGTTGTCACGATGGAATATCCGGTTGCCGGACCCGTCCATCAGACGGTCGCTGTAGATTTCCTGCGGCTTGATCTGGATGAACAGGTTTTCGCCGAACAGGCGGACATTGCTCCCCAGGTTAGAGATGACGAACGAGACCCGGATCGGCTTCTCGAACAGGTTGGTGTGATAGTTGGTGCCCATGTCGAACGCGATGGCGTTGCCGCTCATCTGGAAGATCGACTCGCGCACACCCTTCACATTGATACCGGCCGAGAAACGGTCACTGAAATTGAACGACAGCGTGGCCCCGTACTGAAGGCTGTAGCCGTCATAGTACGCACCCGTGCCGTCCGGCGACTCGATGGTGGTGATTTCCTCCTCAGCGATGTTGAGGATGCCGAAGAAACCGCCCAGTACCAGTCGGCCGTCCAGCAGGGGCATCGCCCCGGCGGTGTAGTCAAGCGAGAAATCCAGTGGCATGTCCACATGGTTGAAAAACACCTGCGGGCCCTCGATGAACGCCACCCCCGCCGGGTTCCAGTAAACCGCCGAGATATCATCGGCCTGGGCGGCGAACGCACCACCCATGGCGATACCCCGGGCGCCCACGGGCAGAGTCAGGAACTCGGCCGCGCGGTTACCGACACTCGAGAAATCGGCCACCCGGCCACGCAGCGGATTGGTCACCGTCGACCCGCTGTCGGCCAACAGCGCCGCGGGTATGACCAGGGCTGCCACCAGGCTGAGGATGTAGCCTTTATTTATGTTAAAGCGCATCTTGTCCTCCATCATGCTGGCAATTTACAGTCCGTTAATGCCGGACGGACTCAGTGGATAATGGCGAACTTGCCCATGTGTTTCTGGCCCGTCTCATGATCCTCAACGTGGTAGATGTAATACCCGCTGGCGATCTTCTGGTTGAAACGGGAACGCACCTTCCAGATCGTATCCCCGGTGCCGTCGGTGTGCTCGATGATATCGACCAGGTGACCGGCTACCGTGTAGATCCGGATCGTGCAGACTCCGGGCAGGTTGGTGAAATGCAGCTCCACATCGTTCGTCGTCAGGTCCAGCGGACTGGAGGCGATGTACGGGTTCGGAACGACCCGGATACGGCTCAGATCACGCTCGGCCAAGTTCAGAGTGTCGGGTTTCAGCGAGACCAGCCAGCGGCTTCCTGACACGGCCTTGCGGTGGTCGTAGTTGAAAGCGCCAGGGAAATCCGTGCCGCCGCGGTATGGGTTCTGCGTGGCGTCCACACCCTGGCGCATTCTGATCTTCCAGACATCCCCGGCGGTTGGCAGTGCGGTGATACCGTTGATCTGGTACATTATGCCGCAGATATACAGGTCGAGGTCCTGGGTGCCGGTGAAATCGGCCACCCGGTCGCCCATCTCGTCGATCACCTCTCCGGACTCCGGGTCCTTGATCTCAAGGCCGGCTTCGTCGAAATCGGAGGGTTTGATCGCCTGGCTGAGCTTGCTCACCAGGTAGAGATTGCGGCGGATGCCGTCGTCCACGGCGTAAGGCTGCTTGCTGCCGTCCGCCAGTGTGACCTCCTGGGCGATCAGGTCGGCGCCGGAGTTCCCGGTGCCGAAGAAAACGTCGAACATCTCGTGCGCGGTCTGGTGGTCGACCTGAATGTCCAGAGCCGTGCGGCCTTTGGGCACGAAGCCCCAGCCGTCGTTGGGCAACTGGTTGAACCTCACCGGCACCTTGTTCGACTCGTCGTAGACTTCCAGGGTAAGGTCGCCGCCGCCGGCGTCGATCCACTTGACCGTGATATCGGCGGTGCGGGTGCCGGCATAGATATGCCCTATGTTGCGGGCGTTGGCCAGCATCGACATGGCTTCCATCTCCATGTCGCCGTAGTCGTAGGCATACGACAGGAAGCCGTAGTTGTAGAAGAAGTAATCGGTTAACTCGGTGCGCTGGCGGCCGTGACGGACATTCTCGTAAGCCATGTGGCCGGCAATCTGGATCGGCTGGCAGACAAAACCGTTCCATCCATCCGCCCACACCGAGAAGTCCACGCTGGCGATGACATTACCCTGCGATTTGATCGGGATCGAGCCGCTCAACTCCACATCATCACCCCACGGGTCGTACTTGCCCATGGTGCTGACCATGGCGCCGCCCACCGAGTTATGGCTGGCATCCTCGGCATGGATATAGGTGTCGAACATGGCATCGTTGTAGAACCCGTTCGCCGCGTCGTAATCCTCGGGCGTGTTCACCACGCTGTCCACCACTAGGTAGATCGACTTGGGCAGCAGCGTGGGATCGCCGTTGGCAATCGTCACGTCGGAGATCGCCAGGCCATTGGTGGCGGGAGGCTGCACCGATCCGGCGTCCAGCATGCCGCTGGCGTCCAGATTGATTGTGCCGGGCTCGCCGATAGTGGAACCGTCAGGATAGAGCTGGCTGGTGCCCTGCACGCTGGCCGCGATGTAGCCGTTGGCCGAGGTGCGCGGGGTGCCCTCGCGGGTGTTGAGCCCGCTCTTGTCCAGCGAGATTAGCTGCAGGCCCGATTCCAGCGATTCCTGGCCCGTGTTGGTGGGCTGGTAGTCGAAAGCCGTGACCGCATAGTAGTAATGCACGCCATTGTACAGGCCGACCTTGTTGCTCAGGCCCTGGCCCTGGTCAACGAAAATGTATTTCAGGCCGACGTCCTTGACATCGTCATCACCCTTGAACCCGGCATCGAACGGATCAACCGTGGTGCTGGCGAAATCCGGCACTCCGTCGCCGTTCACGTCCACGCCTTCCTGGGTCACATAGGAGGCCGAGGACGTTGTGATCCCGTCCGCCTTGTCGAACTGCGCCACCAGGACCGCGTCCTTGGAGTCCGAGGTCAGCGAACGGTAGACACGGTAGCCCTGGAAATCGTATTTCAGGTAGTCGGGGTTGTAGGTGCTGGCCGGAGTGCCGTCCGGATTGGTAGGCACCTGGCTGACCGGGTAGAACGGGTCGGGAGTTTTCTCGGGCAGATCATCCCAGGTCACGACAATCGAACCGTCGCGCTCGATCAGCCGCATGTTGGGGCTGGCCGGCGGCGAGGGCAGGTTGAAATTCGTGTCGAAGGTGTTCTGCACGGTCTGGGCCAGGCCGGCCAGAGGCCTCAGCTCGCCCTCGAACGTGATGTCGTTGACGTTGGGCGGGTTGCGAAGCGGCTCGGCCAGCAGGTAGGCCACTTCGACCTTCTGGAACTTGCCGTCGAACGGCAGGTCGAACGGGCCGGTGAGCAGACGGGCGCGCAGATCATCCTGGAAGTCCGAGATGATCAGGTCGGCAGCCGGGTCCCAGTGCGGCTCGGTGACCTCGCCCGGAGCGTTGATCATGATCCGGTAGGCTTCGGCGTCGGTATTGGGGTCCTCGCGCGGGCCGCCGCGGTTGGTGGTGATGGTGAAACCGGTCAGGCCGATGCGGTTGGGTTCGCCTTCCTCATCCACCACACCGTTACCGTTGTTGTCGACACCGTCAGGCGGACGGCCGACCTGGGTCGGGCTGTCCAGAAACTTGATCCCCAGGAAACCCACCGGGTTGGTGAAATTGGCTTCCGAGAAATCGCTGTCCCAGTAGATCGCCATGTTCAGCTTGGGAGACACGCCGGCGCGGTCATCGGTGGCCTCGCCGATATCGAAGTCGGTGTTGATCACGGCCAGCATGTCCTTGATCAGGTATGGGCCCTGGACATCCACCACCCCGTCGCCGTTGATGTCGTCATGCACGTAGTCGGTGACGTTCTTGAAACGCCATTCGACATACATGATATCTTTCTGCGAGGTGACCGAGAACAGCTTCACACGCTGGTAGGTCTCGACCCCCAGGCGGAACGAGCCGGCCGCCGGGTTGACCGGGCCGCCGATATCGGTGTAGAAAGTGACCACATCCTGCTGGCCGTAGACTTTCGGCTCACCGCTCTCGTCGCGGAACTCCTCCGGCCAGGCCGTCAGGTCCGCGGCCACCGTGCTGGAGTACAGACGGTTGGCGGGATCGTCCTGACTGCTGGAAGCCCTTCCCTCGCGCCATTCTTCATCGTAGACAGATTCGGTCTCCACCGTGTCCTGGTAAGCCCCGTCGCCGTCCGGATCGAAGATGCCGGCCACGTGCAGACCGGACTGGAACACGTACTGATCGGTACGGGCGCGCCAGAAACCGCCACCCGTCGTGGAGCTTCCGCCCGGATCCTTACCCAGGTTGCCCCGGTTGTCCAGGCCGAAAATGATACTGTTCGTAGTGGTGAACATGCGGCTGATCACGGACAGGTCCGTATCGGCGGCACGTTTGAACTTGCCGGTGTCACCCGGTTTCCTGGCGCCGGCCAGTTGCGGCAGCGCCAGCGACAGGGCGACCGTCACCAACGCGACCGCCCTGAGAATTCTTCTGAAACCGTTCTGCATTGAGTTCTCCTTTGGCTGATCCTGATCCCGATTACAGGTGTATGCCGTCAGTAACCTGGCAGCCCGGGCGACGGGAAACCGCGCCCGGGAGAACCTCGAGCCTAAAAACTGTACTCGATGCCCAGACGGATCTCACGCGGGTTGAGCCAGAACAGCGGGTCCATGTCCTGGGCACGGCCCTTGGCATAGGAGGCGGCAGCGGCCTCGGACTGCGTCACATATCCGTCCTTGTTCAGATCGCGGATCAACTGGGCTTCGGTGGTCACCGCAGTGGCCTGAGCGCTCGGGATAAGCTCTTCGAGGAAATACTTGTCCACGCCCACCTGGCCGGAGGTCGGATCGATAGCCTGCTGGCCGTAGTTGACGTTTTCGAAGAGGTTCATGATCGTCATATACAGGTTGAGGCGCTTGTCACCCAACGCGAACGACTTGTTGAGCCGCAGGTCGGCGCAGACATAGCCCGGCATACGCGCGCTGTTAGCCGTGGTGATGAAATTACCCTGCTCGTCGACCGGGGTGTAAGGGGCGCCGGAGTTGTAGGTGACGTCGAAATAGGCGCCGGCGTTGCTGAGAATACTCCCCAGATGCGTCCCCTTCTGGAAATCCTCAGGGAACAGCAGGTTAAACATCACGTTGAGCTGATGAGTCCGGTCATCATCCGTAGGAGCGGGGTCGGACGGCGGAGGCGGGCTCTGGTTGGTGAACGGGTCGAGCTGACGGGCCAGGGTGCGCACATACTCCTGAGGATCGCTCTGGGTCGAGCGGGCGAACATCAGCGAATAGGTGGCGCGCACGCTGAAATACCTGGAGTAGCGCTTGTCCATGGTCAGGTCGAAACCGCGCACGTTGCCGTTGTCCTGGTTGGCGACCACTTCCATGTTGCCCTGGCCGCGGATCACATAGTCCGGGGCCACCAGGGCCAGACGGCGCAGGTCATCGGCCGTGGCCAGACGCAGTCCGAAATTACCACGGATTTCTCGGTTGTAGCCGACGAAATCCAGCACCATGTCCTCGGACAGCAGCGTGGTGAAACCGGCCTCGAACTGGATCGTCTGCGCCATATCCAGCCAGCCGTTGCCGAAGTTCTGGTTCGGGTTGGACAGAGCGTCGGTGGCGAAATCGCGCTCGCTCATCGCGTACATCAGCTCGAACGGAGCCACCTGGTAAAAATGCCCGTAGGACAGACGGACCTGGGTGCGGTCCGTGATCGGGTGAGCCACACCGATACGCGGGCTGAAATGCGTCTTCGTCTCGGGCACCTCTGTCGGATCCTGGAAGTCCGGATTGTTCTGGCCGACGATGATCGGGAAAGCCTTGTTGACATTGTAGCGGTCCATGCGCACGCCGAGGTCGATCACCAGGTCGCCGAAATCCAGGCGGTCCTGGGCATAGACGCCCAGCAGCCGCGGCTTGGCCACATACTGGTCATCGGTGAACTCGCCGTAGTAGAACCGGGTCACCTCGGTCGCGTTCCACCACAGGTTCTCGAACCCGATTTTGACGCGGTTGTAGCGGTCGAGCTGGCTGTCCATGTCAAACTTCACACCCCAACGCTTCTCGGTGTCGTTGCGCAGCGGCAGTGACATGCCGTTGTTGACGAACTGGCGCGGGTACATGCGGTCGCCGCGCTCGCCCTTACGGCTGGGAGTGGTGGCGCCGAAAATGTTACTGGCAGTGACCTGGTCGGTGGGCCAGTGGTATGTCCGGTCGATATCCGAATGCGTTGCATCCGGCTCGATCGCATCGCTGGCGTAACCGTCGGACGAGACACCGGAGTAGAGCGAGTAGCGGTTCATCTCATCCTCATCGTAGAACCCGATGTTGCCGCCCACGCCCATGAAAGTGTTGCGGCCCACATAGTCCTGCAGCAGCAGTCCGCCGTCCAGGTCGTTCTTGAAATAGGAAACGCGCAACTGGCTGTTGACCGAGCGGTTGCTGTTACGGAAGAAAGTCCAGTCCATGCCGGCCATGGCCATATCGGTGATCAGACGCTGGGCCTGGTTGGTCCGGTAGGGGTTGTTGAACAGGTAGGAATGATCGTAGTACTGGCGCTGATCACGGCTGCGATGGTAGACCGAGATGAACTTCATCCAGTCCGTGGGCGAGTAGGTAGTCTTGAAGGAGGTGGTGTAGAGGTCCTTCCAGTTGCCGGGCAGACGGGCCGGGTTGGAGTTCGTGTAGGGCCCGGAGTACAGCGGATTGGCCACAGCCACTCCGCTGGCGAACGCCGCTGCGATGGCATCGGGCGAGGTGGTCGCCTTGCCCTCCGCATCCAGGGTCCAGAGGCGGCCGGTGGTCGGGTCGACCTGGATCAGAGGCTGGGCGCCCGAGCGCAGGGTCCCATCCGCAGTTATATCCGCCGGGTTGGCGATGACCGTGGGCTGGGTCAGCAGTCGGAACGGCAGACCATCCGACCGGGTGTAGCCGCGGGTGAAAGTCCCATCCTCGTTCACCACGCCGTAGCCCAGCTCTGGGGCCGAGGTGGTGGTCCGGTACTCAGCGAAAGAGTTGACCGTGAGCGGATCGATCGCATCAGCCCGGTCGGAGACCCCATCCGTGACCACGCCCACAGTGCCCAGGTCACGGTTCAGCGAGTTGACGAAACTCTGGGTTATGCCGCGGAAACCGCCCTTGTCGCCGCTCAGGCGCGGGGTTGCATCGGCCTGGCCGCGGAGCATGCCGGAGACGAAGAAATTGAGCTTGTCGCCGTAGATAGGGCCACCCAGGCTTCCCTCGAGATTGTTATATCCGTAATCCATCGTGCGCGGGTTTGCCTGGTCGGTTACGAATTTCATGTTCCCGGCCATCTGCGTGCCGCCCTGCTTGGTCACGATGTTGATCAGGCCGGACTGGGCGTTGCCGAACTCGGCCTGGAACCCGCCGGTGATCAGGTTGACTTCCTCCATCGCGTCGCTCGAGACCACCAGCGGGTTTATCACGCCGCCGGCGCTGGTCTCGACTCCGCCGCGGTCCTCGGTCCCCTGCTGCTCGTTCTGCGCCTTGACCAGCACACCGTCAACGTACATGGCCTCCTCGCCCTCTCGCCCGCCGCGCAGCGAGAAGTTGCCGGAGTAATCGACCACAACGCCGGCCTGGAGGTTCATCATGTCCGAGATTTGAGTTTCCGCCATGTTCTGAATGTCCTGAGCCCGCAGGTTCTGTCGGGTCTGGACATTGTCACGGGCGACCAGAGGGTCGCTTACGCCCTCGACTACGATCGCCTCCATGCCGATCACCGTGCTGGTCAGTTCAGCGTTTACCGTGATCGTGTTACCGGCCGGGACACGCACATCCACGACCTCGACCGGCTTGTAACCGGTGAACGTAAACTTCACAGTGCGGTTGCCGACCGGAACGTTCAGGATAAAAAAGTAGCCATCCTTGTTCGTCACGTTACCCAGCCGCGTACCCACGACTGTCACCTGCACCCCGGCTATCGGGTCGCCGGTGTCTTTGTCCCGCACTGTCCCCTCCAGTTTACCGGAGGTCTGGGCAAAGACCTGACCGGCAAACAGCACCACGGCCAGGCTTATCAATAACCACAGCTTACAAAACCTGTGCATAGAACTCTCCTTTTGTTGACGTCAGAGAACTCTCCTCGCTTAAATCCGAGTTTCCAACCATTTTAGATCATTCACCCTCCTCCCTTGTCAAACTCAAGCGTAACAGATTGTTACAACGGGGATTACGTGGCTCATTATACCATTATAATCTGGCTCTATGTCAAGAAATTTATTGAATACAGTACCGACACGAGTCTCTGAGAGCTTTTTTAGCGAAAAAATGGAACAAATGCCCGCAACCGGGGATAGAAAACAGAGTAAAAGAGGACAAAAGTAAGATTTTTCGAATGGGGACAAAAAAAGGCGCAAACCACCCGTTCTTCCCGACCGGGAAATGAACTTGGCAGCCGCATAGAGCATTGTCGTCCTTTGGCCGGAAAAAGGGAGAGACAAGTTAGTCGACTTTAAAGTGGAAATTATACTAAAAATTGTCCGTTTTGAAAACAAAAATCAAGCGGAAAATTAACATTTATCTCTATTTTTGAGGCAAGCCCTTAAGTATAGCGTAGGCAAGGTTCAACCCGTGAAGCGTCAAGTTCGGGTCCACGGTGTCGAACTGGCGGCAGTAGCGGGACAGCATATTGACAAACCCTCCTGTGGCAATCACCCGGCAATCGGCCCTCCATTCCTTTTTCAGCATGCTCAGGATACCGTCGATCTGACCGACAGCACCGAAAAAAATCCCGGACTGCATCATGCTGCGCGTACTGTGCCCGATCACGCTTCGCGGCACCTCGATTTCCACACGGCTGAGCATGGCGGCTTTCTTGACCAGGGCCTCAGCGCAGGTGTTTATCCCCGGTGCTATCACCCCCCCCTCGTATGTCCCGTCCGCTCGCACCAGATCAAAAGTGGTGGCCGTTCCCATGTCGACCACGATCGAATCCACCGCGTAACGCTCCCGGACGGCAAGGGCATTCACGATGCGGTCCGGACCGATCATCTCGGGTGGGGTCTCGACCCGCAGCTCCAGCCCCAGCGGCGACAGCCCATCCACAATCACGGCCTCGCGCTCGAAATAGCGCTGTGACAGTTTCTGGAACACGTATGTCAGCGTGGGCACCACCGAGGCGATCACCATACCGTCCAGGCCGGCTGCACCCACCGAGCGCTCGAGCATGTAGCAGACCAGATGGCCGTAGTCATCCACCGTGCGGCGGATGTTCGAATCGATCCGCCAGTGATGGATTATCTCCCGCTCGCGGAAAAGACCCAGCACTATGTTGGTGTTTCCGATATCGACCGTGAGAAGCACTCTGTATCCTCCGGTTCACCAATGGATTAAAAACCTGTTTTAATCCTACACAGCCATCGTTCAGAAAGCAACCACATGGCCCTGTTCCACCCGGCAGGGCCCCAGCGGCGGCGGGCATTCGAGCAGAAGCGCCCCGCTCTCGTCGATACCGCGGGCCCGCCCGCGCAGCACTCCACGGTCCGGGGTCTCAACCTCTACCTCACGGCCGCGCAGGAAATCGCGCCGCTGGACCCGGGGCAGGCAGGACGAAAAACCATCGGTCAGGAAGCTGAAATAACCCTGCTCCAGGTGGTCGAGTATGGCGCTCAAAAGCCGTACCCTATCGAAACGCCGCCCCCCGGCGGCCAGGCTGAGCGAGGTGGCGCTGCGCGCCAGCGATGCGGGGAATTCAGTCAGGTTAACATTCAGCCCGAAACCCAGGATCACGTGACGAAGACGCGGGCCGGCCAGTCCGCTTTCGCACAGGATGCCCGCCACTTTGAGCCCGTCCATCAGGATATCGTTGGGCCACTTGATCAGCGGCTGAAGTCCGGTGGTCTCCTCCACGGCCAGGCAGATACTGCACGCGGCCAGGATTCCCAGGGTGCCCAGGCGCTCCGGCGCGATGCCGGGCCTCAGGATCAGGCTGGCCCAGATTCCGCTGCCGGACGGCGAATGCCAGGTGTTGGCGCTTCGTCCGCGTCCACGGCTCTGTTCCTCGGCCACCAGCAGGGTCCCGTCCGGCGCGCCTCCCTCGGCCAGCATCCGGGCGGTCTGGTTGGTCGAGCCGATTATCCGGTAGACAAACAGGCAGCGGCCGAGGAAAGAGGTGGTCAGGGCATTCTCCACCTCCAGATAGTTTAGGCTTTCAGGTGTGCCGTATAGACGCCAGCCCTGCACCTCGTCCCCGTCGATCCCCCAGCCCTGCAGACGGAGCAGCTCGATCGCCCGTGGGATATCCCCCCCGGAGTCATCCTCCTCGTCCACGGCAGTACTAATGCCCATCTGCTGACTGAGGGCGGTTTCATCCAGGTAGCGCCCCTCGTTGTCGCGGAGGACATCCACCAGCTTTCTTTCAAAGGCTGAGGCGGACATTTTGCACTCAGTCCGTATCTTCGATAAGCATGCTGAGGTTTAGAATGCCCGAGGAGTGGGTCAGCGCGCCCACAGAGATGAAATCCACGCCCGTGGCGGCGATGGAGGACACGGTCCGCAGGTTGACATCCCCGCTGGCCTCGATCTCCGGCACCGGGCTCGCGCTGTGGTTGCGGATTATCTCCACCGCCACCTGCATCTGCTCCACGGTCATGTTATCGAGCATGATCCGGTCCACTCCGGCACGCGAGGCCTCGTGGACCTCATCCAGGGTCCGGGTCTCAACCTCGATCTTAAGCCCCAGAACGTTTTTCTGCTTGACCACCTCCACTGCCCGGGTGATTCCGCCGGCGGCGGCGATGTGGTTCTCCTTGAGCAGCACGTAATCGTACAGCCCGATGCGGTGGTTGTATCCGCCTCCCACCCGCACGGCGTACTTTTCAAGCTCGCGGAATCCGGGCGTGGTCTTGCGTGTGTCCAGGATACGCACACCGGTGCCCTCGACCCGCTCCATGAAACTGTGGGTCATGGTGGCCACGCCTGACAGGCGCTGGATGAAATTAAGCAGGGTCCGCTCCACCTTGAGCAGGGCCAGGCTCTGACCCTCGAGCTGGGCGATCACCTGACCGGCGGTCACACTGGCCCCATCCTCCAGGGTCGAGACCAGGGACGGCGCCGGGTCGATCAGCTCCAGAAGGTAGCGCGCCACCGGGATACCGGCCAGCACTCCGCCCGCACGGGCTATGATCTTGGCCGAGCTGCGCTGCTCGGGCGGGACCGACCAGAGCGAGGAATAGTCCCCGCTGCCCACATCCTCCTCCAGCGCGTCCTGGATCAGACGGCGCGTGCGCTCACAGAAGAACCATTCATTCTCACTCAATCCATTCTCTCCCGGATCGTTGTCATCGACACCGCAAAAGCTCAAAGCTGGGACTCAGCCCAGGATTCTCCGGTAAAATGCCTCGTAGCGACGGGTGATGGTCTCGATCTCGTAGTTTTCGAGCACCCGCTGCCGCGCCCGCCGGCTGAAAGAGTCGTAAAGCTCGCTGTCGGTAAGAAGCCGCAGGCAGTTGGCCGCCATGTCATCCACATCCCCGATGTCGGAAAGGAACCCGCAGGCACCGTGCTCCACCACCTCCTCCGGGCCGCCGCAGCGGGTGGAAACCGCCGGCACGCCCATAGACATGGCTTCCAGTATCACCAGGCCGAAACTCTCGGTGGCGCTGGGCTGGAGTACGATGTCGGCGCAGTTGAGCAGGCTGGCGATATCATCCTGCGCCCCGAGGAAAAGGATCCGCTCGCTCACCCCCAACTCAACGGCCAGACGCGAAACATTGGCTGTCTCCGGGCCGTCACCCACCAGCACCAGACGGCTTTTAACCTTCTCTGTCACTTTGGCAAACACCTTGACCACATCACACAGCCGCTTGACCGGCCGCATGTTGGAAATGTGCATTATCACTTTTTCACCGCAGGGGGCCAGGTGCTTACGGCAGCACTCGCCCTCCTTGTGTCGCGAGAACTCCTTGGTGTTGACAAAGTTCGGAATCACATCGATGTGGTTGGCGATGTTGAAAAAATCGAGAGTCTGCCCTCGCAGGTACTCGCTCACCGCGGTCACGCCGTCCGAGCGCTCTATCGAAAAGCGGGTTATCTCCTTGAACGAAGCTTCCTGACCCACCAGGGTGATATCCGTACCGTGAAGGGTGGTGATCACCTTGAGCGGGTGCTCCTGGCCCAGCATCTGCTTGGCGATCCAGGCGCTGGTGGCGTGCGGGATCGCATAGTGCACGTGCAGAAGGTCGAGGCCGGTCTCGCGGACCACCTCGTGCATC
>CAYLSM010000129.1:0-12394 GCA_964386505.1 uncultured Gemmatimonadales bacterium
TGGGGCCAGCCGCTCCAGCATCTCGTCGATATCCTGGATTATCCCGTCCTCCGCGTCGTTCACGTATACGCCCGCGGTGATGTGCATCGCGCTCACCAGGACCATCCCCTCGCGGATACCGCTCTCGGCCAGGGCCGCCTCCACCTCGCCCGTGATGTTGATGTAGGCGCGTCGCTTCTCGGTCCGGAACCAGAGATATTTCACGTGTGATTTCATCGCTCGTCTCCCGGGGCAGGCGGTCGAGTCCTATTTCCCGGCCCCGCCCAGGGGCAGGGCGGCCAGGGTTTCGTACAGGGGGCCCTCCGAGCGCAGGGTGCTCTTTTTTATCAGCACCTCGCGTGGTGTCCAGAGCGGCCATTGGGCGGACGAGGCCCGCTCCAGGGCCTCACGGTCCAGGGGCTTCGGCAGAGAGTCTTTAAGGCGGGCCAGGGTCAGGTGCGCCTTGAACGGCTTGTCGGCCGCGCCGAACCCTGCCGCTTTCAGGGCATCTTCCAGGCTGGCGGCCAGACCACCCAACTCCGGGCTTTCTCGCAACCCAAGCCAGACCACCCGCGGCTGGCGCGGTGAGCCGAACCAGCCCGCCCGGTCAACTGTCAGCACCGGAGGAACCGACCCGGCCGCAACCTCCGCCACCGAGGCTTTCAGGCGTTCCAGATCGGAACCGGGGTCGATCTCGCCCAGGAAACGCAGGGTCAGGTGGATGTTCTCGGGACGGGACCAGCGCACGCGTGGAAAGAGCGGAGTGAGAGAGCGGCAGAGAGCGGTCAGACCGGCTCGCAGCTCTTTTGACGGTTCGAGGGCGATAAAAGTGCGCATGGGGTCTCCCTGACAGGCAGTGTTTGACGGAGAATATACTGCCGCCCAGGCCGGATGTCGACTGTTTTTGGCCCGGTCATTCGGGGGTAGTTGACAACGGCTGCGTCAAGCTCTTAGAATAAACGGTGACTGTTTGTGATTGAGTTTCATTCAAATCAAGGCTGATGAGGGCCGAGGGTGCACCGTATGACCGAGTATTCCACCGGCAACACGTTCGACACCGCGGCCGGACCCGGGCTGGTTCTGATCCTGCGTCCGGTGCGCGGAATGGCAGAGCTGGTGGAGCGCGCCGGACAGTCCTCGACCCGCGAGTACACGGCCAAGGATTTCATCGACTTGCTGGAATATGCAGGTGCGTTGCTCTGGCTCTGCCCGGAGCGGCCCGAGTTTGCCGCTCCGGGGGAGCACTGGCGGGCGGAACTGCCCCAACATCAGCAGGACCCAACCCTTGAGCGGACCATTGTCAGGGGTGGACGGGACAGCCGGAATTTCGTGCTCCTCTTGCAGACAGGCACTGATAGCCAGGAGGAAACTGCACGCTGGCGTGAGCTGCTGGTGAAAATCATCCGAAAATACTTCTGAACCGACTGTCCCTCTCAGGCCTCGGCCGCAGGCAGCGGCTCGTGGGCCTTGCGGCCGTAGACCTCCTCGTAAGCCTGGCAATAGGGACAAAGGCCCTCCTCCACGTGCTTGACCATCCAGAACAGGATCCCGCGCTGCTTGCGCCGGGCGCGTGAGCAGACCGGGCATTCCAGGCAGCGCTTGGCCATCTCCAGTTTCTTTGCATCCGGTTGTGACATCGGAGCCTCTGGGGTAAGGTTTGTCAAACGGTCGGGGGTCAGAGGAGCATCGTCCCGAAAGATAACCCTCCCCCAGGCAAGGCTCAAGAGGGTTTTTACCGCCACATCATTTTCTACCTCTTAGCGTCCGCCGCACATTGTCTTCCCGGGAGCAACAGGCTTGACTGGGACCGTAAGACGGCGATAAAATAACGGTCAGACGTTATTTGTTATTCTGTAATATTTTATCATGTTTTACCCCGCCTCTGCCGCAAATCCGCAGCCGGGGCGACAACCGAAGCGTAAACCGGAAACAAGCCAGCCGCGGCCGGTCCATTGCAGCGGTCGCGGGCGCTCGATAAGGAGCAGCCGATGTTCAGAAAAACCGCGTTGACCATTCTACTATTGCTGACCGCCGGCCTGGCCACAGCGCTTCAGGCCAGGCAGGTGGGGGATTTCAACGCGGACGGGAAGATCGACCTTCAGGACGTGATCACGTTCGTGCTCCACCTGGCCGGGAAAACAACAGTCCCTGAAATCGGACAGGAGCTGTCGGTCGGGAAACCGGTCTACTTCCTCTATACCGATATCTACGGCAACGCCGAGTTCGAGACCGACAACGACTATCCGCCCCCGGACAACCGGGACAACCTGAGCGATGACCTGATCGTGGTCACCCTGCATTTCGCCGAGGACTACCTCGGCGGCGCAGCCAGCGGCGGGTTCGACAAGGACAATGTCTACGGTTACTGCATCACCGAGGACACGATGGGAGAAACGCCCAATTTCTATTTCCCCTTTGTCCCGAACGGTTCCTACTGGGCCAGCGCCGAGCTGACCGTCCACGACACCTGCTATTTCGTCAGGAGCGCCCCGTTCTACCACTCTGGCGATACAGTCAACACCCGGATCGACCTGCGGCCGCAACTGATCGGGGTCAACCAGGGCTGTTTCGACCTAATCCTCAGCGCAGCGCCGCAGGAGCCGCTGGAGTACGTGCAGGCCGGACTACGCTGCTGGATCAACAAAAAAGTGTACTCCGCCCTGTTCAAACCCTCATTGGAGGGCAAAGCCAAAGCCTCTGACCTGCGCACCGCTCCGCAACGCTCAGCCCGCAGCCGCTGACCGCACCTTGCGGTACTGGCTAAAAAAGCCTTGGGCCTTCCGGAACTGTTGCCATCCGGGAGGCCCAATGGGATCGAGTGTCCGCGCGGACCCGCCGCACCACCCAAAGGCTTAGAGACCGGGATCGAGCCGCCACAAGCTGTCCGCCCGCACCAGACTGTCAGTCAGCGCACCCACCCGGAACTGCCCCGCTGCAAACCGCTCGGTCAGGATCACTTCGCGGTCGGAGGGAATTTCGCCCACGAACCGCAGCGTGTCCGCCCGGCTCCAGTTGACCCAGAACCGACCTGTCGAACCATACCGCACCCCGGCGCTGTCCAGCGGAGAGAGGCACCAGCCGGTCAACACCTCGTGCGTAACCGGCACGATCTGGCCGTGCTCTATCCGGTAGTCGGTCGTGTCCAGTATCGTGTGCGGCTGCTCGGTGAAGATGGCAATTACCAACCCCGGATTATTGCCCCCCGGCACCGCGTCACGCAGGATATAAAAATCGTCCTGCGCCCACAGCAGAGCCGGAAGCAGCAACAGCAGCAGCAGAATCTTTTTCATCCGTTCCCCTCCTTACCAACTCACATTGTCGGTATTGGTCGCCCATGTCCCACTTATCGCGGTCGAGCAGCCATAGAAACTATTTCCGTGTAGCTGGTTGTTGCTGCCGCCAGCAGTGTATGCTCCGGTTGTACAGGCAGTAAAGGAGTTGGCCGTGACAACGTTATTGCTGGTCGAGGACACCAAAACCCCATACGTAGAGCCGTAAAAAGTGTTTCCAACGACCCTGACCGTCCCGCCCGTGCCGTGGTTTACTCCACTTCCATAAAACTGACACCCCGACACGTTGCCAGAGCTATTGTAAACATTCAGCGTTACATAGTGGAACGTGCTTCCAGATACATAACAATCGCTCTCTGCCATGCCGAACATCCAGGCCGTATGACAGCCCGGCGCAGGGACAAAGGTTGACCCGGAAATGAACTGTGTGCCGTACATGGAAAAACTGGCACCCGCGCCGTTCTCGATTGTGGAACCCGTGATGTACAACGTAACCGGGCAATCCTGCGTGGTGGCCCAGGACGCGATATTGAGGTGGCTGTTGTCGATAAAGAGATATGCGCTGTCTCTGGCCCCCGCAGTTGTGAAATAAGGGCCGTTCGCGTACATATACGCTATCGATCCAAAGCAGCCCTGGAAGTACACAATGGCCTTTGTCTGATACTGGTACAGCCTCAGATTGTTTAACTCGCAGCCGGAAAACCGGATCGTGCGGCTGTTCTGAGGCACGTTCTTGGTGGCGTTTACAAGGCTGAAAAGAACCTCCCCCTCCAGCTTGCACCGCTCGAAAGTCAGGTTGCCATACTCCCAACTTATCCCGCTCTGATTCGCCTGATTATAGACCAGGGTCATATCCCGAAACACAAGCACCGCCGTATTCTGCGCCCCGCGCCCGACCGGGAAACGGAACACCGCGCTTCCGGTGCTGTTGCGCGTACCGCTCAGGATGATCCGGTATCTGTCCGCACCCTGCACAGTTACCGTCTTGGTGATCGCCCCGCTCAGGCTGTCGTAGACCGTCCCCCGGTAGTCGTGGATCGTATCGCCGGGAAGGACCAAGATGTTCCCCCCCGTAGAGCGCAGGGCATTGATCGCACTCCAAAGACTGTCGCCCGTGGCGCTGTCGGCGCGAGCCGTGCGGTTGTCCAGAAGGCGGAACCCACTGAACGTCCCGTAGGTCGCGGAGTCCGCGGGCCAGCCCAGGATTCGCTGGTAAAGCGTGGTGTCAACCGGCATCCCTCCGCCCCCGCCGGCAGCCGCACCAGCAATGGTCACGCTGTCGGGCCGGGACAGGTCGCCATGCCGCGTGACAGTGATATTGCTCCCGGCCCGGATGAAATCCCGGTCGGCCTTGCGCGCGGCCAGTGAGTCATCCTGCACACCAGAGGCCGCGGCCAGGCTGTCCAGGCGGCTGAGCACCCGGCGCAGCGCAGCGGTGTCGCTCTTGGCCGCCAGGCTGTCCAGGATAGCGGCGCCGGCCAGCGGCCGCGAATTGCCCACGTACTGACCGGGCAGCCAGCCTGGAGCGCACAGAAGCATTAAAGGCAACAAATATCTTCCAATTCCCCGCATCACATCCTCCTCAATTCGTAAAGCGTTCCACCGCTCTGAGCCGCAGCACGCTCTGGCCGGAGCTTTCCTGCACCCCGGCGATAAAAAGGCTCAGCGCCTGCGGCCAGCAGCCCCTCTCGTCCACATTCAACCGCCAGGCGCTCCGGGTGATTTCCAGCAGGATCAGACTCAAGGCCGCGCTGTCCGACTCCCGGGATATGACGTTCCAGTGGCCCTGACCACTGCCCAGTCCGGATGAGACAAGCCCCAGCCTCAGACAGGCTCCGGCCGTTCCATGTGAATGGAGACCCAGGCGCACGCCGGCCCGGGTGGAGTCACTGGTAACAAGCTCATCCCCGGTGAAAAAGAAATCGAAACTGCTATCTGCATGGTTGAACAAAGCCACCCCCTTTCAGCCGAGCGCCGGCTCAGGCCTGCAACTGGGCCCAGAACACTGCCTCGGCTGCCCAGCTCCAGACCAGTACGCGCAAACGGGCGCCCGTGGGAGGCTGGAAACGCACCTGTGGGAAAAACATCTCGAGCTGGTAGGGCGTGCTCGGGGCCAGGTAGCGCAATACTCCATCCAGCTCCAGGCCGTACATGGCCTCCACCTCGCCCGCGGCCCGGACCGCCGAAAGGAACGAAACGCCATCGAATGTGTGGTCAAGAAGCACCGTGCCCGCGGCCAGACGAACGTTCTGCCCGGATGCATGGGCCGTGTCAGTGGTACTGTTCCGGGCGCGGGTCACCTGGCAGAGCGTGCCGTGCGTGTCCACCCGGATATCCTCCTCGCCCACGGTCACAAGGTCGCCGTCGGCGAACACATCCTGCAACAACTGCATCTGGACGGCCCCCTGGGCCAGCCCCAGGGCCAGCGTGGTGGCGTTGGCCCGCACCAGATGTCCGCGCGGGCCGCTATCCGCTATGATCTGCATTCACATCCTCCCTTTCTCCGTGCCTCGTTACTGGCCGGGGGTTTCGCTGAGCGTGGCGCTGATCCGGTGCACGAGGTCCTGCTTGAGCGCCGCTGCCGTACCGGCTGGCACGCTGACCCGCCGCCAGAGCTTGACACTCTGGCCGCAGCCCAGACTCAGCGGTCCCAGCGGAGCGCTCCAGGCGCCGTCCGGCGCACCGCCGGAATCGCGGCAGTAGCCGATCCAGCCCGACTCATCCGTGCCCTGGGTGTCGGCGCAGCTCAGGCTGATCTGGCTGCAGTCGTAGGCCAGGCGCACGGCCGCTCCGGCGGAGTGGGCCGCCGCTGTGGTGCCGTTGTGTCCGCGCACCACTGTCAGGACTGTGCTGCCGTGGCCCGCGCTGATCAGCATCTTCTCGTCATCGACCAGCAGCACGCTGTAGGCGGTCCCGGCAAAACGGGGCGCGGCAAGGCTGATCTGCGTGGTCTCGGCATCCTCCACCGCCGCGGCCAGTGTGGTCTGTTCCACGGCCAGCCAGAGCGGCGCCTCGGCCACCTGACCCGCGCTGCCGTCCAGCGAATCCTCCTCGTCCGGGTTCGAATAGTCCCCCTCCAGGCTGATCATCTGTTCCAGAAGCGCATCCTTGTAGAGTCTCAGTACGCTCATCACTCCGCCCCCGTGTCGTTGAGAAGTGTCTTGATTTCATCGATTTTCTGCTGGCAGGCGCTCGCCTCCAGGGCCAGGGCGCCGCGCTCCTGGCGCAGGGCGCGGATCCTGTTGCTCATTTCCTGGGTCGCGGCCGTGATTTCGGCTTCCTTGTCCTGGTAAGCAGTCACTGCGCGCTGTTTCTGTTCGGTCAGGACCGCGATACGGGCCAGGATCGTTTCACGCGATATTTCAGTCATTTCAGCCTCCTCAATCCGGTGAAAAAGTGTAAGTGGTGCCGTCGATTGTGACTTTGAGCTTGTGAGCGTTCCCATCCCAGGCTATGCGTCCACGACCGGCGGCAAGCCCCCATCCCACGACCGGGCTGCCGTTGTAATCCGGCAACATCAGCATGCCGTCCGGGCCGGGGTCCCAGGCCCAGCCACACAGATAAGACCCATAATCTCCGCCATATCCGAGGACATCATCCGCGTACACGCTGATTACACCCAGTCCCCAGTTCTCATCACCAAGAACCCTGATGTCAACCTGGGTTGAATCGTTCAGGACCATTTTCAAACGCGGCCATCCACCCTCAGTGGATAATTCAATTCGGTCACCTTCATCCGCAGTCGCCACCGATTTGAGGATTCCATATATCTCGCAGTCGGCACTGAACACCGTGTCTCCGTCGACAGTGATCCGCCGTCCGGCGATGTCCACGTTCTCGGGAGAAAGGTTGATCGCGCTGACCACCCCGTCCTGGCTGACTTTGAGCGAGATATCGGCCTGGTTGACCGAGACCTGGGCCAGGGTCTGGTTGACCACGCCCGAAAGGTAGGTCGTCCCGGCGCGCTGCATAGATGCGTAACCGGTCTCCAGACTGACCGGCGAGGCGTTGCCGCTGAAATCATAGGCTGTCACCCGGTATTTCCAGCTCTTCCCCAGCCCTTCGTCCCCCTCCGAATGCAGGAAGACCGTATCACCCCAGTGCGGCTCCAGCACATGCCAGACACCGATTTCCTGCTGCAGGCCCTCGATCTTCCAGTGGCTGAAATCCGGGCAGGGCCCCCCGGCGATCGTGGGCGAACTGATCGAGAGCTTGTTCTGCCCGGTCTGTCCGGCCAGACCGAGGACCGGCCGGTCCGGGGCGGTGGTGTCTCCGTTCAGGGTGACTGTCAGGGTCTCGCTCCAGAGGCCCGGGATCGCGTTAAGCCCGATGGCCCGGGCGCGGTAGCGGTACTTGTGGCCCGGCTTGAACGCGGGGTCGCGGTTCTCGTAGATCAGGGAGGCCGCGGCTGTCTCTCCGGAGGCGACCTGGCAGTCGGGAAGGCGCTCCCAGGCGCTCCAGGTGACCCCGCCCGTGCCGCTGTCGCTCGCCCGTTGAAGCTCGTAGCGTCCCACCAGGTCGGCCTCGCCGGCGGGAGCGCCCAGGCGCAGCGAGATCGAGTAGCCGTGGTAAGGGCCGGTGTCGACCCAGCTCACCAATGGATACACCCCACTGTCAGGCTCCCAGACCGGAGCTCCCGGCACGTGTGTAGCGGGCATCAGGCGGCGGAATGTCTGCACCTTGGGCACAGACCACTCGCCCTGCTGACCGTGGCTGTCCACCGAGCTGAGCGCGAAAACCCGCACTGTCATAGGGCTGGTCGGATCATCCGGGAAATAGAGGAAGGCCGAATCGCGGCGGGTGCCGCGCGTCATAGTCCCCTCCTCGTGCCAGAGCGGCCCGCCGCCCAGAAGGACATGGACACGGTAGGACTGCGCCCGCTCGACATCGTCCAGAAGGTAGACCGCGATCGCGCCCTCGCGGGACTCCAGGGCCCAGTCCTCCGGGCCGGGTGGAGCGGGCGGGGCGGCAGTCACGGTCACACCGAGGGCAGTGGCCATCTCCGAGGAGTAGCCGTTCAACCCCACAGCGCAAACTGCGAAATCGTAGCGCAGGAGCTGCTCATATGGCCCGTCCTCCAGGCCATAGGTGAACCCTTCCCCCCGGGCCGCAACCGTGGCCACGGAATGCCCCCAGAATGAGCCGGGCGACAGGCGGCGGAACAGCTCGTAGCGCAGCACCGCTCCGCCCGCCTCATCCGGGCTGGCGGTCCAGTTCCAGCTGACCGTGCCGTCACCGTTGGCTGTCACGCTCAGCGATTGAGGGGCGGCGGGAGCGGCGTTCGGCGGGTCATCCTCCTGGTCGTCGGCCAGCACCAGGCCCGACCAGCTCACCGAGCCCAGGCCCCGATCGATGCTCTTGCGGGTGAGCATCACCAGCAGCGGGTTGGGCGCTCCGGCCCCGGCGCGGCGGTAGAGCCGACTGTCCAGGTACACGTGGTCGCCGATCTGCAGCCAGGCGTGTTCCAGGCGGGTGGCGAAATCGACCGTGCGCAGGCCGTGCCGCTGAAGGCGCAGCCGGGATAGTGCCAGCGTGCGGGGAATGCCGGTGAAGCTGCGCGGGTCCTCGGACAGCGGAATGAAACCGCTCAGGAGCTTGTCTACCGAGTATTCCTTGTAGCTCTTGCCCCCCAGCTCGTCCGTTTCCAGGCTCAGGCAGCGGTATTTAGTCTCGTCGCTGCCCTCGCCGCCATAGTACACGGCCACAATGTTTTTCTGGTAACGGTGGCCGGGCTGGAAACGCTCGCTCTTCTCCAGAATGTCATCCCCGGACAGGCGCAGCACTTGGCTGGCCGCGAAATCCACCCGGCGCACCACCCAGCGGCCGCGCTCATCCACCACCTGAAAGGCGAGCAGGTGACGGTTCAGTTCCTGGTCCTCGGCATGCAGGCCGGAGGGTTTTTCGATCGCCCGGGTGAAACGCCAGGCGTTCGCCGCGCCCAGGCTGCCGAAACTGTTCTCCGGCCGGGGCAAGCCGGAGTTGTTCGGGTCGGGCTGGAAATCTATGCAGCTGGGACGGATGCGGGCGCGCAGCAGAAAGTCACGTTTGATGAGCGCGGCCGGCAGAAGGTCGTAGTGGAGCTGCTCGACAATATCCTGCGAGCTGCTGCGCGTGGGACTTTGCGCCTCCACGAGCCGCACCTGCTGGTCGTAGCCGTGCAGGCTGACCTTACCCTCGCCGATCTCCCAATCCTCGATCCAGAGGCTCTTGTAATGCAGCCAGTCCCCCAGGCCATAGTTGTACTCCGGCGCGCTGCGGTCCAGGAACCCCGGCGCGTCGAAACCCAGATACACCCTGACCTCGTCGTTCTTCATGTTGTAGAGCGAGAACAGCCGCGGCAGCATCCCGGCGGCGTCCAGCAGCACCAGACGGCTGGTGTCGGAGGCGCTGGCCCGGCCCGAGAGCGGGTCGCCCTCGGCACTGTAGTCCGGGGCCTCGGCCACCAGGTTGGGATAGCCGTAGAGCGGCCGCGACGCCATCACGAACCGGCAGGCGGTCCGGTAGGCCGCGCGGATCGAATAGATGCGCGGCGAGTCCAGGCCGTCTTTCGACCTGAGGATCGCCTTGACCTGGACGTAGCGCTTATTGCCCAGCGGGACCCCGTCGTACGCCGAATCCCAGTTCGCCGACCAGCTTGAGGCGCTGTCGCTCTCCCGTTTCTTGAACTCCACGCCGGTCCCGTACGGCTCGCTGTAGCGCAGCTCCAGCTCGCCCTGCAGCCCAGCGGACGGTTTGGCCCCCAGGTCGAGCGTCCAGATACCGGTTCCCTCGCTGACGTACCCGTCCGCCACGAACTTGAACCCCATGTCCCCAGGCAGCATGAAAAACTTGCCGCTGGAGTGGTCGTGGTGCAGGAGCTGGCCGCGCTCGAAAGCCCGATCCTCGGCCGAGCCGCAGAGATTCAGGTTCCGGGCGTCATCATCCGTGTTCACGCTCAGGTCCAGGGCGCAGGGGATATTGCTTCCCGGGAGCCAGATATCCGCGGCCGAGAGGTCGAAAATCCTGAAAAGGTTGCCGTTGACACTCTCGAAATCCCGCCCCTCCCGGCTCCGGTTCGGATCGGAGGCAGACAGCGAGTCACGGGCGGCATCGTACTCGAACGAGTGGACAAGTTTCGCCCCGGCATAGATACCCTGCACCGCCGGAGCGGTGGCGCTGCCGAACGGCTTGCTCTGAATGGTCACGCGGTAGTCGTTCAGGGCGCTCTCGTTCAGATGGCTGTAGAGCTTGATCCGGATACGGTTCTTGTACTTGTTGGCGTAGTTGTACAGCCCCAGTTTCAGCTTTTTCAGGTGCAGCGCCTTGTCCAGGCGGAAAGTCTGAACATACTGGCCGACATCCTTGTACGTGTCGGCCCCCGAGTTCTCGTACTGCGAGAAATGGCGGAACACGAGCTTGTCGGGGAACACCAGGCTGACCGGCTGTTGCTGGGGGTGCACCACCTCGGTGCGCGCCAGACGCAACTCATCCGGGTAGGGTTCCACCGTGCCCTCGGGCGGCGCGGTGTTGAGCCCCGAGATGTTGTTCAGTTCTTTCAGGGAGTGCCCCTTGATGTCGGCACCGCCGCGCCAGTCGCCCGAGAAATTTTTCTCGTCGTACAGCACGGTGGGACGCAGTTCTACCAGGAGCACCGGCTCGGCGCTGCCGGCCCGGGCCGTATCCAGCCAGCGCTGGGTGGGTTTGAGCGCCATTATTTCACCTCCCTGGCCTCGAGCGTGCCCGAGCGCAGGCTGCCCGCCAGGGCGAAACGCCGCGAGGCCCCCTCGCAGTTAAGGTAGAGCGGGTCATCCGGACGGCTGTCGGGCCAGGTGAGCCACCACCAGTTGAGCCCATCGCGGCCCGCCTCGCGCCACCAGCGTTCAATCAGGCTGTAGCGCGCGTCATTCAGGTTCTCGAAAGAGGCCTTGAGCACGCGGCGACGGTAGCGCTGGGTCCACTGGAACCCGCCCGAGGCCCCGTGCACCGGCTCGCCCACTATCTCCTCCTCGAACGGATCGAACTCGCCCGTGGGGCCGAACGTGAGTTCGATCCGCCGCCCCAGCCAGAGGTTGAAAATGTGCGGGGCCGCGCTCAGGCCGCTCAGACGGACACGCCACCAGCGGCGGCTTCGGGCCGGTATTGGACGCCAGTAGGTCTGTGTGCTGTCCAGGCCGCTCAGGCTGAGCAGGGTCTCCAGGCCCGAGGTGAAGTTGGAACTGGTGGCGCACTCCAGTCTGAGCGTCGCCCCGGGGCTCAGCACGAAATTGCGGTCCAGGACAAAGGTGTCCAGCGCCTCGGCCACGCCGCCCGGGGCGGTCTGCTCCGTGGTGAACTCGAAGCGGATTTCCTGCTCACTCTGGCTGCCGCTCCAGGGCCCGACCCACTTGGACAGGCGCGAGCGGTCGGCCAGGTGGACCAGGCGGAACACCGGGTCCTCGGAGACGCTCGAGGTGAGAGTTGCCTGGTCCAGGGCGTTGGCGGCCAGGATATGCGGGTATTCGGCCATAATCGCTCCTTGCGATGAATGGGTGTTCTTCGCCGGGAAAGCAGACGCAGGGGCAGGCAAGGCCCGGGCGCAATCCGGCGCAGGGGTCGGCGGGGCTTTTCGCCCGCCGTCCGTAGGAATCGGGATGTGCTGGGAGGTTATGCCCCTCCGAGCGGCGGCTCGCCGTCCTGGCTCAAGCCATCCTCCGCACCGGCCCGCGTCCGGGCCGGCCGCCGCTGGGGGGGTCTCCATCGCCCTGCCGGGTGCGGCCGCACCACGCTCAGGGCTTGCTGCTGTCTATCCGTTCAGCTCAACACGCTGTCGCAGCGCATCAGGTTCGCGTAAGCCGTGCGCAGGGCCGGGTGCATCCCACTGCGCGCCAGGGTGCGTTCCAGCTCGGCCGGGCTGCTCATACGGCGGCCCTCCACGTACACGTTCATGGGGCGCTTTGGGGCAGGCGCGCTCGGTGCTCCGCCCGATCCGCCGCCGCTTGACGCCTCAGTGGTTAAGCCGCCCTTTCCGCCGCCGATCCTTCCGCGCAGTAGGCTGCTCAGGGCCAGAAGGCCCGCCCAGGCCGCGGCCGCTCCGGCCGGATGCATGGCCTGGAGCGTGGCCGTGGCCTGATCGGTGAGCTGGCGCAGACGGGCCAGGCCGGCGGGCT
>CAYLSM010000130.1:0-12311 GCA_964386505.1 uncultured Gemmatimonadales bacterium
CGGACATCATCGCCGACGCCGAGAAGGGATTCCCGCAGCGTCACCTGATCTCGATGAACATTGCCAATGGCAGCGAGCGGGTCGTCACCCCGCACCCGGCGGTCTCGATTTTCAATTTCCACTACTGCCGTCCGCCGGACGCGGTAAAAATGAACTGGGACCTGGGCCGGGTGATCGGCGACAACGAGACCGGGTTCCTGGGCAGCGCCGACTCGACCTACCGCACCGAGGGCTGGGGTTTTATCCTGTCCGGCGGCGCTCTGTACAACAACCTGGACTACTCGTTCAGCGCGAGCCACCCGGATGGCACCCTGACCGGCTATATTTCGCCGGGCGGCGGCAGCCCGGAGCTGCGAAAGCAACTGGGTATCCTGGCGCGGTTCATGCGCTCGTTCGATTTCGTGCACATGGCCCCGGACAGCACGGTGGTGGCAGGCGGCCTGCCCGAGGGCGCCACTGTACGGGTGCTGTCCGAGCCGGGCAAGCAGTACGCCCTGTACATTCACGGCGGCAACTCGGCCCCCGGCGTGCAACTGAACCTTCCGGCGGGCAGATACTCTTTCGAGTGGCTGGACACAAAAAGCGGACTGGTCACGGCCAGCGGGCATGTAGAGCACCACGGCGGCACGGCGGTCCTCGGCTCGCCTGCCTACGAGACCGACATTGCGTTGGGGATAAAGGCTGAATAAGAGACGGTAGCGGCATAAAAAGGACAGGATATTCCGATTCGGGGAGCCGTGGATGAAAAAGTTACTGGCTGTGGCTTTGCTTGCGGCTGCGCTGTCCGGCTGCGGCGGTGGGCGGTTCGTGCTGGACAACACCGCTTGCGGGCTGCGCCTGAGCGCGACACCGCGAGGCAAGGATGTGGCCCTGGAAATGCTCGCGCGTGGGGGAGAGGACACGCTGGCGTTCCGGCTGAGCGAGCTGACCCCTGTTTCGACCGCGCGCCCCTGGGACCTTCGCCCGCAGAGGTTCAACACGGTGAGCTGCCGCATGCTGGGCGACACGCTCCTGGTTACCGGCACAAGTGATAAGCTCGAAACCACGTTGCGTTTCAGCCTGGCCGAAAGCCTGGTGCGGGTGGAGGCAGTCTGGCGCAACCAGTCCCCGGACACGCTGACCGACCTGGCCGTGGCCCTGGCCCTGGTTTTCGCCTCCCCGCCCGCAGGCGAGCGTCTTACCTTGCCGCACATTCTCTACAACGGCAACCCCTCAGCAGCGCCGGAGCGCCTGGTGCCGCGTTTCGGCCCGGACAGTGCTGCCTGCCTGGTCTGCGAGGAGACTCGTTTCCCGATCCCCTGTGTCAACCTGGAGTGGCAGGCACCGACCCAGGCCCTGGAGCTGAGCCTGTTCGCTGTCCCGGACAGCGCAGCCGGCTGGAGCCTGGGGGTCGACCGCGCGGGGGCCGGGCTGCGCATTCTCTGTGCTTCGGGCGTGCTGGCCCTGAACGGGGTGAAAGACGCCACCTACGGGCAGCAGTGCCGCAGCGTGCCGCTCGAGGCGGGGTATTCAAGCCTCGCGCCCGGGGCTGGCCTCGCCAAGACCGCTTTCATCCAGTTGGGGCAGCCTGTCAGCCAGGGCCAGGGTTTCCGCGCGATAGTCCCCGCGGCCTGGCGTGTTTTCCAGCCACACTCAAACCCTTGCCTTAGCCTCGACAGCGTGGTGGCGCTCAAGGCCAACGCCATGGCCCACCGCTGGCACGCGGACAGCCGCTGCGCCGGGTTCCTGACCGTGCTGCCGGGCAACTATTTCAAGCTGCCGCCCTATTTCCTCTGCGGCTGGACCGGCCAGGACCTTCGTCTGGCCTGGTGCAGCGCCAAGCTGGGGCTGGAAACCGGCAACCCGGAGCTGATCGATCATTGCAACCGCGCGGTGGACTTTTTCATCCGCAACAGCGCCACCCGCACCTCCGGCCTGCGCTGGAACTACTATAAGCTCGAAACCGGGGCCTGGGAGGGAGATGAGGACCAGGGCCGCAAGATTGTCTCCAGCCGCGCCACAGGCGAGTACCTGACCAACCTGGGGCATATCATCCGCCTTTACCGTGATTCTGGTTTGACGGTTCCGCCGGAATGGGTCGCTTTCCTGCGCCAGGGCGCGGAGTTCCTTCTGCGCGACAGTTCCCGTCTGCCGGGCGGCATCTACCCGGTGTTCTGGCGTGAGGACGGGGCCCCGGATTCCACTTTCGAGTCCGCGGCCGGGATTCCCTGCGTGCGCGCGCTATTGGAGGCCTGGCGGGTCTGCGGCGACAGCCTGTTCCTCCAGGCTGCCCAGCGGGACCTGGAGCTCTACTGGCACCTGAACGGTGACCGCTTCGACCGTCCGTTCGCCCGCTCCACTCTGGATGCCCGCTGCGAGGACAAGGAGGCCGGGCTGTACTTTTTCCTGGCCTCCAGCGAGATGTTCGCCCAGACCGGCGACAGCCGCTACCGCGCCTGGGCCGAGGCCTCGGCTGACTGGATCCTGACCTATGTCTTTTTCTGGAACACCGGGTTCCGCGAGGGGACTTACTGCCGGGAGAAAGGCTTTGTAACCACCGGCTGGCCTGGAGTGAGCGTGCAGAACCACCATCTGGATGTTTATTTCCCGGCCTGGGAACTGCACGAGTTCGGGCTGGCAACCGGGAACAGGATGTATGCCGAGCTGGGGCGGATGGTGTTCGATGCCTGGAGCCACGGCATCTGCCGCTACCCTGGCGACTGGGAGCACCAGATACCGGGTGAGCAGGGTGAGCAGTTCTACCAGACCAATTACGGGATCACGCCCGAGTACTGGCGAGGCGGCTACCACTACTGGAACCCGAGCTGGATCGTGGCGCTGGTGCTGGAGGCGGGTTTGCGTTTCAAGTATGAGGGCTGAGGCAATATTTTTAAATTTTATTAAGGGCGAGCTAATTGCTCGCCCTTATCATTGTAAGGTGCTTTTCTTTTGCGATTCCCAAGCAAAAATAAAATCAGATATTTTTTCTGGTCTGTAGAGCCAGTGATATTTAATAAGTTCACAGCGCATTTTAGATAATTTAGTATCTTCTGTTGGAGGCGGTGTTTTCTCAATTCCTGCTTCTATTATTGCGAAAGTATTTAACTGTCTTTCCTCTAAGCATATTCTTTCTTCTGCGTTTTTTGCGTCTTTGTATAGCTCGCCACCTTTCCAGATATTGTAATACAACTTTTTTACGTAAATGGCGCAGTTTGGTTTTGAGTCAATCTCTTCACCCACTTGGAGCAAGCATACTCCTTCAATGATTGTGTATTTGTTTTTGTTCAAGGAGGTTGCAATGTCTTCCTTTATGCTTTTATAATCAAGCGCTTCCAGAAAGGAGCCTTTGTTTTGTTCGAGATAGTCGTCGAAATGTATGGCTTTGCAATGTAGTGCATTCGAGAGATACTCAGATAGATACGATTTTCCTGAGCCGTCAATTCCATCGATAGAAATGATAGCGTGGTCAATCTGTGATAATTTCTTTTCAACCCCTCTTAAAAGAGTAATCATGTCTTTAATCATCTAACCTCCTGTAAGCCGATGAACTTGCGGTGCGGGGGCGGCCGCGCCGCCGCCGTGAAACGGCGGGCGCGAACGCGCGCGGCGCCGTTGGCGCCCGGCGCGGCCGCCCCGAAGCCCGGGTCCCGCAATATTTTATCGCGTCATTGCGCCACAGGTGCATCTCCCAGTAGCTGTCCCAGCAGATTCCCACCAGGTCCAGGTCTCCGTCTCCATCCATGTCCGCGGCCCGCGCCCCCAGATGGTTTTCCCGTCCCCGGTCCACCACGTGCGGTGTGAACTCCCCGCGGCCGGTGTTCTCCCAGATGATCAGTCTTTTCGGACCCCGGTGCTCGCCGGTTACTATATCCATGTCCCCGTCCCCGTCAAAATCCGCCACGTCCAGCGAGTTGGTGGTGTATTGCACCGCAACGAGATGTTCTGTCCAACCGCCGAGGGTCGGGTCCTCAGGCTGCTCGAACCACGCTGTGCGCCATTTCGGGGCCAAAACCTGGCTTTCCTCAGTGGCCACTATATCCAGACGGCCGTCCCCGTTCAGGTCCGCCAGGGCGATCCGGTCCGGATAAGGACCGGCCATCCGGCCCAGGGTGAATTTCTGCCAGTCATCCTGGCTGTTACCAGGGTTTTTCCACCAGGTCACTGGGTTCACAGTGTCCGAGACAATTTCGTACCCGGCAATGTCGATCAACCCGTCACGGTCGATATCCCCGGTCGCCATGCCATAGGCGTGCGGCGCGGCCAGCACCCGCGGCCAGTTGCCTTTGGCCGGGTCATCCGGGATAGTGAGGTAGCTGATACCGTCGCCGCCCTCCAGCACGATTTCGGGCTTGCCTCCGGGAATTATCTGCGCGGTCAGGTAGCCCTGGCCGTTGCAATGGTCCGTGGGCGGCTGCTCGCCGATAACATGCGAGTTCCAGGCGGATCCCTGGCTGTCATCAGCCTCCAGCCAATAGAGCACCGGCAGCGCCTGGCCGATAACGTCTGCCAGGCTGTCCCCATCCACATCCACGAACAGCATGGCATCCACATTCAGGCCCAGGTCCACCCGCGGCCAGGCCGTACTCATATCTCCGCCCGGGTTGCGGTAGAAATAGCGGCCCGAGATTATGTCCTTGTACCCGTCCCCGGTTGCGTCCGCCATGGCCAGGCCGAAATAGCGCAGCCACTCAGGCGCGGCCCAGTCTCCCCACTTGCGGCGGTCGTTGTCCACGCGGATATAGTGCCAGCGGGCCAGGTTGAGACCCTGGTCAGGGCTGGCGCTGTTGAGCCATATCTCGACCGGGCCGCTGTCCCAGTTGTGCAGACCCACGATATCGGCGTCGCCGTCCGAGTCCACATCCCCCACGGCCGCGCTGTAGCAGCCGGTGGAGGAAATCTCCAGCGGCTCCCAGGCCAGGGCGTTTCCCTGGTTCAGGAACACCACCAGGCGGTCCGGGTCATCACCTTTGGTCATCTCGCCGGCCAGGACATCCAGGTCACCGTCAAGGTCGAAATCGGTGGCCTGAAGGTTGTGCACGTAGTCCAGGCTGTCGGCGATCACATGCTCTACCCAGGGGCCGTTCACCGGATCGACAAACTCGTACCAGCTCACCGGGTAGCCCGGCTTTTCGGAGTTGGACAGCAGCACCTCCATGCGGCCGTCCCGCCCGAAATCCACGGCCAGCACCTTGCAGTTGTTGTCCATCCAGGAACCGCTGTCCTGCTTCCACCACTTGTCGTCGATACTGTGCTGCCTGTACTCGCCCTTGCGCGCGTCCGCGGGCGTTTCCAGCCAGTAACCGTTCAGGATCACGTCCGGGTCGCCGTCGCTGTCCAGGTCGGCCACATCCGCGCCCTCGTGGCCCGGGATATCCATCTCGCGGCGCTCCCATCTGTCCGGGGATTCCTGAAACCAGACCTGCACCCGGGTGTTCTCGCGGGTCATCACGTCCAGCCGCCCGTCCCGGTCGAAATCGGCGCAGTGCATGTCCTTGACATAGCGGTTGGCCCCGATAGTGTGGACAGCCCAGCCGCCGGCCGGGTCGCCCTGCGGGCGTGGATTCTCGAACCACACAGTCAGCCCGTGCTCGTCATCGTTGGGCAGGCCGAACCGGCCGATCACGTCCGGGTCGCCATCGCCGTCCAGGTCGGCCACATCCATGTCGCAGGCGCGGTAGGACTGGAAACCCGGCACCGAGAGGCTGTCGACCAGGGTGTGACGGGTCCGTCCCGGGGAATCGTACCAGGCGACAAACCCGCCCGACTCATCCGGGTTGTGGGCCAGTACGATATCATTCAGCCCGTCACCGTCGATGTCCGCCACCTCGCGGTGACCGAATGTGCTGTCCAATGTGGTGTATTCAAAGGTGAAGCCGGAGGCCGGTTTCGGCGGCTGCGCAGTATTTCCGGGGCCGGAGCATCCGGCTGCGAGCCAGAGCAGTCCGAGGGCCAGTCCTGCAGACATTCTGCAAATTGAATCCAGAGTGGGGGTGAGGCTGGGACCGGACATAGAGGTCTCCCTTCCTGGGTCGGACGAGAATGGCGCTTGTCTACGACAGAGTGGCGACAGTTAAAGGGTTTGCCTGAAACGGCAGGAGAATAACTAAGTGTCCGGGCGGCGGGAAGGAAAAATGGTAGCGCTTTGTTCATTTTTTGTTGTTTCGGTTCGATACAATTAATATAATTATTTTATTGACAAAAGACTCCAATGTATGGTAGAATTTTCGTTGCAGGGATTAAAGCGGTTTGTTTTTGACCACACGAGGGCTTTTACCATGCGTCCTGTCGCCAAAGAAGTCCGTTTTGAGCGTTGCCCGAACTGCGGCTCGGTGGTCCTGTTCAAGGACACCGATGTGACTGTCTGTCCGCGCTGCAAGCTCAAGATACGGCTGAAAAAATAGAACCGTTACCAGCGGACGCTTTCCATGATCTGACGCTCTGCAAAGTGTCGCACAAGGACTGTTTTTCTCTGAAAAGGCCTCCGGCAGAACTGCCGCGGGCTTTTTTCTTATGACGCCGAGAACACCGGCGACTGCTGGAGTTGTTGATTTAAAACCTGCTTTGTGATACAATCTCTTATGTTTCACCCCGGAATAATCGCGCGTAAATGAAATATCGTTGATAATGACGCGGAGTATGCGTGATGGTCGATACACCGGTGACAGCTCCAGGCGAGGGCGGAGAGGACTCCAGCCAGCCTGAATTGACCGGGCAGGACGGGAAGGCGCTCAAGAAAACCTTCGAGGAGATTCGCGAGGAGGCGCGGCGCGGTGTCCTGTCGAGCGCCGACCGCGAGAAGCTCGATTCCATGGAGCCGGATGAGCGCGAGTTCATCGACCAGGTCTGCCTGTACGAGTTCAAGAGCCAGAAAGTCTCCCGCCAGCAGCACAAGGTCAAGCTGCGTGAGATAATGCTCTGCCGCGATATCGCCCAGGCCTATTGCCCGAGCCGGGACGCGGTGGGCCAGTACAGCGAGGGCAAGCGTATCCTGTCCAACAGCGAGACCGGCAGCGACAGTGTCAAGTTTGTCCTGGCGCGCAAAGTATGCGGAATGCTGGACAAGATCAACATGATCTACCAGTCCAACCCAGGCTCCTACGTGCGCGCCGATCTGCACCGGGCCGAGACCGATCTGCTCAACTACATCAACCGCCTGGGGCGGATGATCCGCGATCCGCTCAGCGAGGCCCGCCGGGTTTACTCCAAGCTGCGTGAGCGCGCCGGCTGGAACCTGCCCAACGCCGCGTTCGCCATGGCTGAGGACTGCGATGTGCCGCAGATCTTTTTCAACCGCTATTCCTCGCCAGGCCAGCTTCTGCTGAAAGACCCCAAAAAACCTTTCCGCAGCGACAATGTCACTCCGCCGCTCAAGCTGGATTTCCGGATCAAGAACGCAGTGCTGATCGTGGCCGGGGAGAACCGTTTTCATTTGGACCACTCGCGTTTCGACAAGGTCAAGGACACCGCCGCGGCGCGGCATATCATGCTCAGCAGCCTGCAGGCCGGCAAGGACAAGATCGCCGAGCTTTACCGCAAGAACCCTTTCGCCCTGGGCGATGGCTTCACGCCCGAGGATGAGATCAATGTCCAGTCGATAAAGGAGAACGTGTTTGGCTTCTTTTTCTCCTACACCCTGAAAAGCCTGCCCTCCACCGCCAGCCGGGCCGACACGGCCGAGCTGTTTGTCCAGGAGCTGATGCGCGAGGAGAACGACCTGGGCTGCAAGGGGTTCTGCCGGTTCCTCTACCCGCCCGCCGCGGTCGAGGACCCGGTGGAGCCGGAACTGTGGAGCAAAAGCAGCACCCGGGCCCTGGCCTTGCGGCGGATATTCAGCGATATCCAGGAGCGCAAGATACGCCTGAGCATGTTTCCCACCCGCATGACAAAACTGCTGACCGAATGTCTCGGCATTCAGCTGGAGGCCCTGCGCAAGCGGGCCGCCGCGCCCTACGAGGAGAAAATCGCCAAGCAGGAATGGGAACTGCGTCAGTTCACCGAGCTCAACGGCAACCCGATCGCCCGGCAGATCGAGCAGCAGGAGCGCCTTCAGCAGATCGACTCCGACTGCGCCAGGGTTATCGGCGAGGCTTTCGATCTGGTGGCCGAGTTGCTGAAGAAGGAACTCAAGGCCGAGGGCTGTGCCCAGAAGCTGGACGTGCTGGAGCGGGTCCAGCCGCGCCTGGAGGAGAAAGCCGCCGAACTGCGGGGCATGCTCGAAAAACTCCGCTCCAGTTTCGAGGCCCTGGTCGAGCGCAAGAAAACCCTGAGCGAGTGGCTGGTCCAGGCCATTGATATTGCCAACCGCACCAAGTCCGGAGGCAACGGCGACCTGGCCGAGCGGTTCCGCCGTTTGGCCGAGGCGTTCGGCACTGCCGAGGGCCGGCCCTTCGAGGGTGACACCGACAGCCTGGCCCGTCAGATCTCCGAACTGCGGGTGCGGGTGATCGCCAGCCAGGAGCGGATCAAGGGCCAGTTCGACCAGGTCAGGGCCTTCCTGGAGCAGCTCAAGAAAGCCCTCGGCATGATCAGCCAGGTCGGCGGGCTTAACGCCGAGCGCACCCGTATCCAGGAGAGCCTGGCCACCGAGGCCGGCCTGCGCGAGCAGGAGGGCGCCCTGCGCGATGCCCTCGGCCGCTTGACCGTGGAGTTCGAGGAGCGGCTGGGGAAGATTGAGGAGGCGATAGAGGTCAACCAGGAGACATGAGCCGTCTTTGAAGAGATGCAAACACGAAGGGGCGCGCCGCGTGGCGTGCCCTTTCTTTGTTTTCTCCCTGCTCGGACGCCCCGGCGGGCGGGTGTCTCAGGCCTTGAGGAATATCTTGCGCGTGTACAGGAAATACAGGAACAGCCACTTGACCGCGAACTCGCACACGACCCAGACCAGCGGCTTAAGCGAACCCAGTGAGTCGATAAACCCGTGGACGAAAATGTTGACTATGGTGCCGAAATCGAACAGGGCCCCGGCCACGTAGATCGTGATCGGGTTGAGGCCGATCACCACGAACGGGAACGCCCATTTCTTCCAGCCCTTCACGTCGATCACCCAGTAGAACAGCGACAGCAGCAACAGGCTCCAGCCGCCGGCGAAAAGCACGTAGCTGCTCGACCAGATCAGCTTGTTGATCGGGAAAACCAGGTTCCAGATCAGTGCCAGCACCAGGCTTGCCACCCCGGCCAGGGCCAGGCGCGCCGCTTTGGTTGTGGGTGCCGCGCCGCCCCGCAGCCAGTGCCCGGCCAGTACGCCCAGAAGCGTGGTCGAGATCGCGGGCAGGGTGCTCAGGATTCCCTCGTTGTCACCGTAGGTGTAGCAGCAGAACCGTCCGGGCAGGAAATGGCTGTCGATCCAGGCGCAGAGGTTGCCCTCCGGGGTGAGCACCCCCGCGCCGTAGCCCGGCACGGGCACCAGTTTCATGATCGCCCAGTAGGCCAGAAGGATCGCGGCGGCCCAGACCGCCTGTCCGCGCACGCGGGTGTTCATCAGGATCAGGGCGGCGAACAGGTAGCCCAGGGAGATACGTTGCAGCACGCCGGCCCAGCGCATGTTCGCCAGGTCTAAATTCAGCAGGCCGTTGTAGACAAAGCCGAGAATCATCAGGGTGAGGAAGCGGCGCAGGATGTGCTTGTACAGGCCGGCGCGGTCATCACCGCGCTCCAGACGGCGGCTGATTGCGAAAGGCAGGCTCACACCCACGATGAACATGAACAGGGGGAAGATCAGGTCCCAGTAGGTGAACCCGTTCCAGGCCGAGTGCTCGGTCTGAAGGAGGAGTGTTTCGGCCAGCGGGCCGTGGAACAGGCTCAGCAGGGCCACCACTATCCCGCCGCCGCCGGTGATCCAGAACATGTCGAACCCTCTGAGCGCATCGATCGAGACCACCCGTCCCGAGCCCGCCGCAACCGCTTTCTCGCTCATACCGCCTCTCCCTGTGCAAGCTTGTTGATCGAACTTTATGCCCCGGGCCAGCCTGCGGCCGAAACGAGAAGAATAATCTGTCCGGCCGCGCGCGGCAAGGTAAAACATGGGTTGCGAAAAAAATATTTTGCACTATTCGCACTATTTGGATCAAACGAACCAAACTCGCTGGAAAAGTAATGATAAATAAGTTATATTGTCGGAGTTCAAAACTAACTTGTTTTATCACATTCGAGGGATGGGAGGTGGGGGATGAGTGCTTATTTGGCCGATGAAATAAGAAAGAAAGCCGAAACGGCTATCAAAAAAGCAGATGACCTGATTAACGCACAGATAAAAGTCCTTGAGAGGGCCAGTCTTGTTGAAAGCCAGAAATATTCTCAGTCTTTGAACAAGCAGCGCTTTTCTGAAATAAGAAAATATACCGATGGCGGCAATGCAGTGGGCGGCCTTTTTGAGCTGAAACAGATAGTGTCCCGGACATACGAGATTGTCAACAGTTACGATCGGTTGATCTCGGAAGCCAGTCGGCTTAAAGGACAGGCTCTATCAAAATCGACAGTTAATCCGGCGGGACCGTCGATTTACCGCCGGAATGCAGATTTCGGCACCATCAACAGATTGATCCCGGCCTTACAGGCTGATGTCAAAAATCTCGATGAATTGCGGAGAAGGTTAAAGACGCAGGTCGGGAATTTTCTGGCCCCCGACGGATGCAACCAGGCATTGATGCAGAGCGGAGGCGTTTACCCCCCGTCGACAAGGTTCATTTTCAAAGGGCCGGCCGGTTTAAGGATAAAGATGACTCTGCGACACGAAAGAGGCACGGGCGGGCACATGATAAGCGTGGGCAGCGACCCGGTTGCGGTGGGACGTTTTTATGTGGATAATATTTCGGACGTAAAGCCGGAATATTCCGCAGGTGAAGCAAGCTTTTCTCTCCCGAGGAATGAACAGGTCATGGGTGTCACCTACCAGGCGACTAATTTCTGCGGGAACATGCTGGTCGAGGTTTTCGTGGGCAAAGAGCTTTACAGAACTTTTCATATCCCGGTGTTTTACCCCGGCCTCGAGAAACTGCCCGAGCACCCGGTCCTGCATCCTTATCAGGGCAGTGATGAGATACCTTACCATCCCTCGGAGGTAAGCCATTACGGCAAACCGGAGCTTAATGCGAAACTTCTCCAACTGGCGGATGAGTTCCAGAAAATCTACCCCGGCCATAAAATATTTGTGAACGACATGAGCCTTCCGACCGGGGGTATGTTCAAGATTTTTAACAATTTGAAGAAAGGCCACATGGAGCACATGTGGGGAGATGATGTTGATCTAAGCTTCAACTGGTTGAGATACAACTTTGGGGGAGACGAAAATTCAAGCGAATTAGAAAAACAGAGACTAAAACTTGAGGAACTGATTGTTGAAGTATTCGGAAATTCTAACGTTGATTTTCACGGTAGCAAAGAAAATTTACACTGGCATTGCAGTCTTAAAGCACAGAATAACAGGAGGAGATACAAAGATTATACTGCCACCCTTTCAAAGACAATTCACTCGTCCCATTCCGAATAAAAGAATGGACCTTGCCATTTGTCTTTGTAATGATAGTAAATATAATTTGCGTCTCCGACGTCTGTATCAACCAATCCTTGGTGACTGGGATTCATATCAGCAGTTTTATTCGGTTCGTTATATTCTGAAAACACTTTCTGCATTATCGATGTGTCGGCTACAGAAAGATCTCGTAAGAATTCCCATGATGGAGGAATGAGTGATTTTATTTCAGTTTTTTCTTCGAGTATTTTTTCCACGAAATCTGTCTTGCCTCCCTTAAACACGAGGACAAAACTATATCCACTTTTATAGCAGAGAACGGCCCAGTCTGTTTTTCCACAACAATAGAATTCACCGGACACACAGTTTTGAGCCGTCCCCCCCCAGGAATGCTGCGGAATCATTAACTTTTTCTGTTCCAGATAGTGCACTATGTTGTTGGGTAATTTCCGAAAATAGGCTGGTGGCAACAGCATTGTGTCCAGTGCTGGTACAAATAAATCATGGCCGTTAAAACCTGTCGCGAAAAATGAAGTGTACAGGTTATGTAACGCGGTTATGGTGCTGTCTGCATAATTGATTTTGGAATAATCCAGCTCCCAGAGATAATTGTGCTCAGAGGTTAGATAATTGTATCCTTCTCCCAGCCCGATGAAAGAATCGACTATCCCCTGGTGATCGATCCGGTTTGTATCCACCTCAGTGTAATCTGCCATTCTATAATACTTCTCGCAGCGATTGAGATAATCTATACGGAAATCGTAACTTTCAATCATATCAGCAGGCGAACATACCTCAAGCAGTCTGTTGAAAGCAGTCTGGCCCGGGAAATAGTGAGCCTCCCACTTATCCACTTTCTCCCGCG
>CAYLSM010000131.1:0-12301 GCA_964386505.1 uncultured Gemmatimonadales bacterium
GGCCGAGGCCGGGGGCGACCCGGCGCGCGCGGTGGGCCTGCTCACCCAGGCCAGCCAGCGGGTGGGCGGCCTTATCGCCTGGGGCGACTGGATGTGGCGGAACCTGACTGTCACCTGGGAGAAAAGCCGCTTCGAGAAGGGCCGCAGCGTGGGGGGCCGTCAGTTCGTGCACGTGCTGGATGACGTGAAAGACCATTTCGCCGACCGCCGCCCCGGGCTGGATTACATGATAGCCCCGTTCCAGCGCATGGACCTGCCCGGCTGGCGCGAGAAGCTCAACGCGCGGATAAAGGAGTACGCCGCGGCGCACAAGGTGCCCGTGGCCGGACTTGCCGAGGAGCGGCTGGAGGATTAAAGGGATGTAACTGATTTTGAATTGGAAACATAGGGGCACGGTGCACCGTGCCCTTTTTATTTGAATACACACCCCGTCGGCTGACGCCGCCACCCCTCTTTTTAGAGGGGATCGAAAGCGCTGGCTTACGGACGACAGGAAGGAGCGTGGGCTGTGGCGGGACAATATCCCCCCCTTTCCCAAAGGGGGGCAGGGGGGATTTATGCAAAAGTAAATAATAATCCCCCTCGTTCCCCCTTTAAAAAAGAGGGAGGCAAAACAAAGGGCACGGCGTACCGTGCCCCAGCAAAAGCTGTGTCCTTGATGTCCGGTTAGCCCCTCAGAACACCTCCAGAAGGTTCTGCACGCCCTCGAAGCGCACCCAGAGGCCCTCCTCCATCCGGTCGCGGAACACCTCGAAAGACGGTATCTCTATCGTCTCATCCCGCGCGCCGTCCACGTAGAACACCACCGGTGTTTTGGGCGGCACAGGCTGGCGGCTTGTCCACTGCGGGAACACCCCGATGCCGCCGAACAGGTGGCTGTGGTTCCAGCCCTCACGCGGGGTGACCTCAACCATCTCCAATTTACCGGAGGGGGCGCTCAGAACGCTGAGCAGGCTCTGGTAACCGCTCCGAGTGTTCAGACGCAGGGTGTCGCCGCGGATTTCCTGCGCGGCCGCGGTGCCGTGGGGCGAGCTGACCCCGTAGCCCGCCACCCGGATGTAGAGCGGCTTTGGGAACGTGTGGTAGACCATGTGCACCTCGCCCTGGCTGCCGATCAGGGTTTGGGTGATCACCTGGGCCCGTCCGCGCTCGCCCAGGTCGGCGGCGTACTTATCGGCGTTGTGGCGCTCGGAGATGAATATCGGCGCGCTCTGGGTGCGGTAGGCCCAAGTGCGGCCATCCAGCGACACTCCCGAGCGTCCCTGGGCCAGCTCCGGCCCGGCCGCGCCCGTGCCGGCCCAGCCCAGGACGCTGGAGTAGGCGTGCTGGTAATACTTGGTGCTGGTCTCCCAGGTCACCTGGTTATGGCGCGGGCTGCCGATCGGGAACAGACGGGCCTCGCCGCGGCGGTGGTTGGTCTTGAGCACCAGTTGCGCCCCGGCCACCACGCGTATGCGGTCCTCGTTGTCGGCGGGCATCGGCTTTTCGAGGCTGGTCCAGAACGGGTGGTCGGCCGGAAGGAGCAGCGGGCTGAAACCGACCGAGGCCCAGTAGGGCGCTCCGCGGTGGCCGTAGGGTTCGGCGGCCAGGGTGTTGGGTCCCAGCCAGCCGGGCTGCAGAAGGCCGTTTTCGCTGAGCGCGCCGCCCTCCCAGAAATACTTGAGGCAGCCCGAGGCGATACGCCGCTCCAGGCCCGGATCGAGCGCGCCCAGCCCGGCGGCCTCGGCGTAGCCCACCGGGCAGACCGCGGCCCAGCGGTACATCAGCGAGCGGCCGAACGCCACCGGGGCGCCGTCGGCCCCGAAATACAGCGGGAAACTCTGCATGAACTGATCGGTGGTCTCGCGTATCTGCTTGCCGAATTTCATTTTCCAGGGCTCGGTGTACTTGTAGTGGAACAGGTTGAACATCTGGAAGCCCCAGAAATTGTAGTAGTCGTAGGCTCGGTTGCCGCCGTCCACGAAGAACCCGTCCCCGGAGTGCCAGCTCAACAGACGGTCCATCTGCTCGGTGATATGCCCGTATGCGAACGGGTAGCCGTACTTGAGCAGCACCGGCGTGGGGGCGGAGTTGAAATACCAGCAGTTGCACTCGAAACCCACACCCGCGGTCAGGGCGGCCAGCCAGCGCGCCACCTTGTCTTTCTGCTCCTGTGTCAGCGGGTCCCAGAAATACTGCGGGCAGTACATGATAGCCTGGGCCACCTGGTTACCGAACGCGCCGAACGGCTCGGTGGGTCCGAAATAGCAGGGGTCGTCCGGGTCGGTGCCGCGGACAAGGCCCTTGAGATAGGGCCCGTTCACCGGTCCGTCATAGCCCGGCACCGTGTTGAGCCCGCTGCCAGCGCAGTATAGCGAGGCCAGGATCAAGGTGCGGCCGAACGCGTTGCGGCTTTCCTCTGTGAAATTGGGCGTATACTGGAAATGCCCGCTCTCGGCGTCCTGCCCCCGGAAATCGGGGATACCTGTCTCGGGGTTAAAATAGGGCAGCACCCCGGCCAGAATGCGTCCGGCGATCTCGATCCAGTGGGCGCGGGTGTAGCCGGTGTAGGGCGAAAGTGCGGTGTCGGCCGCGGCGCTCAGGGCCAGGCGGGGCGGGATGTCAGTCGCCCGGCAGGGGACGACTGCGGCGAGGAGAACACAACAGGCAAAAAGAATACGTATGGGCTTCACAGGGGTTCCTCCGGCTGCGGGGGGGAGAATTGGACGCAATATGGTCTTGAGGCGGAATCAGTGCCGCAGGTGGCGCACCCCGTCGGCTATCTCGCGCACCATGGTCTGGACAATGCTGGCCAGGGGGATCGAGATCACCATGCCGATGATGCCCAGCATCTTGGCCCCCAGGATAACGGCCAGCAGCACCACGATGGCGTGGACATCCACCGACTTGCCCAGCATCACCGGGATGAGGTAGACATTGTCCACAATCTGGGCGAACACCAGCGCCCCGGCGACGAACAGCACGGGGACCCAGCTCGAGGCAGCGTTGGTTGTGCCAGCGAATTCCGGGAACTGAGGTATGAGGACATATTGCAGGATCGCCACCAGCAGCACCGGTATCGCGCCGATAATCGGACCGGCGTAGGGGATGATGTTGAACAGGCCGGTGATTATGGCCAGGAATATCGCGTAGTTGAGCGGCTTGAACAGAATACCCACCAGGATGAACCCGGCCAGGGCGCACAGCCCGACCACGAACGACTCCATCAGCTTGGCCCGGATGAAACTGCCCACGATGTGACTGATTTTCTGGTGGATGTTCAGGCTCATCTCGAAATAGCGGTTGGGCAGGAACCCGATGAAGGCTTTCTTGATCTTGTGCCCGTCCAGCAGGAAAAAGTAGAGCAGGATCGGCACCACCGCCACCCAGGTGGATACCGTGGTCAAGGCATCCCCGCTGGGGGTCATGGCCTCGACCAGGTAGGTCTGGCCCAGGTTGAGCAGGCGGGAGGCGGCGCCGAATTTTTCCAGGCCGAAACGGTGCTCCAGGTTGGCGGCCTGACGGTTGAGTTCATCCTTGAGCATGGCGGAATAGACATCCATCCGGCTGAGCAGGTCGGTGTACTCGGCCACCACGGCCCGGCTCATCAGCATGGCGATCAGCACTACCGCCAGCACTATCAGCAGGAATACGATCAGAGTCGAGTTGCTGCGGCTCACCCCGTGCCGCTCGAAAAAGTCCACTCCCGGCGACAGGATGAACACGAAAATGATCGAGATGAGGAACGAGGAGAGCAGGCCCGGAATCCAGAGCAGAAACGCGATGGTCAGCGTGATTACAAGGGCCATTGCGCTGAGCTTGAACGCCGGCTTGAAAATCATGGCCTCGTCTTTGGGCTTGACCTGGATCATACCTTGGCGGCCTTGTCGCTCTGCGCGGCGCTTTCCATGGAATCGATCTGCTCGTAGGCCTCGTTCAGTTTCTGGTCGGTGATACGCAGGCGCTTGACCAGTATCTTGAGGATATTGCCCTGTATCTTGACCCCGATCCGGGGGCTGCGGTTGATGATCGAGATGAGGTCGGAGCGGAAGAAACCGACCAGGCGCGTGGCGCTCAGGGCCACCGCGGTGGCCGAGCGCGGGTGGTCGTCGATCAGGGCCAGCTCGCCGAAGAAATCGCCGGAGCCCAGGCGCGCTATCTCGTGGTTCTCGTCCGTGTTCGGCCCCAGGCAGATTCGCACGCTGCCCGATTCGACAATGTACATCCCGGCGCCCGGCTCACCCTCGACAAAGATAATCTCGCTCTCGTGGTAGGTGCGCAGGTAGACAATTTTCTCGATCAGGCGCAGTTCGGTCTTGGTCAGACCGTTGAACACTGGGATACGGGTCAGGATGGCGAAAACAGATTTGTCGTTGGATTCACGGCTGAAAACGTTGCCCCAGATGGCGCTGAACCTTTTCAAGGCGTCCTCCGGTCGTAGACTGTCGGCGGGTCGGGAACCGGCTTTCCGCATCGGGTATGGTGTGTCAATATATTAATACCGGCGGTCCGGCGCAATCAAATCCTGATTCTAACATTGCAAACCGCGTACCGCACCCGCGGCCTCAAGTTCTTGACCGAACTGGCTCTGGTGTTATTTTAAACCTGTCTGACCGCAGATGTGCGATGAATATTCATCCGAATGCGAGCTGTTCACGGGTCGCCAATCTATAAGGAGGCTGAGTATGCTGCTCAGAACGATTTGCCTTCTGGCCCTGGCCCTGCCGCTGGCCGCGTCCCTCGGCTGCGACATAGGGAAAGAGACGGCGGACCTGCCGCCCGTGGAGACGGGGCCGGATTTCCCGTTCGACCAGTCGCGCCGTCACGAGCGCGATTTCAGCCCCAGCGGTGAGTTGACCCGCTTGAGCGACAACCTCTACCGCTATGATGACTGCTGTAACGTCTACGTGCTGAAAAACGGCGCGCGGGCGGTGCTGGTCGATTTCGGCTCCGGGACCGTGCTCGGCAAGCTGGCCGGCATCGGAGTGGAGGGCGTTGACATGGTGCTGATCACCCACCACCACCGCGACCAGGTGCAGGGCCTCTGCGGACGGGACAGCCTGCCGTTTGCCGTGGCGGCCCCGGCCGGCGAGTTGCGCTTTTTCCAGGGCGTACAGCAGTTCTGGAACAAACTTCAGATTTACATCAACTACGACTGCCGCTCCCACTGGAACACCGTGCGCTCCGATATCCGGGTGGATCGCCCGGTGCGCGGCGGAGACAGGCTGAGCGCGGCCGGGATCGATTTCGAGGTGCTGGACACGCCCGGCAACACCGACAGCGCGGTGAGCTACGCGGCGGTGGTGGACGGCCGCCGGGTGGCGTTCACGGGAGATTTGATCGCTGGCGCGGGCAAGCTGGTCAACTGGTACGATTTCCACTGGGACTACTACGGTTTCACCCAGGGCATGGATGCCTCGGAGCGCGGTTTTGCCGCCCTGCGCGACTGGAAACCGGAGAGCCTTCTGCCATCCCACGGCTCCCCGGTCGAGGACCCAGAGGCCGCGATGAGCGCCAACTCGTCAGTCTACACCAAGCTGCGCGGGATGCTCGTACCAAACGAGCTCAACCGTCAGAGCCAGGCTGTGCGCCGTATCCTGCCGCATCTGATCTACGTGGGCATGAACTGCTACGCCATCGTCTCGGCCAGCGGCAAGGCGTTCCTCTACGATTACGGCTATGTCGACCAGCAGGCGATCTGGACCCTGAAAGGCGATTTCGGGGTCAGGAGCATCGACGCGGTCAGTTTCAGCCACTACCACGACGACCACAACATCCGGGTCTGGGAGCTGGCGCGCGAGGGCACGCAGCGCTGGGTGTTCGAGAACATGCTGGACGTGTTCGAGCACCCGGAGCGCTACAAGCTGCCCTGCCTGGTGCCGTTCCCGATCCTGGCCGACCGGGTGCTGCACGACGGGGAAAAGGTGCAGTGGGAGGAGTACGAGCTGGAGTTCTTCCATCTGCCCGGCCAGACCGAGTTCCACCAGGGGCTGGCTGTCACCATCGACGGGAAGAAAGTGCTGTTCACCGGGGACAATACCTGGAACAAGGCCTGGCCCGACAAGCGTCGCAACGGCCCCCTGGTCCCGCAGAACGAATATTTCCTGGACGGCGGGTTTATCACCTGCGCGCAGAAAATGCTGGACTACGGCCCCGACATTGTCTGCCCGGCGCACACAGAGGAATACTCGCCAAGCCGCGAGGATCTGCAGGGATTCCTGGAATGGGCGCAGGAGCTGCGTGAGGTCATGACCGGCCTGATCGACCAGCCCGACCCCAATTTCGGGATGGATTACCGCTGGTGCCGGTTCTACCCCTACCGCAGCGTGGTCAAGGACGGGGACAAGTTCGAGGTGCGGGTGTTCCTGCGTAACCACCTGTTCGTTCCGGCCGAGGTGGAGGTCGCGGTTAAAACCTCTGCCGGGCTGGAGGTGACCGGCGGACCGCGCCGGTTCAGGATCGAGGGCAAGAAACAGGCAGCCGTGCCGTTCGTGGTGCGCAAGCTCCCCGGCCACGGACGGGACCGTCAGGTGCTCACCGCGGATGTGACTGTCAACGGGCGCTACCTGGGCGAGGTGACCGAGGCCGTGGTCGACCCGCCGCAAGACTGGCAGTTGTAAGGGCGGCGATTGGTTTGCATGGTAACGACTGTCCGTGCGCTTCGCTTTTCCTCCCCCTTTTTCAAAGGGGGATCGAGGGGGATTTGAATGTCCATATGTAATAATTCCCCCTGCCCCCTTTGGGGAAGGGGGGGATCCTGTTACCAAAGCGTTGCGCGAAAAAAGGGGCGACCGGAAGGTCGCCCCTTTGCTTGCCGTATCGATTGCGGGACGCTCTATTTTTTCAATATCTCCAGAGCCGCGGCGGTCATCGCGGTCACTCCCGCCGGAATAGCCACCTCGTAATCCGGCAGCATGAGCGGTGAGTGCAGCCCCGGACGCTGTTCCTGCGGCGCGCCGGGTTTGCCCGTGCCCACCCGGAACATGAACACCGGCACTTTCTCGGCGGTGCGTCCGTACTCGCTGAAATCCTCTCCGCCCATAGTCGGCTTGATTTGCACCATCTTATCCTGGCCCAGGGCTGCACCCATCGCCTTAACCGTGCGCTCGACCAGGGCCGGGTCGTTGTAGAGGGCCGGGGTGTAGCCATCCGCCAGCTTGATCTCGGGCAGCTTGTCCTCGGGCAGGCCATAGGCGCGGGCGGTGTTGGCGCAGATTCGCTTGATCGAGTCCAGTATCTGACGGCGCACCTTGTCCGAGAACGAGCGCGTGGTGAGCTGCAGCTTCACCTCGTCCGGGATTATATTGTGCTTGGTGCCGCCGTGGATCGAGCCCACCGTGACCACGGCCGGCTCCACCGGCTCGATCTCGCGGCTCACGATGGTCTGAAAGGCGTTGATAAGCTGGGCCGATAGCACTATCGGGTCGCGGCCCTTGTCCGGCTGGGCGCCATGGGAGCCGATCCCGTGGACCGTGATGTCGACCATGTCGATATTGGCCATGGCATAGCCCGGGCACCAGCCGATACTTCCGGCATCCACCGAGGGGTCGTCATGCTCGGCCAGGGCGAAATCCGGCAACGGCCAGCGCGTGTAGAGGCCATCCGCCAGCATGGCCGAGGCCCCGCTTCCACGCTCCTCGGCCGGCTGGCCGATAATTATCAGCGTGCCTTTCCACTTGTTGCGCTGGGCGGCCAGGCGCGAGGCCGCACCCAGCATCACGGTCATGTGGAAATCGTGCCCGCAGGCGTGCATCACCGGGACTTCCTGTCCTGTGATTTCCACCGCGCGGACCTTGCTCGCGAACGGCGCGCCGGTCTTTTCCTCCACCGGCAGGGCGTCCATGTCCGTGCGCAGCAGAAGGGTCGGGCCTTTGCCGTTCTTGAGCACCGCTACCACACCCCAGCCGGTGTAGGACTGGCCCGGATATTTGCCCACCTTGCGCGTGACCTCGTAGCCCAGCTTTTCCAGTTCCCCTGCCAGGGCGGCCGAGGTCTGCTCCTCGAAATAGGACAGCTCGGGGGCGGCGTGACGGGTCCGGTAGAAATCGAGCAGGTAGGGCAGATCGAGTTCCGCCGCCCGCAAGCCGGAGACCGGCGCACTCAGCAGAAGGACAGTCAGCACGACAAGCAGCGGGCTGAGCCCGCGGGAATTGGTAACGCCATGCATCGCATCGCCTCCGGGTCGGGTTGTTAACTGTATGAGCACCGTGCCATAATAATATGCCGCACCGGTTTATACAATGCGTGCGCTCGGTCAGCTTGGGCTTGATTTAGCGCTCAGAATGCGTTAAACTACCTCCCCGTGGCCTGGAAAATGGCTTTCCCCGTACTTTCATTGACCGTCAACCGTAGTCCAAAGGTAACCTGAACGATGAACAAGCCTTACGAGCGCCCCCAAGTGACTGTAATCGGCGGGGGGATGATCACCGAGATCCAGCTCCTGCCGACACTCTACCACCTGCAGCGGATCGGCCTGATCGGCGAAATCTCCATCGTGGCCCTGAACGGCGCGCCGCTCAAGAAAATCGCCGAGAACAAGACTTTGCTGCGGGCTTTCCCCGGGCAGAGTTTCAAGCCCTGGCCCGATTTTAACAAGGTCGATCCTTCACAGCCGTTCCCGGACCTCTACCGCGAGGTGCTGGACAAGGCCCCCAAGCGCTCGATCGCCGTGGTGGCGGTGCCGGACCAGATGCACTACGCGATGGTCCGCGCCGCCCTGGAGCACGACCTGCACGTGCTGGTGGTCAAGCCACTGGTGCTGACCCATCGCCAGGCCGTGGAGCTGGAAAAGCTGGCCCACGAGCGCGGCCTGTTCGTGGGGGTGGAGTACCACAAGCGTTTCGACGACCGCAACCTGATCGCCCGTGGACGCTACCGCGCCGGAGAGCTGGGCGCGTTCCGCATGGGCTACGCCAGCCTGGTCGAGCCGTGGTACTACCGCAATTCGAATTTCCAGAACTGGTGCACCGTCGAGAACTCCGACATGTTCACCTACATCGGCTGCCATTACGTGGACCTGGTGGCGTTCATCACCGGGCACAAGCCGGTGGAGGTCTCGGTGTACGGGGTGGAGGAGCCCTACCCGAACGGGAAGAAAGGCTACCTCTGGACCGATGGCCGGGTGGTGTGGGACAACGGCGCCGTGCTGGCCGTGCTCAACGGCATGGGCTACCCGAATGTCGCTCCGGGCGGAAACAGCCAGGGCATGACCATGTTCTGCCAGGGCACAACCGATGGCGCGCTGGTGATGCACGACGACCAGTTCCGCGGGGTGAAACACTGCTACACGGTCAAGGGCGATGACGAGGGCGACACGTTCTACAACGAGGTCAGCCCGGACTATTTCAAGCTGGTGGACGTGGGCGGCGGGGGGCTGACCCCGGTCGGCTACGGCCACCGCTCCGTGGAGGCCATCGTGCGGGCCTGCCACCGGGTCGAGGCCGCCGGCGGGGATGACCTCAAGGCCCGTCAGGCCGAGATCGAGCGGATCGACGCCGAGGGCGTGGTCGCCACCCCGGCCAACAGCGCCTACAACGAGCTGGTGGTGGAGGCTGGCCGCATGTCGATCCTGGCCCAGGGCCGTCCGGTGGTGATCGAGTACGGCAGCCGGCCGCACGTGCGTTTCCGCGACTGAGCCTGACCGGCACGATAGAAAGCAAAGGGCTGTCCGGTACATATCCGGACAGCCCTTTTTCATTCGATGCCGGCAGAGGGGGATTCTCAGTCCGCTGTGGGCGCCTGTTCGGTTTTACCGGAGAAATACCTTTTTACGTAAAGGATGAACCCCAGCATCAGGATAAACCAGATCAGCCCAGGCAGGGTCATGAACAGACTGTTCTTTTCAAGGAGCGGTTTCAGCATTTCGATCTGCCGGGACGGGAAATTCATCTTCTCGTACATTTCCAGCGCGCTCACCCGCATCAGCGTTATCCCGACCGACACTCCCGCCGCCACGACGGCCAGGAGCGCCAGCCGCCATGAGTTGAGGTCGAGCCGGTAGATTCCCCGGGCCACGTACAGGCAGAAAAGCGCCACTACCGCCGCCACCGCGGCCCCGGCCAGCCCGCTCAGGACTGTCCCGAAAAACGGGACCACCCAGCCGCTACAGGCGGTGAACAGCATCGAGCCCGCCCCGCTCAGGAACATCAGGCTAAGCGCCAGCACCGGCAGGGGGCAGCGGTCGGTCCAGCGGGCCTGGGTATCCCGGCTCTCGACCGTGGTCTTGACTTTCTCTCCGCTGTAGAACAGGACCAGCAGGCCCGGGATTATCACCCCGAAAAACGCGACAAACCCGGTCATGGTTATTTTCATCACGGTCAGTTGCTGTGCGGTTATTTTCTGGTTCAGAACTGTCTGATCGAGCGCGGCAGGGAACCAGAACAGCGAGACGACAAAGCCGAGCGTTCCGCTGATCAGCCAGATCCAGGCTGAGCTGAGGATCAACGCCCGGGCCCAGCGGCGGGCCTTGATCGAGCCGATCCCCATCCAGATCAGCCAGACCGCCAGAAACACATAGAAAACAAGCCCCATCACAAGCTGTGCGGCGCCCATCTCGACGTCCGGGTTTTTCGCCTTGCCCACCATGGAGCCGACAATCATCAGCGGCACGAGCAGCGCGCAGAGCGCCCCCAGGATTATCTGAAGGACACCGAATACCACCAGACGTGTTTTCTTGTCTCCACTCTCCTGGCTTTCCCCTGTGCTTTCGAGTTCGTCCATTTTTCATCCCTTTCCGGTCAGAGGTGAAAAAGTGCTCGACAGGTGCGTTACGGAATGACGGGTTATGCCGCCCGGCTCAATACGGCCCGAAAGTGGTCTTGACCTCCATGTCGATGGGCATTCTCATCTCCTTGTCCCCGGCCGGCCCGCCCACGATGATCTGGGTGCCGCTCATGTGCTGGGTCATCGTGCCGCCCAGCATCCAGCCGCTCTTGGTGTCGATCCGCATCCGGCCGCTCATCTCACCGTTGAGGTTCATTTTCATCTTCATCGGTCCCATCTCGGTGAACGGGGCCGTGGAGTCGGAACTCATGCGGCTTTTGGCCTTGATCACCGCCACTCCATTGACCAGGGAGTCGAGGGTCCAGGTCTGCTCGACTTTCATGTTGATTATCGCGTTGACCGAGTCGGTCTGGCTCCAGCTCTCGCCCAAGGCCACCGGCTTTTTGGGGAAGAAACTGAACATCTTGCCAGCGCCGCCCGGGCCGTTTTCGCCGCCCAGCATCTTCTCGAACTGGGAGCGCATGGCCTGGCGCATCTGCTCGTTACCCCCCGGGGTCTTGTCCAGCATCGCTCCGATCAGCTCGTCCATCCCGGTGGTTTTAAGCGTCTTGCCCTGCTGGCTCAGGGTCAGGCTGTAGCTCTTGCCGACCAGGGCCGTGAACGCGGCGACCATCGGGTTGCTGTCATTCGCACCCGGTTCGGCCGAGTCGTAGCTCACGCTGCCCTGGGGGCCTTTCATCACGAATTTCACCCGCGCGAACGTGGTCTTGAGGGTCTGGTCGCCCGACGGGGTCCTGGCGGTAACCTCGGAAAGCATGTCCATGGTCATATTCTGTGAGGTGTTGATGTCCTGCCCGTTCATATTGGTTTTCATGCTGTTTTCGCTGACCGTGCGCAGCTTGTAGGGCTGGCCGGGCTGGAGGTTGAGCTTGAGGTCCAGCTTGTCCGCGGCGAAAGCGGACGAGATTGCGGTCGAAACAAGCAGCAGGCAGAGCAGAAACGGGAAGTTCCAGGATGATTTGCGTGACATGCGGTTACCCTTTCGTTTTAGAATGTGTACTGCCGGATGCGCCGGAAGGCCCGGCGTGTCTATCTGATTATGGAGTAGGCTCGTTTCCCTCCTCTTTATCCTCGCAGTGGAACACCTCCTCGATGCCCTTGCCGAAAGCGCGGGCCAGGCGGAAAGCCAGATCGAGCGAGGGATTGTACTTACCAGCCTCGACAGCGATGATGGTCTGGCGGGTGACACCGGCGCGCTCGGCCAGCTCGGCCTGGGTCATCTCGCCGTGCTCGAAGCGCAGGCGGCGCAGCTCGTTGGTGACTGTGAATTCAGGCATTTATATTCTCGACATGCGCTCAGCGCACCAAGTGTTCCGGTTTTTTGAGCGCGTCCTCGTTGACAGTATAATACTGTATCCCGGCCCAGTGCAGAAATTCCTGCAGCGGGAAGATGCTGAAAATGAAACAGCTTATTGTGACTGCGCTCAGAGTTTCTGTTCCGTTGTACTCACGGATCAGCAGTAGGATGAGCCAGCCGAGGCACAGAAGAAGCGCCGAGCCTTGGGTGACCACCTTGTGGGCTTTCAGTTCAAGTTTGGTC
>CAYLSM010000132.1:0-12185 GCA_964386505.1 uncultured Gemmatimonadales bacterium
GCCGCAGGCCAACCATGACGGCGTCATGGTCATGTACAAGGTCGGCTACGACCCCAACGGCATGGTAAAGATGTTCGAGATGCTCAAGTCCAAGCAGCAGAGCCCCGAGACCAAGGGTTGGCAGAACCTGCTGTCCACTCATCCGATGACCGACGAGCGTATCCAGAACGCCAGGGACCTGATCGCAACCCTGCCGCCGCGCGAGGGCCTGATCGAGAACTCACCGCAGTGGGCCGGGTTCCGGAAATACGTGAACGAGAAATACCCGGCCCCGCCGGCCAAGACCGAGAAGAAATGACCCGCTGCCGGGTCTCCCGGGACGTGGTCTGCCTTGGGATTTCTTGGGACTTGTGCCGGGAGCATTCCGGATTATCTTACATGTCTGATACAGAACCCTGTCCACCGCCGGCCGAACTGGTCGCCACTGAGTGCTGAAATCCCGGAGCGAAAAGATGGCTGATCTGAAGACGAGATACCTGAACCTGGAGCTGAAAAACCCGCTGGTGGTCGCAAGCAGCGGTCTGACCCGCAACGCGAAAATGGTCAAGCAGTGCGAGGAACTGGGGGCGGGAGCGGTAGTGCTGAAAAGCATTTTCGAGGAGGATATCCGCCGCCGGGACAACACATTCCAGGACAGCCTGATGGACCATCCCGAAGCGGCGGACTATTTTTCGGCCGAGGTGGGACTGATCTACGGACCGAGCGAGTACTGCTCAGAGATCGAGAAAGCGCGCAAGAGTGTCTCCATCCCGGTCATCGCCTCGGTCAACTGCGCCGAGCCGCGGTTCTGGACCGGCTATGCGGCCCAGATCGAATCGGCCGGGGCCAGCGCTTTGGAGCTGAACCTCTCGGTGCCCTCGGCAGAGCTGGAGCATTCCTCGGCCCAGAGCGAACAGCAGTTCTACGATATAGTCGCCGCGGTTCGCTCTCAGGTGCGGATCCCTCTGGCGGTCAAGATGAGCGGCCAGATCACCTGCCCGCAGAACGTGGCCGCCAACCTGGTCCGCGCCGGAGCGGACGGCCTGGTGCTGTTCAACCGTCAGACCGGTCTGGACATCGACCTGGAAACCGGACGGGCGTTCGCAGCCAAGGGCGACCAGGGGCTCTCCTCGCCGCACTATATCTACTACCCGCTGCGCTGGGTCTCGATCCTGCGCCAGGTCCTGCCCGAGGTTTCGATTTCCGCCTCCGGGGGAGTGCACAGCGGGGACGCTTTCATAAAGTATATCCTGGCCGGGGCCGACACAGTGCAGGTCTGCTCGCTGTTCTACCGCGAGGGGCTGCGCAAGATCGGCGCGCTGCTGGGAGCGCTGGAGGCCTACCTCGACCGCCGTGGCGTGGCCCGGGTGGACGCCCTGCGCGGCTCGGCCAAGATGCAGCTGCCGGTCGGAAGCCGCGAGCAGCAGCGGCTCGAATACATGGAGCTCAGCCGCGGACGCTACATGGAGGTGGATACGGCGGACGGTGGCGGGCTGGTGTTCGAGAGCCACGCCGGGGAATAGAGCGCGGACTGAATCGCCAAGCAAAAAGGCCGTTCCGATTTTACCGGAACGGCCTTTTCTTTTCTGGTTTCAAGGCTCTATCACTGGGCCGTGCAGAAATTCTTGGCCCAGCCGGTGCCCACGGACTTGGGACGGAAGATCGGGGCGCCCAGGGCGCGGTTCAGCACGAGCTGGCTCAGCATGCCCATGGCGCGGGAAACTCCGAACAGGACCGTGTAGTAGTCGTACTCCTGCAGCCCGTAATGGTAGAGCAGGCTGCCCGAGACCGCATCCACGTTCGGGTAGGGGTTCTTGGCCTTGCCCTGTTGTTTGAGGATGTCGGGGACCAGGTTGAACAGGCGGTCCACAATGTGGAACAGATCGGCCTTGGGACAATGGGCCATGCCGAAATTGTGCAGGGCGGTGAAACGCGGGTCGGTCTCGCGCAGCACCGCGTGCCCGTAACCTGGGATCACCTTGCCGCTGTTCAGCGTGTCCCAGCAGTATTCCTGAATCTGTTCATCCGAGGGCACACCATTGTATTTCTCGCGTATGTCGAACACGAAATGCAGGCATTCCTGATTGGCCAGACCGTGCAGGGGACCGGCCAGGCCGTTCATGCCGGCGCTCACCGCATAGTAGGCATCCGACAGGGCCGAGCCGACCACGTGCGTGGTGAACGCGCTGACATTGCCGCCCTCGTGGTCACTGTGCAGCACCAGGTACAGGCGCATCAGGTCCGAGAACTCGCCGTTGGTGTTCTCCATGCCCAGCATGTAGGCATAGTTGGCGGCCCAGCCCAGGCGCGGGTTGGGCGGGATCGGGTCGCCCTTGCCGGTGTGGATGCGGTAGATACCCGCGGCCAGCTCCGGCAGCATTGAGAGCAGATGAAGCGAGTCTTCCAGGGTCGATTCCCAGTAGTCGGTCTTCTTCATCCCCTCGTCATACAGACGGCGGAAACGGCTCTCGCGCTCGAGCATCATTATTCCGATGCTGAACCGCACCATCGGGTGGGTGTCCGGGGCCAGGGCTTTCTGGACTTTCCAGACAAATTCGGGAAGCGGGCCGTGACCGTTCATCACAGCCTGAAGTTCCTCGAGGTCCTCTTTGTCCGGGAGTTCGCCCAGAAGCAGAAGATAGAAAATTTCCTCAGGCTCGCAGTCCACCAAGTCGAGGATCGGACGGCCCCGGATCAGCAGCCCGCGGACAGGGTCGACCAGCGAGGTGTCGCAGATCATCGATTTGACACCGCGCATCCCGCCGAACAACTGTTGCAGGGTGACCTCGGAAACCTGCTTTTGCCCGCACTCTTTAAGAAGAGACTGGATTTCCTCGCGCAAACCGGGGATAACAGCCGCCAGCTTTTCTTTGAGTCTCGTCATGTAGGCCTCCGTCCTGAAAAATGATTCTTATGGCAATCACAGACTGTTCAAGTCCATTCGGTCACGTCTGCATCAGGAATGAAAATCGCGTCGGCTTAAAGCATCGCCACGGGCATAGGCATCCCGGCGAAAAGAAGCCAAAAATCTAATCCCGGCCGGGTTCATATGCAAGAATAATCCCACAACCGCGAAATTTCGAAAGTGATGTCTCAGCCAGGTCCTCAACTATTAGTTTAAGAATCTTTAGTGAAAATGCAACAAAAGCTGAAAAAGAAAATGTTCATATCTTAAGGACGTGTTTAAAAGTGTATCTGCGATGTTAAACTGAGTTTCAGAGGCCGGGTTGCGAAAATTTTTCCAACTTCGGCCGGGAAGGGCGGCTGGGAGGTTCCGGTGTGGACAAATTCCGTCCCACTGTCCCAGGGCTTGGGCGGACCCGGGACAGTGGGATGCAGGAGGGAAAGACAGCTCAGGACGGTCCGAGCAGACGGGCGATGTTCTCGCGGAAGGGCGGACGGATCAGGCCGCGGTCGGTGATCAGGCCGGCGATCAGCCCGGCCGGGGTGACATCGAAGGCCGGGTTGAACACCCGCACTCCCTCCGGGGCGGCGGTGCGGCCCAGGGGGGCGGCTACCTCCTCGCGCGCGCGTTCCTCTATCGGGATGCCGGCGCCATCGGCCAGGCTCAGGTCGAACGTGCTGAACGGGGCGGCCACGTAGAATGGGATCCCGAAACGAGCTGCCAGGATCGCCACCCCGTGGGTGCCGATCTTGTTGGCGGCATCCCCGTTGGCCGCGATCCGGTCGGCCCCGGTGATCACCAGGTCCACCTTGCCGGCGGCCATGACGCTGGCGGCCATGTTGTCGCAGATCAGGGTAACATCGATCCCGGCACGGTGAAGCTCCCAGGCGGTCAGGCGCGCCCCCTGCAGAAGCGGGCGGGTCTCATCGGCATAGACCGAGACCTTGCGTCCCTGCTCGGCGGCCACGTAGATCGCGGCCAGGGCCGTGCCGATCCCGGCCGTGGCCAGGGCTCCGGCGTTGCAGTGGGTCAGCACCCGGGCGCCCTCCGGCAGAAGCGCGGCTCCATGCTCGCCGATGGCGCGGCAAAGTCGGCGGTCCTCCTCGAAGATTTCCAGGGCTTCGCGCTCCAGGGCCTCGATTATCCCGGACGGCGAGGCTTTGGGCGCCAGTGAAAGAGCGACACCGCGCATACGCTCCACGGCCCAGGAGAGGTTGACCGCAGTGGGACGGGTTGCGGACAGGCGGTCGCAGACCTCGTTCAGCCGCGCCATGAAACTGCCGGCCTCGAAAGAAGCGCATCCCTGCACCCCCAGCACGACACCGAAAGCTCCGGCCACGCCGATAGCCGGCGCCCCGCGCACGGCCAGACGGTAGATGTCGGCCGCCAGGTCGGTGTAGTCGCTGCGTTCGAGGTATTTTTCATCCACCGGAAGAAGGGTCTGGTCTATCAACCGGACGCGCCCGTCCGGAGCATGTCCGAGCCATTCAATAGTCGTGACCGGCATTGTTTCTCCGCGCTTTGATTATCGGCTGCATGTATTCATGGACAAATGTTTTTCTGGCCTGCAAAGTAACTTCCACAAAGTAAACCTCCAGCGCCGGATGGACAAGTCCTTGCCGAGTGGCCGAACCCGCCCCGGGGAGTGAAACCCTGTACGGAAAAAAGTGTATGAAATATAGAGTGAGGCGCTGAGGAAGTGAAAATGGGACAGCGCCGGGATGAATAGTTCAACTGGGAGGGGATGATGTTGAGGCGAAGGTATTACCTGGGGCTGGGGCTGATTGCTCTGCTGATTGCAGTGGCTGTTCCGGCCTGGGCGGTGAAAACGGTCGAGATGCCGGAGAATTTCGGTACGGACCAGTGGGCGATGTCACACTACCGCGACGCGGTGGATTACCTGAAATACATTACGAAGAAAGATGTCCAGCAGCGTCTGCTCGCTGTGCCAGAGAATCTTCGCCAGCAGGCCTGGGATGAGTTCTGGGCGCCGTACGACCCGGTCAAGAAAACTCCGGACAACGAGTTCAAGACCGAGTATTTCAAGCGTATCCGCTACGCCAACGAGAATTACGGCTCGATCCTGCAGCCCGGCTGGCTGACCGACCGCGGTGAGGCCTATGTCCGCATGGGACCGCCCAGCGATATCGAGCGCTACACCATGCGCTCTGGCGGACACGATATGGAAATCTGGGTCTATATCAACACTTCGCACCAGGTGAACCTCTTTTTCGTGGACCGCACCGGGGTGGGCGATTTCTACCTGCTCAACCCGACGGACATGATCGAAGAGTCTTATATCTACGGTCATTGACCGGTGCATGCAGTCTCGAGATTCTGTAAACTCAGTCGGCGCGCCCCCGGAAGCCGGTTTCGCTTCCGGGGGCGCGCTGTTTTATGCTATGCCGGTCTGAGCGCAGCGCAGAACGTGCCTCCGGGGCAGCGGGCGATTTTTGGTTGACAAACAGGAAAGGTGACACTATCTTTGCGCAAACACAGGGGGCTGTAGCTCAGTTGGGAGAGCGCTTGAATGGCATTCAAGAGGCCAGGGGTTCGACTCCCCTCAGCTCCACCATGAATACAAGGGAACCGGGCCGGACGGCGGCAGGTCGGTGACGACCGCGGGTTTTGAGATGCCGGTTTCGTCGGTTCCTGATCGATACAACCCCGGCAGAGTTATCTGTCGGGGTTTTTGCTTGCGGAGCCGAGAGCGCTGACTCAAATTGATAGCCAGGCTTTCGACTATCCCGCGCATCCCTGGAATCTGTCCGGATTGAACTCACCACTCCCTGTCCGCCCGCTCCCCCCGGCCCTTGTCCGGACAGACTGCTGCGGTTCCAGCCTGACAGTTAGCGCGCTATCTGTATTAAGTCAGAAAGAATAATTTCCAATAAATACAGCCTGCCTGAACCGGGTGCTGCCTTACGCCCGGTCCGCAACGAAAACATCCAAGCGAAAAGGGTCACAGATGGCGACAGAGGGCAAGGTCAAGATCGACGAGAGCCATATCAACTGGGGGTATGTCGGGTTGGTCTCTTTCGTGGCGGCCATAGGCGGGCTGCTGTTCGGCTTCGACACCGGCGTGATTTCTGGCACCATAGTCGGGGTGGTGAATGATTTCCAGCTCAACGCCTGGCACGAGGGATTCGCGGTCAGGAACCTGATCGTGGCCTGTATCCTGGGCTCGATCATCACCGGCCCCCTGGCCGACCGCTACGGCCGCAAGAACCTCCTGATCATTGCCGGGTTCATGTTCACCCTTTCGGCCGTACTGTCCGGAGTACCGCGAAATTACTGGGAGCTTATCGTGGCCCGGGCCATCGGCGGTTTCGGCGTGGGGATCGCCTCGGTGCTCTCGCCGGTGTACATCGCCGAGATGAGCCCGGCCCACGTGCGCGGCCGGCTTGTGGCTGTGAACCAGCTCGCAATCGTGGTGGGCATCCTGTTCTCCTATGTCAGCAACTGGCTTCTGGTCGGGATAGGGGAGCACCCCTGGCGCTGGATGTTCGAGGTGGAGGCGGTGCCTGCGTTCCTGTTCACCGTGGCCCTGTTCAAGATACCGGAGAGCCCGCGCTGGCTGGCCAAGAACGGCCAGGAGGACAAGGCCCGCGAGGTGTTCACCCGGATCGGCGGGGCCAAGTATGCGGCCAGTGAGATGAACTATGTCACCAGCATGCTGCATAAGGAGGCCGGCGGCATGCAGGAGCTTCTCAATCCAAAGCTGCGCCGCCTTCTGTTTACCGGGTTTCTGATCGCCATCTTCTCGAATTTCACCGGCATCAATGTGATTATCTACTACGGCACCGAGATTTTCCGCATGGCCGGGTTTGTCGAGACCGCCTCCTCGTTCAAGGCCCAGATGATCATCGGGCTGGTCAATTTCATCTTCACCTTTGTCGGCATGGCCCTGATCGACCGTGCGGGACGCAGGATACTGCATGTGGTGGCCTATTTCCTGATGACCGCCTCCATGCTCGCCCTGGGAGTGATGTTCAACATGCAGAATGTCAGCCCCATGCTGATGGTGATCCCGGTGGTGACCTATGTCGCCTCGTTCTCCACCGGAGTGGGGGTGGTGATCTGGGTTTACCTGTCCGAGATGTTCCCCAACAAGATCCGCGGCGCGGCAATGGGCGCGGCGACCATGCTGGTCTGGTGCGCCAATTTCGCGGTGACCCAGTTCTTCCCGGTGCTGCGCGAGGCAATGGGCGGGAGCGTGTTTTTCCTGTTCATGGCCGCCTCTCTGGCTGCGTTCCTGTTCACCCTGGTGATGATGCGCGAGACCAAGGGGCTGCAGCTCGAGGAAGTGGAATCGATCTTCGAGAAGCGCAAGCGCTGAACTTCGAGGCGAGAGTTTCGGCTTAAAGTCAAGTGCATGGAAAACCAAAAGGGGCGCAATTTATTGCGCCCCTTAGTTGTTTCTATAGAATATTTAATGCGCGCTGGATTAAAGTTACACATTAAGCAATTCAGCGTTCCTGTCTCATTCCAGCCTGCGCCAGATTTCCTTCCAGGTCACATCCCCGGTCACGTTCGACAGGAACAAAGTATCTCCCACAATGCTGTATTTCAGGTCGGCCGAGGTGTTGACCCGGTTGGGGTTGGTGAAATGGGCCAGGTACTCGGTGTAGATGTCGCCGTTGATCTTGTAGCGGCCGCCGTTGCCCGAGAACGTGTTGTAGGCTTTCACGATATCGGAGTCGTTCACCACCGGGCCGAAAAGCGGACGGTCGGGATCGTGCCCCACGGTCGAGAAATAGGTCGGGGTGATTATCTTGATCGCTTTCCAACTGTTCTGATCGCGGTTGATCGTGGTATCGGGGGTGGTGTAGGTGGAACTGACGAACTCCCAGACCCCTTCGATGGGTTTGCGTTTCTGGCAGGACGCGAGGACTGCAATGACAGCCAACAGACAGGCAGAAAGTATCCACGCCCTTCTCATGACAACCTCCTGGAGCGGGTCAGGCAGACTGGGAGGGTTGATCTGACAGGCGCCTCGGTATTCCGGCGGAATTGTTTCCGTTCTTTCCTTTGCTTGGGGGAGATAGGGTCCTTGATGCGCCTCCGGGTATGGAAGTGGGTTTACCCGTGTGACGACAGATAAAAGGCAAGAATTATTATGCATTCGATTCATTATACGTATCCCGGACGCAGCAGACAAGAGCTAACTCAAAGAATGGCACATGATCGGCTGCTGATGCCGGAAAAACCGGACAGGATTCCGGCGGTCATGATTTTAGCTTGCGCGGTGGCTGTTGCGCTGCGAAATTACTTGCGCATGCTGGAAGGAGACCCTCCCGCTGACCATGACATGTGCCGGTAGAGGGTCTCTCTGTATGTTTCATTCGTTTTCCCGCCAGACTCAGCCGAATAATCGTGTTGTCATTCCCCAACTCATCTGCAACCACGGGAGAGAAAGACAATGCAAGCGCCACCCACGCTCCGGCCGGTTCCGTTTCTGATTCTCCTCGGCTTGACCATTTTGCTGACAAACTCTCCGGCCGCCCAGTTTTACAGCCAGGGGCCGGGACGGATCACTCTGGACAACGGAGTGGTCCAGCGCAGCCTCGAACTGGGCGAGAACGGCGACCGTCTGACCACGCTCTCCTATGGGCTGAAAGGGCTGGAGGACGAGTTCGTGCGCCAGGGCGGGCCGGAATTCGGGTTCCTGGCCGATGGCCGTCATCTGAGCGGCCTGGGCGGCTGGAAAATAGTCTCCGTGGACCGGGCGGCAGATTCGCTGGGTGGCGACGGTGTCCGCCTGACCTACAAATCCGCCTCCTCGTCCAAGGTCCGGCTTCAGCTCGAGGTGACCTACCTGCTGTATCCCGACTTGCCGGTGGTGCGCAAGCAACTTGCCCTGGTTAACCTCGGGCAGGAGAAAGTGCGGCTGGAGGCAGTGGACGTTGAGGTGCTGAAATCGGCCTGGGAGGACACCGACTGCTGGATCATGTCCGATTTCGCCCGCCACAAATGGCTTGGCCCGTTCGTGGGCAACTGGAACGACCCGCTGGCCGTGGTGCATATGATCGGACGCCGCCAGGGCCTGGCTCTGGGCAACGAGGCGCCCTCGGTCACCAAGCGCACCGGTGCGTTCGAGGACGGCTCCACCTTTAGCGTGGGCCTGACCCGTCCGGACCAGGATTACCCGTTCCTGGCCTGGCTCAAACCGGGCGAGAGGTGGGAGAGTCCCTGGGTGTTCAGCCTGCCCTATGCCGGACAGAGCGACCCCGCGGCGGTGGTCAACGGCCCGGTGGCGGATTTTGTCCGACGTCACATGGGGATCCGTCTGGCCGAACTGGACCGCAAGCCGATGTTTGTCTACAACACCTGGAACCCGTTCCGCACGCAGGTTAACGAGGCCCTGGTGAACGAGCTGGCCGAGGCCGCCGCGGCCTGCGGGGCCCAGGAGTTCGTTATAGATGACGGCTGGCAGGCCAACAAGGGCGACTGGGAGATCGATTACCAGAAATTCCCCCACGGCCTCAAGCCAGTATTCGACCATATCCGCAGCCTGGGGATGAAACCCGGCCTCTGGATCAGCCTGACCGAGGCCGCGAAAAAGAGCAAGGTTTTCGCCGCTCACCCGGAGTGGTTCTGCCGGGACAAGGAGGGCCGGATCGCCAATGTCCACTCCTCGGAACAGGACATGGCCACCGCCTGCCTGGGCACGGACTGGTACAGGCACATCCGTGATGTTATCCTGGGCCTGGTGCGCGATCACGGCCTGGGCTATGTGAAACTCGACCTTTCACTCACCCGCAGCGCCTATGTCTACGACAAGACCCGCACCGGCTGCTACGCTAAGGACCACCCGTTCCACGATGGCCGTGAGGAGTCGTTCCTGGTGGCCTACAGGCGGTGCATGCAACTGTTCGATGAGCTTCACGCGGCCGCGCCTGACCTGTTCATCGACTGCACTTTCGAGACCTGGGGCCCGCTGCAGCAGGTGGACTACGCCCTGGTCCGTCACGCAGAGGGAGACTGGCTCGTCAACGTGTATGAAAACTCTCCCCTGGGCAGCCTGAGGGTGCGCAACCTTGCCTGGTGGCGCACTCCGGCCATGCCGGCCACGGCCCTGGTGGTGGGCAACCTCACCCTGGATGACCCGGAGCGTGAACTCAACTTTCTTTCTGTGGCCGGCACGCTGCCTGTAATGCTGGGTGACCCGCGCAAGGTCCCGCCCGAGTCGCGCGCGCGCCTCAAGGCCTGGGCCGACTGGCTGCAGGCCATGCAGAACAAGTATAACTACACGCTCTACCGTAGCGACCTTCCCGGGTTCGGCGAGCCGGCCGAGGGGCAGTGGGACGGCTGGCAGCGGATCAACACCGACACTCGGGCCGGCGGGATCTTCGGCGTGTTCCGTCAGGCCGGCCTGGACAGCGAGCGCATGGTGGGGCTGCGCGGCCTGGACCCGGCGGCTACATATGCAGTCCGCCGTGGGCCCGCGGGCGAGGAGATTCTTCGCATGAACGGGGCCGACCTGGCCGGGAAAGGTTTCCGTGTCAGTCTGCCCGACACTTACGGGGCGGTGCTGTTCGAGGTTGAGCGGGTGCAGTAGGGGTGAGAGTGCCTGAAGGACACGATCTGGCCTCAACCGATAATTGAGCGAGGCGCTGCATGGCTCTCAACTGGCTGGACCTGACCGTGCTGTTTGCGTTCATCGGCCTGACCATGGCATTCAGCATGCTCAAGAGCCGCAGCGAACGGAACGAGGAGGACTATTTCCTGGCCGGTCGCGGGCTGGTCTGGTGGCTGATCGGGCTGTCGCTGATCGCGGCCAACATCTCCACCGAGCAATTCGTTGGGATGAACGGCAGCGCCGCGGGCGGGATGGGCCTTGCAATCGCCAGCTACGACTGGATGGCCGCCGCCTCGCTGGTGATCGTGGCCCTCTACTTTCTGCCCCGTTTCCTTCGCACTGGCATTTACACCCTGCCCGAGTTCCTGGAGTACCGCTACGGTCCCGCGGCCCGGGCCGTCATGGCCGGTCTGACAGTGGTGATCTACGCCGGGGTGACAATCGCCGCGGTGCTCTACTCGGGCGGACTGGCCCTCAGGACCATATTCGGCCTGGACCTGACTGTCTCGGTCTGGCTGATCGGGGCGGTGGCCGCGCTCTACACGGCCTGGGGCGGGCTCAAGGCCGTAGCCTGGGCCGATCTGTTCCTGGGCTCCTCGCTCCTGGCCGGAGGCTTGTGCGTGGCCGTGTTCGGACTGCAAGCGGTGGGCGGGCTGCCCGCATTCCTGGCCGCCAATCAGGACAAGCTGCATATGGTGCTCCCGGCCGACCACCCGGAGCTTCCCTGGACTGCCCTTCTGCTGGGCCTCTGGATCCCAAATCTCTACTACTGGAGCCTCAACCAATACATCGCCCAGCGCTCCCTGGCAGCGCGCAGCCTGCGAGACAGCCAGCTCGGGGTGCTGCTGGCCGCGGGCATCCAGCTCGTGCTGCCCCTTCTGATCGTGGTGCCGGGGATAGTGGCGCACCAGCTCTACGGGGCCGAGCTGAGCGGCAACGCGGATGCGGCTTTCCCGCTGCTGATCCGCAAGCTGGTCCCACCTGGGCTGCGCGGGTTTATTTTTGCCGCTATCGCCGGGGCGGTGATCAGCTCCCTGGCCTCGATGCTGATCTCTGCAGCCACAATTTTCACGATGGACATTTACAAGCGCCATCTGCGTCCCGCTGCCTCCCACGGTGCGCTGGTCAGAGTGGGACGGATCGCCACGCTGGTCTTTCTGCTTACCGGCTGCCTGATTGCCCCCCGTCTTGCCGACCCGCAGTTCCGGGGCATTTTCCACTACATCCAGGATTTTCAGGGTTATATCTCGCCGGGTATCCTGGCCGCGTTCGTGTTCGGCCTGTTCGTGCCGCGGGCCCCGCGCTCGGCCGCTCTGGTGGCCCTGCTGCTCAACCCGGCCATCTACGGGGCTCTGCACCTGCCCGCGTTCGCGCACATCAATTTCCTTAACAAGATGGCCCTCTCGTTCGGGGTGATCGTGCTGATCATGACTGCGCTCACGCTCTGGCGGCCGCTTACGGCCCCGGTGGTATTGCCCTGCCGTCAGGAAATCGAGACCCGCACCGCGCCGCTGGTGCGCGCTCTGGGGCTGGCCGTACTCGCTGTCACGGCCGGGCTTTACCTCCTGTTCTGGTAATGGGACGGCTGTGGAGGCAGTGTGCGAAGAAAAAGGTTGTCTCCGGAAATTTTGTTTCTATAATGCAAATGTACTTTTCCAGCATATAACTCTCACCCCAAATGCGCGCGAGGTCCGCCATGCCCGATTCAGTCAGCCGTCG
>CAYLSM010000133.1:0-12006 GCA_964386505.1 uncultured Gemmatimonadales bacterium
GTTCGTCCTGAGCCAGGATCAAACTCTCCGTTGAGATATTTGATCACTCGTTGTTGTCTTACTGTAATACACTTCCGTAAGGAAGTCACTCTCAGGCGTGGTTTTTGCACAGCTTCACTCTTCATTTGTCAAAGAACGTATTCGACCCGTCCGTCGAAAGCGAGACCCCGAATTTAAAACCCGGGGTCTTGTTTGTCAATACTTTTTTCTAACCGCTCTCTAATCTCTTTCAGTCAGCTTTCTCGCCAACCGGCCCGTTTTCGTGGGGCGAATGTTAATATAACCAAGCCCCCCGTTTCTGTCAATACTTCTTTTCACTTTTTTCGAGCCTTTTTTCAGCCCGCCGGAAGTCTTTTCACTTGCCTTACCCATCCCAAGACCGCATTATGATTATGCGGGCCGTGGACAGGCATAAACCCCCGGCAGCCGGGCAAGTCCCCCTTGCGGAGGGCTCACCAGAGAAACGCTGCTGTCAAAGATCGTCGCTCTGTCTGCGCGGTGTCAGGACCCCAGTCCAGCGCACCGCCATTGAAGCATAGGGTGCTTAAACTAACAACAGGAGGCCATTCTGTCAAGGTTTTATCCGATACTGGATTGGGATTTTTTTGGGGACGGAGCGGCATCGGTCGCGCAAAGCCTTGCCGTTCAAGGCTGTAACATGATACAGGTCCGTGCAAAAAATCTCTCTGCGAACCGCTTTTTTCATTTTGTGAAGCAAGTTTTGCTCTCGGCCGGCCCGGAATGCCGGATAATAGTGAACGACCGTCTGGATATTGCCCTGGCCGCCGGAGCTGCCGGAGCACACCTGGGTGAATCGGACTTGCCGCTCGCGGCCGCCCGGGCGGTGGCAGGCAGCGGTTTCATCCTCGGGGCCACCTGCCGCGACCCGGAGTGCGCGCGCGAGGCCCTGCGCCAGGGGGCAGACTATCTTGGGGTGGGCGCGGTCTTCCCCACCGGCTCAAAGAGCGACACCCGGCTGATCGGGCTGGAGGGCCTGGCCGCGGTTGCGCGCGCGGTGAGTCTGCCGGTCTATGCAATCGCCGGGATCACGCCGGAAAACGCGGCCTCGACAGTGGCAGCCGGGGCCTACGGCTGCGCAGGAATATCGGCTCTGGGTACGGCGGAAAGCCCGGCCGCGGCTTTTATGGCCCTGGAACGGGTCCTGGAGCGCACCGCAGCCCATATTAACCCTTGACAGATGCGCCGAATCGTATATTAATGACCCGACCGTCGCGCCTGCCGGGTGCGGGCGCATTCACCACTACTCTTGTGTCAAGGAGAAAGCTGCATGTCTATCCGACGGGTCTGGATCGAGGAGGGCTGCACCCTGTGCGGAATGTGTGAGGAGGAATGCCCTGAGGTGTTCGAGCTGGGCGATGACAGCGCCCAGGTGATCGAGGAGGCGGATTTCAGCGGGAGCGAGGATTCGATTGTCAACGCCGCTGAAAGCTGCCCGGTGCAGATCATCCATTTCGAGGAAGACTGAGCCGGCGCCGCCGCCGGTTTCTGCAACACATTATATATTGTATTGGAACGAGTGTCCGAAAGTTCGGCCGACCGGGTGAAAGGAGCCTGTGGTGGAAGCAAAGAGCGGCGGAGCGGTCCGCAAACCCCTGGTGATTTTCGCCCACTCGGATGGCTACGACCGTCTGCACCAGGTGGCCTCGATGGCCCTGACCGCGGCGGTGACTGGACGTGAGGTGGTGATAGTTCTGTTTTTCTGGGCCCTGCACGCGGTGGTCACTGGCCGGATGGACGAGCCCCGTTTCGGCGGCCTCGATCCCGAGCTGACCGGTCAGACCGCCGCACGCGCGGCCACCGGCAACAACCCTCCACCCTCCGAGATGCTGGCCATGGCCCGCGCCACCGGGCGGGTCCGCATCCTGGCCTGCAGCGCCTCGACCCAGCTCATGGGCCTCGACCCGCAACAGACTCCCGGCGTGGTGGACGAAGTGGTGGGCATGTCCACCATTCTGCGGGTCACCCTGGACGGCCCCAACCTGATCTATATCTGAGCCTTGCCCCGGCTCACAGCCAGCGCAGCAGATACCAGACCACTTGCCCGACAAAACCGGACAGCACCGGGATGGTCAGGTTGTCATCGATCTCCGAGATGATGAGTTCGGTCACCGTGGCCACCGTGGCCATGGCGATTATCACTGTCCAGAGCGGTTCCCCCAGGCCCGGGAAGCCGGACCCGCCCAGCAGCGTCTGCCACCAGGCCGCACCGTCCCCGCAGTCGCGCATGACCACCCAGCCCACGCACAGGTTCACCATCGCGGCGGCCAGGCTGCCCTCGACCGACTTGCCGTGGAACATCCTCGGCCGGATACGCCCGAGGCGCATACCCACCAGGGCGGCGGTCAGGTCGCCGAATACGGTCATCAGCACGGCGGTCACCGCCACCCGCTGCTCGAACGAGCCCAGGGCCACGATCACGCCGAGCAGGAAAAAGATCTCGGCCCCCACCGCGGCCCGTTCCTTCTCGCGCCGGAAATTGGCCCAGATCCAGGACAGGAGAGGGATGTCGGCCCGACGTTCCAGGCGCAGATACTCGATGATTATCTCGGCCACCAGTATGCCCACCAGCACCAGCAGACCCAGTTGAGGCCCGGCCAGATGGTTGCATGCGAAATAGATGACCAGATAGAACAGGGCGAAAGTGTGGATCACTTTCCGTCCCAGCTCTTTGCTGAAAGTCGTTTTCACCTCACCCTCACTCCTGTCCGGCAAGCCTGCCGCTCCATTCCTGTTCCGGCTCATTCCTGGGCCGGGCACTCCAGTGTGAGAGAGATGTTTTTGAACTCGCCCCGGCCGGTGTCGAGGCCGTAGCGGAACTCGCGGGACGGGTCGGGCACCTCCACCGTGCGGCTGACCCGGTTACCGCCCGAGAGCCACTCGTGGGTCAGGACCAGACGGCCGGTACGTCCGCCGCCGGCGGTGAACGCGCTCAGGCGGATGTCATCCAGGGCCATCCCCTCCACGCGGTAGCGCACGTAGAGCTTGCGCACGCCCGGCCCCGGCGCCACCTGGGTGTCGGTCTCGGGCCAGGCCAGCAGGCGCTCCACCCGCTCGCCGTCCAGACCTGCACTGGCCGGCTTGTAGCGCCATATTTCGGTCCAGGGACCCTCGACGCTGCGCGACCACTCGATCACGCCCTTGGCCCGGGCCGGGTCGGGAGTGCGCAGCCGCGTACGGCGGGTCTCGGCAGTGGTCTTTTCCGGGGCCAGGCTGTCCAGGGCCAGGAACCTTCCCCCGGCGCGGAACGAGACCAGATCGGCGCTGTCCGGGGCGGCCACGGCGAACACAGTCTCGGCGCGGCCCCAGTCTCGTGGTTTCAGAAGCTGGTTGTCATTCTCCAGCACGTATTCCAGGTGCCGGCTACGCACGGCGAAACGGTCCAGGGCCTCCAGACGCACGGGAATGTTCCAGCGGCGGCGCTGCGGCCCGGGCGAATAGATCAGCTCGTTGCGCCCGGCGGTCAGGACTGGGAAATTACGCGGGTTGGCCTGCACCAGGCTCGATATCGCCACCTCACCCACCCGGGCCGCTCCGGATGGGGGCGGCCCGCTCAGAGTCAGGCGGACCAGGTAGCCGTACTTGCCGCCCACAGCGGTCAGACAGCCGTGCTCACTCATGGCCAGAATGTCCACGCCGGTCTTCCAGGGGCCGAAATAGGGGCCGTTGATCGCACCGCAGGTGCGCCAGGAGCGTCCGCGGTCTGTCGAGACCTCGGCCGCCAGGTGGTGCGCGGCGCTTTCGAGCTGGGCATAGACCGAGATTTCACCGTCGATCAGCACATAGGGGCTGGCCACCTCGAACACGGCCTGGGCGGGAAGGTCGCCGCGATCGCGGGTCAGGGCCTCGCCGGGTCCGGCTGGCAGGCGAAGGTTCTGGTTGAACCCGCCGCCCACCACCGGGTAGAACGACTCGCGGTGCGAAAGCTGCGGCACGTACTCGAAACGTCCGGTGCCCCAGCGGCGTTTGTCTTTCTGGCTGTGCGGGCCGTCCGCGGTGCGGATGTCATACTCCGCAATCTCGCGTGGGAACTCCACATACTCACCATGCGCCTGCTTGTAGGGCAGGTAGAAGAGGCCCTTGCATTCCGGCTCATAGAACAGAGTCAGTTTCTCTCCAGGCCGCAGCTCGTAGTCCATCGTATGGCCGCCGGCATAGCGCTGGAAAGGGTACAGACGGTTGTCGGTCCAGGAGCTGAAACAGCTCGCGTAGCCACCCATCGCCTTGGCGCGCACATCCGCCGGGTACCAGGGGAACACCGCCACCTTGGACGAGTCAATCAGGTCGGGGGCCTTGAGCTTGCCCAGGATGATGCTCTCATCCTGCTCAAGCTGCCTCACCGAGGCCACCGGGCTGGTGCGCGGGTCGCCGGAGTTCAGCGTGCTGAACCCCAACATGTCGGCGTCGTACATGTGGTAGGCCCCGTCGTAGAACACCTCGGCGATCGTGTGTCCGGTCAGGAACCACGAGCGGGCATCCGCGAAACCGCCGGCCTCGAACAGGGCCTCCAGCAACGGCCCGTCCTGGTAGCACAGCCCGAAACCGTAGCTGTTGAGCAGCTTGAGCGGGTCGAGCACCTCGCCCCGGGGCTCCTCGTAGGCCCAGCCGGCGATGTGGTAGAACTGTCCCGGCTCCACGAAACGCCCGTCGGTAAGAAGGAAGCGCCAGAGCGCCTCGGCTTTCTGACGGTCGGTGGTCGCACCGGCATTGCGGTAGATGTCTCGGGCCAGACGGCCCAGGTCGCGGGTATCGGGCTGGCCCACGGCCAGCACTCCCGGCGACAACACCGACTGCGCCGCAGCGGGCGCGGCCGGGACAAACAAAGCCAGACTCACTAACGTGCAGACGAGCAGATCACGCATTACATAACCCCCATTGGATCCAGCATCAAGACAGACACAAACCATCATCCGGGCATTGAAAACGTGCCGCCGCGGACAACTTCTTACTTCAGACTCACATCAGGGCTTTGAGCAGACCGCCGTCCACCTGGATCGAGGTCCCGGTCAGATAGCTGGCGCGCTCCGAGCAGAGGAAAGCCACCAGGGCGCCCAGCTCGCGCGGCTCGCCCAGACGGCCCAGCGGCACCGAGGCCGCCACGGATTCGCGAATCTCCTCCGGCGAGCGGCCCTCGTTCCGGGCCCGGCTCTCGAACAGGCTCCTGGTGCGGTCGGTGAGGATGAAGCCCGGGCAGACATTGTTTATGAGGATATTGTCCCGGGCCAGCTCGTTGGAGAGGGTCTTGGCCAGGCCGATCACTCCGGCGCGCACGCTGTTCGACAGGATAAGCCCGTCGATGGGCTGCTTGACCGCCACGGAGGTGATGTTGACGATGCGGCCCCAGCCGGCCGCGCGCATGGGCGGGATGCACTCGCGGATCAGGCGCACCGCGCTGAGCAGGTTCAGCTCGAAAGCTTTCTGCCAGGCCGTGTCACCGTGACTCTCGAACCGTCCCGGCGGCGGACCGCCGGCGTTGTTCACCAGCACGTGCAGGGCGCCGAAACGCTCGAGCGCGGTGCGCACCAGGAGCGGCGCGCTGCCCGGGTCGGCCACATCCGCGGCCACGGAGGCTGTCCTGGCCCCGGTGGCGGCGTTAATCCGTTCGGCCGCGGCGCGGATATCGGCCTCGGTGCGGGAGCAGAGAACAACGTTAGCCCCCTCGGCGGCCAGCTCCAGAGCCGCGGCGTAACCCAGCCCGCGGCTCGCACCGCAGACAAGTGCAGTCTTTCCGGTCAGTCCCAGGTCCATTCTCGGTCTCTCCCTCTTTCTGTCTCAACTTTGCAGCAGTTCCTGGTACACGCGGCGGGTGGCCTCGACCATCGCCTCCACGCTGAACCGCTCGATGACATGCTCCCGCGCGGCCTGCCCCATTATCCGCCTTCGCTCCGGGTCCTCCAGCAGCGAACGCGCCGCCTGGAAAAGGGCTTGTTCATCACCCGGGGGCGCCAGCAGGCCGTTGACCCCGTCCTCGATCAGCTCCGGAATCCCGCCCACTCCATAGGCCACGCAGGGAACGCCGTGTGACATGGCCTCGAGCAGCACGTTGGGCAGGCTCTCGCGCAGCGAGGTCAGGACAAATATATCGAGGCTGCGGTAAAACGCGGCCGTGTCGTTGAGCGGTCCCAGGAACAGGGCCTGGCAGACCGAGTGTCGCCGGTGCTCGGTCAGACGGGCCGCGTAGGACTCATCCAGCCCCGGACCGGCGGTCAGGGAACAGAGCGGCCCGCTCTCGCGGCCCAGCCTCTCGACCAGGCGCAGGTAGGCCGGCACGTTTTTATCCGGCGCATCTTTCGAAATCGTCCCGAGCACAGGGTTGCGGGCGGACAGTCCGAATTCAGAACGCAAAAGCCGCCGCTGCTCCGGGCCGCTGGCCTCGGGACACATCACCCCGTTGGGCACCACCCGGAACCGCTCCAGGGGTACATTGTAACGCTCGGAATAGGCCGCTCTGGCAGCCTGGCTGTTGACGATCACCAGGCCGGAGCCGCGCAGGGCGCGCCCGACCAGGCTGTGACGCAGCCTGTCCCCTCCGGAAGGGAGGCTGCGCACCGAGGGCAGGAGCCGGACTCCACGCGCCAGGCGCCCGGCCAGCCAAGTGTAAATGGAGGCATTCTCCAGAAAACTGTGGACCAGCGCGTTCCTCTCCTGACGCAGGAGGCGGGCCAGGCTCAGCACGCGGGTCGGCTCGCGGCGCTTACGCCGTTCCAGGGTCTGGACCCGGACCCCGGCTCTTTCCAGCTCATCTCCGAAAGGGGTGAGCACCCGGGAAAGGCAGATCACGCTCACCGTCTCGCCGCGCTCCAGAAGGCCTCGGGCCAGCAAGGCGAGTTGGCGCTCGGCGCCGCCCCAGCCGAGCTGCCCGATGACCAGCCCGATACCGGCGCTCATGATCCGTTCTCCCGCTGCTCCGTGAAAGCCAGCCGGTTCGAGGCCGCGGCCAGGGCCAGGGCGACCCAGTAGACCTTGGACAGGTATATCGTGCCGCTGATGCCGAGCACCAGGATATAGGCCGGAAGGGCCCGCCCGAGCCAGGCGCCCTCGCCGCGCGGAAGGCGGTACTCGGTCAGGGTGCTCAGGAAAATCATCCCGAACAGCAGCAGCCCCACCAGCCCCAGCTCGGCAGATATGCCGACATAGACGCTGTGCGGGTCGCGATTGTTCACCAAATCCTTGCGGATGCCCGGATAGGCCGCCCGGTAAGTGTTGTAGACCCGGCCGAACTGCTTGAACCCAACTCCGGCCAGCGGATGGTCGCGGATCATCCCCAGGCCCACACCCCAGATATCGAAACGGTCGGAGCCGCGCTCGCGCACCTCCACCAGGTCCACCGCCCGATCGACCAGGGTGAAATTGATCATGCCGGAGTAATAGATGCCGGTCAGCACGACCAGCGCGGAAATTAGTATCAGCAGCATGTTGAGCCAGCGGCGGCGGGTGTGCCAGAGGAACACTCCCAGCGCGGAAAAAGAGGCCAGCCATCCACCGCGGCTCTGGGCCATCACCAGCGGGGCAGCCACGGCGAGCAGGGACAGGAACAGGATAATTTTCGCCCACCAGGCCCGGCTGCGCCTCAGAAAGTAGAGCCCGGCCACCAGCCCCAGGCCCACTGCCGCCGCATAGTCGTTGGCGTTCTGGGCCTCGAAAGTCCGGGCCCGTTCCAGGACATTCTTAGTGATCAGGTGCAGCGACATGCCGCTCGTGGCCAGCGCCCCGAGCAGAAGCGCACTCAGCACTATCGCCAGGTTGCGGCGGGAGTCCACCACGTTTATCACCAGCACGTAGAGCAGGACAAGCTGCAACACGGTCACATAGTAGCTGCCGCCCAGGCTGGGCTCGAGCGCCCAGAGAAACGACAGGCCGATCCAGAACACGAAAGCCAGGATGTAAGCCAGGGGGCGGTTGAAGCGGAGCCGCTGCCCGAACAGCAGCATGTGCGTGATCCAGGCCCCGAATGCGGCCACGCCGACCAGACGGACCTCGGTGACCGGGCCCAGTTGCGAGGAACTGATCCCCTCAACAGTCAGAAGGGCGCAGGCCGCGGCCAGACCCAGCACCGGCCAGCGCACCGCCGCAGCCAGGAACAGCACCCCGGCCAGCGCGCTCAGCCCGATTTTCAGCGGGACCAGGCTGAGCAGCACCCCGGCCAGGACTATCCCCAGCCCGGCCAGCGCCACCGTCCAGCTCCAGACGTTCAGTCGAAAACCGCGTTCCAGTTCCATCTGCCGTGCTCCAGCGAGGAAATATCAATTCCTGAACCACTTGCCGTCCGGTAATATATCGATTATAATCGCGTAATTCAATCACCACGGCTCAAGCCCGAGAAGCCCGGTCGGACACACCCAGCGCGGAACGGCACGGATTGGACAAGCCCCGCAGAACCATCCTCGTGGTCGGGCCGGCGGCGCAGCAACCGGCCGGCGGAATCGCGAGCTTTGTCGGTTTCATGCAGACCAGCCCGGAGCTGGCCGCGCGTATCCGGGTGGAGGTGCTGGACAACCGGCTCGCGCCGCTGTGGCGCTCCTGCCTGACAGCCCGTCTTGCGGCCAGCCTTGGCCTGGGGCTGCGCCTGGCCCTGCGGATTGTCCGTCTGCGGCCCGCCGCGGTGCACATCCATTCCTCCTCTTTCAGCTCCTTCTGGGAAAAATCGGCCCTCCTCGCGATCAGCCGCCTGTTCGGACTGCACACCCTGCTGCATGTACACGGCGGCTCCTTCGACAGTTTCTACCGGGCCAGCCGTCTCCAGGGCCTGATCCGCTTTTTCCTCAACCGCGCCGACACGGTTATAGTCCTCTCGGATCGCTGGCGCGCTTTCATGGGCTCACTCTGCCGCAGACAGGTCGCGGTGGTGCCCAACTGTGCCGGGGATCGGTTTTTCGCGTTGCGGGCGGAGGCGGCCGCGGGCCAGGCGGTGGTGTTCGCCGGCGAGGTGGGCGCAGGCAAGGGGGTGGATGTGCTGCTGGAGGCTTTCGGCCTTTTGCGCGGGCGGGGTTTGGAGGCCCCGCTCCTGCTCGCCGGCAACTGTGCACTGGGGGACAGCCTGGAGTCCTGGAAAGCGCGGGCCCGCAGCGCCGGAGCGGAGGGAATACAGTTCCTCGGGTCGATCGGGCCGGCCGAGCTGGCCGGCCTTTTCAGCCGGGCGGCGCTGTTTGTACTGCCCTCACGCGCCGAGGGCCTGCCCATTGCGATGCTCGAGGCCATGGCCGCCGGCCTGCCGGTGGTGGTCACTCCGGTGGGAGGGATACCGGACGCGGTGCAGGACGGGGAACAGGGACTGATCGTGCCGGTGGGCGACAGCCGAGTCCTGGCCGACAGAATTGAAAGCCTTCTCGCCAGCCCGGAGCAGCGCCGCCGGATGGGCGAAAAAGCGCGACTGACCGCCGAGCAAAAATACACCCCCGCGGCTACCGCCCAAGCCCTGCTGGCGCTCTACGATTCCCTGCCCGGCTGAGCACCCGCCCCAGAGCGATTGATCACGGCCCTGAATTTACCCCCCGGCGGCAGGGGAATCCGCTCCACGCTCTCGACCTCCACCCGCAGACCGCCCAGGGCCAGGCCGATCCGTTCGGCGATCTGGCTCTCGCAGCCGTCCCCGGCCGCACCGGAGCGCTCCAGCAGCACGCGCACCAGGGATGGGCTTTCCTGGATCACCTGAGCGCGGCGTATCTGCGGCCAGTCGGTGAAAAAGCGGTCGAACCGTCGCATGCGCACACCGTTGGCCCCGGTCACCTCATCCTCCACCCGTCCGACCAGACTCTCCAGCACCGGGAAACTGTCGCGCCCGCAGGGGCAGGACGCTCCGCTCAGCACACCCAGGTCGCCGGTGTCGTAGCGGACAAACAGGCTGGTCGTGTTGACCAGGCCGGTGGCCACCAGGCGGCCGGTCTCACCGGGGGCGCAGGGCGAGCCGTCCGCGCGCAGCGCCTCCACGATCCCGAAATCCGGGTTCAGGTGCAGGCGACCCTGGCCGCAGGTGGCGGCGAAAGCGCAGTTTTCTATCTGCCCCCAGGTCTGGTGCACCGGCGCTCCGAACACTTTTTCCATCAGAGCCTGGGTCGTATCATCCAAGGTGTCCGAGGTAGCAAGCACCGCCCGCGGCGACCGGACACTCAGACCGGCCTCCGCGATCAGACGGGCCAACTGGCTTTGGGCGCTGGAATAACCTGTCATGGTGACCGGGCGGAACGCGTCCAGCGCGTCGCGGTAATGCCGCACGTTGGCCGGGGTCAGGTGCAGCAGCGACAGATAGATCTGGTGTTCGAAGATGTTGTAGCGCCAGAACGGCGGACGGGTCAGCAACGGGCTCACTACCGGCCGCATCCCGATCATCGAGCGACGCTGCCGGATCGAGACTCCGGCCCAGCGGTAGGCGCGTGCCTCTACCCCTGCCCAGATATCCTGCCAGACCGCCCGGCTGTAGCCCACGCTGAGCGGGGTGCCGGTGGAGCCGCTGGTGGAGCGGCGGTATTCCACCTCCCGGCTCTGCAGACCGCCGCTCCAGTTGCCGCCCGGAGCAACCCGCAGGTCCTCCTTGCGCACCACGGGCAGCAGGGGCAGGTCCTCCGGACCCATGCGCTCCAGGCGCGGACGGCTCAGGCCGGAGCGCTCCCAGACTGAGCGGTAGAGTGCGGTGCTGTCCCAGGCCTTGAGCAGCACCTGGCGAAGGCGCCCGGCCTGCCAGTCGGCCAGACGGGCCGCACTCCAGGACTCGCGCTCCAGCCAGTCGCGCAAACGGGATTCGAATACACCGCCCAACCGCAGACGTTTCCAGTACCAGCCGTAGGCGCTGATCGCCGCGTGCTGAAACGGCACCGGCAGGCGGTCGTACAATTGCTGCACACGCCCCATCCAACCCCCTCGCTTAAGTTTCGCAATTCCGGTAGAAATTATACACTCCCGGCCCGCGGCTCACAAGGGGCGGGCTCCCGAGCGGCCGCCTCCGGGCCGACCGCATTGACAAGCCCCGGCGCCGGGGTTAACTTAAGTATCCGCGTGCAAGGCGGTTCCGGCACGCAAACGCATCCGCTCCGAGCCCAGGCGTCCCGATGAAAATTCTGATGCTGACCCAGTATTTCTACCCCGAGGTGGGGGCGACCCAGACCCGTATCTACGAGTTCGCCCGCAACCTGATCCGTCACGGCCACGAGGTGACCGTGATCACCGAGGTGCCCAACCACCCGATCGGCATCATCCACGAGCAGTACCAGGGACGGCTTTTCATCCTTGAGGAGGTGGACGGAATCCGGGTGACCCGGGTCTGGGTCTGGGCCAGGCAGAAAAAGAATTTCTTCAACCGCATCATGTTCTACCTTTCCTACATGGTGATGAGTTTCTTCGCCGGCCTGTTCGACCGCGAGCGCTACGACATCATTTTCGCCACCAGCCCGCCCCTGTTCGTGGGGGTGAGCGGTTACCTGCTCTCGATTTTCAAGCGCGGGCGGTTCGTGCTGGACGTGCGCGACCTCTGGCCTGCCGCGGCCACGGCCCTGGGCGAGCTGTCGAACAAGCGCATCATTTTCCTGGCCGAGAAGATCGAGCGCATCCTGTACAAGAACGCCGCCGCGATCATCGCTGTCACGCGCGGTTTCTGCGACTACATCGCCCGTCACGGCGGCGACCCCAAGCGTATCCACTACATCCCCAACGGCACGGTGGAGGACATTTTCCGGCCGCTGGAGCCCGACCCGGAACTCAAGCGCAGCCTGGGCCTGGAGGGGCGTTTCATCGTCACTTTCGCCGGCACGCTGGGTATCGCCCAGGGCCTCTGGTCGCTGATTCACGCGGCCAAGCTGCTGCGTCCCTACCGCGAGATCGCCCTGCTGTTCATCGGGGACGGGCCGATGAAAAAGAGCCTGATCGAGCTGACTGTGGATCTGCGGCTGAACAACGTGTTTTTCCACCCCCAGGTGCCGGTCAACCATATCAACCGCTATCTCAACATCTCGGATGTCCTGCTCGTCTCGCTCAAGGACGATCCGGTGTTCAATTCGT
>CAYLSM010000134.1:0-11958 GCA_964386505.1 uncultured Gemmatimonadales bacterium
GGCTGCCGTATTCCGCCCGGACACCCCGAGGCCTACATCGAGTCGTTCGGCAACACCTACCTGGGCGCGGTAGCCTCGATCCGCGAGGCCGAGTCCGGGCAGAAAATCAGTCCGCGCCTGGACCATCCGGGCGTGGAGGACGGGGTGAGAGGGCTGGCTTTCATCGAGACCGTGATCGAAAGCGCCAAGAGCCAGGCCAAGTGGACGCCGTTCAAGAAATTCTGAAGATAAACAGTGGGGCTCGCCTCGTTTGGGCGGGCCCTTCCATTTCCTTTTCCGAATGAGATGACAAGGAGGCGCAGCGTGGGACGTCCGGTAACACTTTTCACCGGCCAGTGGGCCGACCTGCCTTTGGAAACCCTGTGCGCCAAGGCGCGCGATTTCGGCTACGACGGGCTGGAGCTGGCCTGCTGGGGCGACCACATGGAGCTGGACAAGGCCCTGAGCGAGCCGGATTACCTGAGCAACAAGAAAAAGACCCTCGAAAAGTACGGCCTCAAGTGCTGGGCCATCTCGAACCACCTCTCGGGCCAGCTCACGCTGGACCTCAACAATGACGGCCGCTCGGACGGGTTCGCCCCGAAGAACCTCGCCGGCGACCCGGAGGGCCAGCGCAAGTGGGCCATCGAGGCTCAGAAAAAGGCGGCCAAGGTGGCCAGTAAATTCGGTGTGGGCGTGGTCAACGGGTTCACCGGTTCGCCGATCTGGCACCTGACCTACAGTTTCCCGCCGGTGAGCAGGAAAATGATCGATGACGGGTACAAGAAATTCGCCGAGGTCTGGAACCCGATCCTGGACGTTTACGCAGCCGAGGGGATCAAGTTCGCCCTGGAGGTGCACCCCACCGAGATCGCATTCGACATAGTCACCACCCGGCGCGCCCTCAAGGCCATCGACAACCGGCCGGAGTTCGGCTTCAATTTCGACCCCAGCCACCTTCACTGGCAGGGGATCGATCCGGTGCGTTTCATCCAGGAGTTCGGTGACCGCATCTTCCACGTGCACATGAAAGACGCCATTGTGACGCTGGACGGCACCTCGGGAATTATCAGCAGCTACCTTAATTTCGACGAGGCCGGGCGGGGCTGGAATTTCCGCAGCCTCGGGCGCGGGGATGTCAATTTCGAGGAGATCATCCGCGAGCTGAACCGTATCGGCTACAAGGGACCGCTTTCGGTGGAGTGGGAGGATGCCGGCATGGACCGCGAGCACGGAGCCGCTGAGGCCTGCGAGTTCGTGCGCAATGTCGATTTCCCGTCCTCGGCCACTGTGTTCGATGAGGCTTTCGGCGAGTAGTCCAACCCCTGTTTCCGGAGACAGCGGCTATGCGCGGCAGAATCCTGTTCCTTCTGGTTGCAACGACTGTGGCTTGTTTCTCGCTTGTCAGGGCCGAGGAAAAGAAGGCTGAGCCGGTGGCGACCCTTCTGCTGATCACCGGGGCCGACCCCTTCCACGACTGGCGCTCCAGCCTGCCCGATTTGCGCAAGGACCTGGAGGAGGGAGGTTTCAAGGTAGTGGTGACCGAGGACCCCTGGGTCCTGACCACCGAGGGGATGAAAGCCTACGACGGGATCGTGATGCAGGCCTATCCGGACAAACGCTGGCCTGCTCCGGTCGAGTCGGCTCTGATCTCGCTGGTCAAGGGCGGCATGGGGATCGGAATCGTGCACAGCGCCGACAACGCGTTCCCAGGCTGGAGCGAGTTCGAGGACATGGTGGGCCTGCTCTGGCGCACGGATGACACGCACCACGCCGGGCACGACCATTACGGCCCCTACACGGTGAAGATCACGGACAAGGAGCATTTCATCACCCGCGGGATGCAGGATTTCCCGACCACGGACGAGCTGTACCGCGACCTGACCAAGTACTCGGATTTCCAGGTCCTGGCCACCGCGTTCAGCCGGGACAAGCAGACCGACTACCCGATCCTGATGGTCAAGACCTACGGCAAGGGCCGTGTTTTCCACACCGTGCTGGGCCATGACGCGGTCTCGATGCAGGCCGCAGGGTTCCGCACCACGATTCAGCGTGGCATGCTCTGGGCGATCTGTAAGGATAAATAACCACTGTCCCCTCACACTTTGCGAGGCGTTAAGCGATGAGCGAACACAGCGATAAGAAAAACCTGAACCGTCGTGAACTGCTCAAGTCGGGTGCATTTTTCGCCATGGCCGGGGCCGGCCTGACCGCCGCACCGCTGATGGGTGCCGCGGCCAAGAAAGCCGCAGGGGCCAATGACCGTATCAGGGTCGGTGTGCTCGGGCCGGGCAAGCAGGGCCGCTCCAACATGATGGCGTTCGCCTCCAACCCCGAGATCGAGATCGCCGCGGTCTGCGACTGCTACAAGCCCAACCTCGACCTGGGGCTCAAGGCCCTGGCCGAGGCCGGCAAGCCGGTGCCCAAGACTTTCGCCGATTTCCGCAAGGTGCTGGAGCTGAAGGATATCGATTGCGTGATGATCGCCTCGCCCGACCACTGGCATCCGGCCATGACCGTGATGGCCTGCCAGGCCGGCAAGGACGTGTACGTGGAAAAGCCGGTCTCGGTCTGCGTGGCCGAGGGCCGTAAGATGGTCGAGGCGGCGCGCAAGTATAACCGCGTGGTGGGCGTGGGCACCCAGCAGAGATCGGGCAAGCATTTCCAGCGCGCAGTGGAGATTGTGCAGAGCGGCAAGCTGGGCAAAGTGACAGAGGTGCGCACCTGGAACTACGGCAACGAGTTCCCCAAGGGGATCGGCAACCCGCCCGACAGCCAGCCGCCCGCCGGCCTGGACTGGGACATGTGGCTGGGGCCGGCGCCCATGCGCCCGTTCAACATCAACCGTTTCGGCGTAGTGGATGACGACCGCTGGTCCAGTTTCCGCTGGTTCTGGGATTATGCCGGCGGCTGGCCCACCGACTGGGGCACCCACCTGATCGACATCGTGCTCTGGGCCACCAAGCAGAAAGGTCCGCGCCGTGTCACCGGCATGGGCCAGAAATTCGGGCTGCAGGACAACCGCGACACTCCGGACACCATGATCCTGTGCTACGAGTTCCCGGAATTCATCCTCACCTACGAGTGCCGCCGCTGCAGCGGCGAGAGCGGTGACGGGCACGGTTACGGGATCGAGTTCCACGGCACGGACGGCAGCCTGTATCTGAACCGTCAGGGCTACAGTTTCCGTCCGGAGAAAGAGGATAAGGGTGACGAGACCTATGACAAGTCCCCGGCGTTCTCGGCCGGAGAGAGCGAGCAGCACTCGCTTCACGTGAAAGCGTTTGTCGACTGCCTGAAGACCCGCAAGCGCTTTGTCTCGGACATCGAGGACGGGCACCTGGCCTCGGCCACCCCGCACCTGGGCAATCTGGCCCTGCGCCTGGGGCGCAGCCTTCAGTACGACCCCGAGACCGAGCGCATCGCCGGCGACCCCGAGGCTGACCGCATGCTTATGCGCGAGTACCGTGCACCCTGGACGCTGGAGGTCTGATCGCGGCGGGGATGATTTAAGGAATGACTGAAATTAAGGTCATCGGTGTGTTTTTAGGGAACCGGGTGCGGCTCTGGCTGCACCCGGTTTTTGCTTTCAGGCGCGCTGCTGCATGGCTGGGAATCAGTTGTCGGATCGGGTCATGTGATGGTTGAAAAAAATTCCGTGGCATAACGTGAGATCAGGAGAGGAAAACGGCAGAAAAATCCGTCCGAAATTTGAATTATCCACAATCTATCCACAGGTGTAACCGGGTGTACGGAAAGATGACTGAAAATTCTCGTTTGTCTGTAACATTAGTTCACGCAAGAAAATAAATTCGGCGTTGTCAAATAATCAATGCCCGTTTATCTGCTGGATATTCCATTAACTGTATGGGCTGTGGATAACTCGTTGATTATTCGTTAACGAATTCGGCGGCGTGAGACTGTGTAAATAAAACCGATTTTTGGAACCGTCTCAGGAGAGCGAATGCAGGAGGGAACCCTCCCGGTCCACGCCAGTTTCCGGCCCTCAGGATGGGGACAGAGCGGGCAGTTGAGGCTGGGGTTTGCAAGCAATGTAGCAAAGAAAATGACAACCGATTGATCTGTTTGCAAATACACGTTTTATCTAAACCATAGAGCCTTCCGGCCGATAAATATTACAGATAAGTTAAATTGCGCCCGGGAAATACGACTGCAGAAGGCTTCCGTTTCAGATGAAGGTCCGCCAACCTTTGTATGAGCCGGGGTCTTGTCGTTTTCCACGGGCATGGCGCGGAAAACCCCGGACCCCTGATCTCATGACCGCCGACCTTTCGACTCTTTTCACCAACCTCCGATTGCTCCGGGTGCGCTATCCGGGCATTCACCGCAAGCTCAACCAGAAAATAGTCAATGGCGTGCTGGACGGCCTGTACCGGAGCGAGGACGGGCGCTACGCCTATATTGTTCAGGATGAAAATCAGCACTCGATCCTGATCAAGGAGTCGGCGCGCAAGATCGAGGCCGCGAACAAGCGAGTGGTGATCCTGCTGGGGATCGGCATGGGTTACCAGCTTTTCGATGTGTTCCGGGCGCTGCATGAAGACCAGAACCTCATAGCGGTGGAGACCCGCCCCGACCTGCTCTGCAAGTCCATGTATCTGCACGACTGGCGCCCGCTGCTCAATTCCACGCGTTTCCGCCTGATGCTCGGCTTCGACCGCCACGCCATCCACGGCCTGGCGGAGTTCATAGCCACGGCCACGCGGCGCGAGGATTTCATGGTCCTGGACAACAAGGTACTGGTTACGATCGACCAGAAACTCTACTCCTGGTGGAACCTCTATTTCTACCTGGTCTCGGGCCTGGACTACGACAGTATCCGGGTGATCAACGCCCTGATGAGCGGGTTCAACCCCTGGGACCCGGACAACCTCTATCTGAACCTGCCCTCCGAGTTCCTGGGCAAGCGCCCCGCCGAACTGGGCACGGATGAGATTTTCGGCCGTTTCCGCACCCTGTCCCAGGTGCTGAGCCCGGGGCTGGCCAGCTTGCGCAGCGGTGAGATGCCCTGGCTGAAAAGCCAGCCGCCGGTCGGCCAGCCGGGACGGGTCTCGGTGGTCCTGCTCTGCTGGAACCGCTCCGACCACACCTCGCGCTGCCTGGAGAGCCTTCTCGGACGGACCGAGTACCCGGATTTCGAGGTGATCGCGGTGGACAACGGCTCCACCGATGACACACCGGAACTGTTGCGCTCAGTGGCCCAGCGCGACAGCCGTCTTAAGCCCCTGTTCGCCGGGCGCAACCTGGGCATTGTCGCCGGACGCCAGGCCGGGCTGGAGTCCTCCTCCGGCGAGTATGTGCTGTTCCTGGACAACGACACCGAAATCGAGCAGGGCGATTTCATGCAGGTGATGGTCCAGGCCCTCGAATCCCACCCCAATGCAGGTTCCACCGGCGCTTTCGCCACCGTCTACACTTCCGACCGCAACGACTCTTTCATCCAGTGCGTACACGTGCCGGGCATGGTTGTCCCGGTGGCCTGGTGCAGCGGCTACTGCCTTATGGTGCGACGGGTCGCCCTGGACGAGATCGGCGGGCTGGACAGCGAGTCATTCCAGCCCTACGGCTCGGAGGATGTCTACCTGGGCTACAAGCTGCGTGAACACGGCTGGATGACTGTTTCAACCTCCGATCTGGTCGCCGTGACCCACCATATCGCCCACCGGGACGACCACTACGACTACGACTGGCAGAAAGCCGGCTCGGTTAACCGCAAAATGCTGCTGGAGCGTTTCGGCCCGCGCCGTCGCCTCTTGAACCCGGCCCTGGACAACAGCACGACACGGGGGCTCTGGGACCCCGAGTCCCGTGCTTTCCTGCCCAGCCCTGTCTATTCCTGCCCCAAATTGTAAACGCTCGCCCCATTTCAGGCATTCCCGCAAAGGCCGTCCTTGCCGCATCGCGTCCAATTATTTATGTTCCATGCCGAAACAAAATATTTTTCACTGGCACGCACCTTGCTTTTCTTACTCAGGTTGAACTGCCTTTTCCGGCGGGAGGTAAACCTGGACCGCGAAACCACATACGCCCTGCTGACTCAATACACCCACGGCGAAAGCCTCATCCGTCATGGCCTGGCCGTGGAGGCCGCCCTGCGAGCCTATGCCCGCCGCTGGGGCGAGGATGAGGCGCTTTGGGGCGCGGTCGGCCTGATCCACGATTTCGACTACGAGCAGCACCCCTCGCTCGAGGAGCACCCGGTGGTAGGAGTGGGTATCCTGCGCGGCCTGGGCTGGCCCGAGGAGGCTCTGCACGCCATCCTGGCCCATGGGGATGCCACCGGCACGCCCCGGCTCAGCCGTCTGGACAAGGCCCTCTACGCGGTGGATGAGCTTTGCGGCTTCATCACAGCGGTGGCCCTGGTGCGGCCCTCCCTGTCCCTGGATGACCTGAGCGCCCGCAGCGTGAAAAAGAAAATGAAAGACCGCGGCTTTGCCCGTCAGGTGGACCGCGAGCAGATGGAGCGCTCAGCCGACGACCTGGGCGTGCCGTTCGAGGAGCATGTGGATTTCGTGATCGCGGCCCTGCGGCCGATCCAGGCCAGCCTGGGCCTCAAACCGCTGCAGACCTGAAAGACGTCCGAAAGGGCGTCGTTTCCATCGTTATTGTATTTCCGGTGTTCCCAGATGGCGGCTTAAGATGCTTGAACCCTCCGGAGGACGGACATGATAAGAACCCTGGCGCAGTCACTGGTGCTGTTGGCTTGCCTGGCCGTATGCGCGGGCCAGGCCCTGGCTCAGGCAGTATACGTGGATGTGCCGGTCAACGGCGAGCGGGCGGTGATCACGGTGCAGGGAGTGACCGGCCTGCCCTCGGGCTTCGGTTCGGCCGGGGATTACATCGCCGTGCTCCGCATCGCCCCCCTCGCGCCCGGAGTGAAATACGAGGCCACTCTTACCTACGACGCAGGTACGGATATCGGCTACAGCTACTCGCTGGTGGACGGCGACCCGTTTGGCCAGGACTGGTCCTCTTTCGTGGGAATAGGCAGCGGCACCGGCACGCGCGAGCTGGCCGGCAAGCAGGATAAGCTGCTGTTCACTATCGATCCGCAGAGCACCTCCAACACGATGTACCTGGTGCTGCGCACCAACAAGCCATTCAATTGCCGCTGGGCGGTCAGCGGCTCCCCCAGTGGGGTGACCAAGGATTCCCAGGACCGCTGGGGCTACTACTATGTCACGGATTTCGACGCCGACCACACCGCGCCTTTCCTTCTCAAGCGCGGCTCCGCCGTGGCGGTCACCCAGCCGCAGAAACAGGGTCCCTGGGTGGAGGTCCCGGTGAATGGCGAGAAAACAGTCACCACGGCCCAGGGAGTGACCGGCCTGCCCTCCGGGTTCGGTTCGGCCGAGGATTATATGGTTGTGTTGCGCCTGGCCCCGCTGCGGCCCGGGGTGCGCTACGAGGCCACGCTTACCTTCGACGCAGGTACGGATATCGGCTACAGCTACTCGCTGGTGGACGGCGACCCGTTCAAGGAGGGCTGGGCCTCGTTTATCGGCACCGGCACCGGAACCGGCACGCGCGAGCTGAAAGACAAGCAGGAGAAAATCCTGTTCAGCCTCGACCCGAACAGCACCTCCGGCGCCCTGTACATTCCGTTCCGGACCAACAAGCCGTTCACTTTCCGTTACTCGATAACCGACACGCCGAGCGGAGTGACCCCGGCCTCCCAGGACCGCTGGGGCTATTATTACGTGGATGATCTGGATGCAGACCACTACTCGCCGTTCCTGCTCAAGCGCTGAGAGCGGGTAAACCTGCGGTTTCGCAGACCGGAGGCGGTGTCCCGGATTCCGGGACGCGCCCGGGTCTGAGAGTGTAAAGATATTTTTGTCTTAACTCACGCCGGGCGCCCTCGCGGCGCCCGGATCAACCGTTAATCCGCATCAAAGGCGTGAACTGAGAGCCATGATCAAGGTAGACGGATTGACCAAGTATTACGGAGAGACGCTGGCGGTCGATTCGGTCTCGTTCGAGGTGCAGCGCGGCGAGGTGGTTGGGTTCCTCGGTCCCAACGGGGCGGGCAAGACCACCACCATGCGCATGCTTACCTGCTACCTCAGACCGAGCGCCGGCAGCGTCAATGTGGCGGGTTTCGACATCCAGGAGAATCCCCTGGAGGTGCGACGCCGGATCGGTTACTTGCCAGAGAACTGCCCGCTGTATCCCGAGATGAACGTGCTGGACTACCTGAGCTATATCGCCGAGCTGCGCCAGGTGCCCAAATCCCAACGCGGGGGCCGGGTGAGCCGCATGGTGGAGCTGACCGGCCTGGGAGCCGTGACGCACAAGGACATCGGCGAGCTGTCCAAGGGTTTTCGCCAGAGAGTGGGGCTGGCCCAGGCCATGGTCCACGAGCCTGATATCCTGGTGCTGGACGAGCCGACCAGCGGACTGGACCCCAACCAGATCATCGAGATCCGCCAGCTCATCCGCGACATCGGCCGCGAAAAAACGATCATCCTGAGCACGCATATCCTGCCCGAGGTGAGCGCCACCTGCGGACGGGTGCTGATTATCAGCAACGCGCGTCTGGTGGCCAGCGGCACGCCCGAGGAACTGGCCGCCAGCTCAAGCGGCGCCGAGCTTCTGCACGTGGTGCTCCGCGGCCCCCAGGAGGAGGTCTACGCCGCCCTGCGCGAGGCAGATTTCATCGCCTCGTTCCACCGCGGCGAGGGCGAGGCCGCCGACTCGGCCGGCGACTGGCTGACTCTGGAGATTACCAGCCAGGCCGGCGACATCCGCGAGCGGCTGTTCAGCCTGGTGGTCGAGCGGGGCTGGTCGCTGCGCGAGCTGCATCGCGAGAAGATGAGCCTGGAAGAGGTGTTCACCCGGATCACCACCGCCTGAGCCGGATGTAACCCGAACGACAACTTCACACTGGTGGACCGACGATGCTCAACAATGCACTTGCCGTGGCGAGGAAAGAGTTCCGCAGCTATTTCGACTCTCCCATCGCCTACATTTTCATCACCGCGTTCCTTCTGCTGGTGAATTTCCTGTTCTTCTGGACGTTTTTCGTGGCCGGGCAGGCGGACATGCGCCCCTTCTTCGGCTTCATGCCTTTCGTGTTCCTGTTCTTCGTCCCCTCGATCACCATGCGTCTCTGGGCCGAGGAACGCAAGATGGGCACCCTGGAGATACTTCTCACCCTGCCGGTGCAGGAAAAAGAGGTCGTGCTGGGCAAGTTCATCTCCAGTTTCCTGTTCCTGGCCCTGATGCTGGCCCTCACTTTCAACGTGCCGCTGCTGGTGGGCACGCTGGGCAAACCGGACTGGGGCCAGATAATCTGCGGCTACCTGGGCACGCTGCTTCTTGGAGCGAGCTACCTGGCCATCGGGCTGTTCGCCTCGGCCCTGAGCGAGAACCAGATCATCGCTTTCATCCTGGCCATCGTGATCGGCGTGGCTCTCCTGATCGTGGGCGAGTGGTTCTTCCTGATGCTGCTGCCCGATTTCATGGTCCCGGTGCTCAGCTACCTGGGACTGGCCACGCATTTCGAGAGCATGGGCCGCGGGGTGATCGACAGCCGCGACATTCTCTACTATCTGTCGATAATCGGGATCTTCCTCTACCTCAACGTCAATGTCGTGGAGAACCGGAGCTGGGTCTGAGTCCCTGGCCCACAGCCAATGCAAGGGTTGGAACATGAGCGAGAAGAAACCTGTCAACCGACTTTCCAACGCCGCCTATGTCGCAATAATCATCGGCATAATCGCGGTAGTCAACCTTCTGGGCGTCCGGTTCTTCGGACGGCTCGACCTGACCGGCGACAAGCTCTATTCGGTCAGCCCGGTCACCAAAAGCATCCTGCACGACCTGGACGACGTGGTCTCGGTGAGAGCCTATTTCTCGAAGAAGCTGCCGGTGCAGCTCTCCCGTCTGCCCGAGGAGGTGGATGACCTGCTCAAGGAGTACCAGGTCTACTCCGGCGGCAACATCCATTACGAGCGGATCGACCCGACGGATGACCAGGAGCTGCAGCAGAAACTGTCCGGCATGGGCGTGACCCCGGTCACCATGACCATCATCGAGAAAGACGAGCGCCAGCAGATCAACGGCTGGCTGGCGATCGTGGTCAGCTACGGCGACAAGAGCGAGGCCATCCCGGTGGTCCAGAACACCAGCGACTTGGAGTACGACCTGACCAGCCGCATTTTCCGGGTCACCACCACACCCGACCACGTGGGCTTCATCACCACCTACAGCCGCCACAACCTGGGCGATGACTACGGCGCTTTCGCCCAGGAGCTGGGCAAGCTGCACGAGATCCAGCCCATCGACCTCAACGGCGGCGTGCCGGTCCCGGATTCGCTGCCCGCGGTTATTTTCGCCGGTCCCACCGACAGTATCCCGGATTACGTGCAGTACGCCCTGGACCAGTACGTGATGCACGGCGGCAAGCTTATCTGCCTGGTGGATGACATCCTGATCGATGACAGCCGCGGACAGCCCATTCCCTCCGAGGTGCACCACGGGATGGACCGTGTGTTGTCCGCCTGGGGCTTCATCCTGAACCATGACATTATCCTCGACACCAAGTCGCACTCACCGCAGCGGGTGAACCAGGGGATATTCACGATCAACCGGCCCAACCCGCTGTTCCCGCACGTGGTCAAGGACCAGTTGGGCAGTCACCCGGTGGTGGGCCGCCTGTCGGAGATCACTTTCCCGTACACCGGGTCGCTCGCCGCGCCGGCGCCCGGTGACAGCTCGCTGGTTTACTCCGTGCTGGCCTGGACCAGCGACGCGGCCAACAGCCTTCGCCGGGCCGGAGACCAGTACAGGCCTGCCGGGGTGCCGGAGCGTTCGGCGCTGGCCGTGCTGGGTATGGGACGGTTCAGGAGCGCCTTTGCCGGGCCGGTGGTCGGAGTGGGGGTGGCCAGCCCGCCGTATGCGGCCGAAAGCCCGGCCACGGGCTGTATCCTGCTGGTGGCCAGCTCGAGTTTTCTGGAGAACCGCTATCTCTACCCGGGCAACCTGGAGTTCATGCTCAACGCGGTGGATTTCATGACCATCGGGGACAAGCTGATCTCGATCCGCACCCGCCCGACCAGCGAACGCCCGCTCAAGAGCCTGAGCGGCGAGATGAAGAATTTCCTGCGGCTGCTCAACATCGTGGGCGTGCCGCTTTTGGTTATCCTGTTCGGCATGATGCGTTTCTACCTGAAACGCCGCGACAAGGCCGTGCGTGCCCGCATGCTCGGCTGAGCCTGGGAGACGTGCGGCCCGGGGTTGTGACACCGCCGGGCCGCACGGGAACGTGAACCTCAAACCCGAAGCGAGCGATGAAACTGCTGAAGCCTTTTCTGATACTGATTGCCCTGCTGGCGCTCTGGGCCGTGGTGCATTTCAGCACGAAACGGCCGGACCGGCCGGATGAGGGAGATGTTTTCAAGGTGCAGATCGACACCGCGGCGGTGAGCCGGATAGAGGTGGAGCGCGCGGGCGGACAGCTCGTGCTGCTGCGCGACCAGGGCGCCTGGAGCGTCCAGACCACGGCCGGGCCGCGTCCCGCCGAGACCGACCAGATCGTCTCGGCCCTGAGCACGCTAAATTCCATCGAGACTTCCAACCTGGTGAGCCATAATCCGGACAAGCAGGCCGAGTTCCAGGTGGATGAGGCCGGCGGCACGCGGGTGAAAGTGTTCGGGAGCGGGCAGAGCCTTCTGGCCGACCTGGTGATCGGACGGATCGGCGGGTTCGACCAGCGCCGGATGTACAGCCAGCAGAGTTTCAACCCGCAGGATTTCTACACGTTCATGCGCCGGGCGGACAGCCCGGATGTCTACAAGGTGCAGGGGTTCTTCGGGGCGATGCTGGGCACGGAGTCCGAACAGTGGCGCGATCACACTCTGATGGTTTTCGACCCGTCCCTGGCCCGCCGGGTGGAACTGGTTTTCCCCGACACCCGGGCCGTGCTGGAGTCCGACACCAGCGGCACTGTCTGGC
>CAYLSM010000135.1:0-11607 GCA_964386505.1 uncultured Gemmatimonadales bacterium
GCGGTCCGCTGAAAAATCCGAACAGCTCCTCGGCATGGTCATCCGACATCAGGTAACTCCAGGCGGCGGGGTCATCGGGCGTGGCGTGCACGGTGCGATAGGCCCCGGGCGAGTCCTCGTAGGGCAGGGCGGCAAGCCAGGCGATATCCTCCTCGCTCAGGGCCCGGCCGGTCCAGAGCACGGCGGCGCGGGCGGCGGAATTGAAACATTCGATCGAGGTGCGGTCCGCCACCGCGGCGTCATGGTTGCCCAGGATAACGCTGGCGCAGCGCTCGCGGGTCAGGCGCAGGCACTCCGCCGGCTGGGCGCCGTAGCCCACCACATCCCCCAGACAGACCACCCGCTCCGCCCCCAGGCGGTCAAGGCTTTCGAGCACCGCGTGCAGGGCCGGCAGGTTGCCGTGTATGTCTGAGATGATCGCGTGGAGCAAAGCCGGCCCCCTGGCGCCGCAATCACTGAGGTTCTTCGTCCGCCAGCAGCGCGCCGCTCTTGATCAGGCTCCGGTAGACCGCATCCAGAACACCGTTCAGAAAGCGCGGGCTGTCCTCGGTGCCGAAGAAGTGTGCGAGCTGGACATACTCGTTGATCGTCACTTTCGGGGGGACATCGCCGATGTACAGGAACTCGGTGATCGCCAGGCGCAGCATCAGCTTGTCGAGCACGGCCAGACGGTTGATCGACCAGTTCTGCAGGCAGCCGATGAACAGCTCGTCGATCTGGTCCGTGTGCTCGCTCATGCGCAGCAGCAGGCGGCTGGTGAAATCCCGGTTCTCCGGGCCAACCCTACGGTGGGTGAAAAACTCCCGCAGTGCGCGCTCGGTCGGTTTTCCGCTCAACAATGCGCCGTAGGCGATCTGAATCGCCCACAGGCGGCCCTTGGTCCGTTTTCTCATTCTTCTTCCGGGAATCTCACTCTGAAAAGGCCCTGCCGGGGCGGCAGGCCCGCCTTGCGGAGGGCTTTTCGGGACCCCGGTTCCAATGTAATCAGATCGCGCCGCCGCCGTACAGGTCCATCATCTCCAAAGCGGCCATGGCCGCCTCGGCGCCCTTGTTGCCGGCCTTGGCCCCGGCGCGCTCCAGCGCCTGTTCCAGGTTGTCGCTGGTCACCACGCCGAAGATCACCGGCATAGCGGCCTCGAACCCGGCCAGGGCCACACCCTTGGAGACCTCGGAGGCCACGTAGTCGAAATGCGGCGTCTCGCCGCGGATCACCGCGCCCAGGGCGATCACCGCATCGTATTTCTTGCCCAGGGCCAGCTTGCGGCACAGGGCGGCTATCTCGAACGCCCCCGGCACGCGGAACACGCTGATATCCTGGTCCGCCACGCCGTGACGGGTGAGGATGTCCACCGCGCCGGCGCTCAGGCGGCTGGTGACCAGGTCGTTGAAACGGGAAACCACCAGCGCCACTTTCTTGCCTTTGCCGTCGAGCTTACCCTCGAATATCCTGGGCATCGTCGCTCCCCTTTCGGCCCGCGCCGCTCGCTCAACCGGCGGCCGCGCGGGAAAACGGTTCATTGATTGCTTTTGTCGGTCTTCAGGGTCTTATGCAGCTTGTGACCCATGCGCACCCGCTTGGTTTCGAGATAGCAGCGGTTGTACTCGTTGGGTTCCTGCTCGATTGGCACGGTGCAACTGACATTCAGCCCGAACCCGTCGTAGATGAACGCGTCGATCTTCTTAGGGTTGTTGGTCATCAACCGCACGCTGGTCAGGCCGAGGTCCTTGAGGATCTGGATCCCCACCCCGTAGTCGCGCTCATCGGCCTTGAGTCCCAGCTCGATGTTGGCGTCCACCGTGTCCAGCCCCTTGTCCTGCAAGGCATAGGCCTTGATCTTGTTGGCCAGCCCGATCCCGCGTCCCTCCTGGTTCAGGTAGACCAGCACCCCGTTGCCCTCTTTCTGGATCATCTGCATGGCGGTCTGGAGCTGGTAGCGGCAGTCACAGCGCAGGCTGGCCAGGGTGTCTCCGGTCAGACAGCTCGAATGCACCCGCACCAGGACATCGCTCTTGCCGCGCACCTCGCCGCAGACCAGGGCCAGGTGGGCCTCATCGTTGTAGGTAGTCTCGTACAGGAATAGGTCGAATTTGCCGTAGGAGGTGGGCAGCACGGTCTGGGCCGAGCAGCGGATAATTTTCTCCTTGCCGCGGCGGTAGCGGATCAGGTCCTGAATCGAGGCCACCGGGATGTCGAACTCGCGGGAGATTTCGAGCAGACGGGGCAGGCGCGCCATGCTGCCGTCCTCATCCATGATCTCGCAGAGCACGCCCACCGGCTGGAACCCGGCCAGCACGGCCAGATCGACCGTGGCCTCGGTGTGCCCGGCGCGGCGCAGCACTCCGCCGTCCCTGGCCCGCAGCGGGAAAATATGGCCCGGACGGGCGAAATCATCGGGACGGGTGTCCCGGCCGGCCAGAGCGCGAATCGTCGCCGCGCGGTCAAAAGCCGAAATCCCGGTGCTGGTGCCGATCTTATAGTCCACGCTCACGGTGAACCCGGTGCCCAAGAGCGAGGTGTTCACCCCCACCATCGGGTCGAGCCGCATCTCATCGGCGCGCCGCTCGCTCATCGGCACGCAGATCAGGCCGCGGCCGTGCGTGGCCATGAAATTGACCGCCTCGGGCGTGATGGGCTCGGCGGCCATCACCAGGTCGCCCTCGTTCTCCCGGCTCTCGTCATCCACCAGGATCACCATGCCGCCCTTGCGGATACGCTCGATCACATCCTCGATCGGGGTAAGTCTGTTGTCCAACGTTATCATTCCTGATTTGTCCTCTCTACATTTACCCGCGGCACATATCAGCGGTAACCCCAGCCGCGGAGTTTTTCCTCGGTCAGCCCCCCGGCAGGGCCTTCGCCAGCGCTTTCCAGCGCGCCCAGCACGTACTTGCCGATAATGTCGGTTTCCAGGTTCAGAGTCCGGCCCGGGGCCAGTTCGGCCAGGGTGGTGGCGCTCAGGGTGAACCCGATCAGCGAGACCGTGAAAGAGTCGCGCTCCAGGCGGGCCACGGTGAGACTGACCCCGTCCAGGGCCACCGAGCCGCGCGGCACCACGTAGCGACGGGCCGCCTCCGGCAGGGCAAACGCAGCAAGCAGGCTCTCGGTCCGTTTCTCCAGCCTGAGCACAGTCGTGGTGCAATCCACATGGCCCAGCACGAAATGGCCGTCGAACCGCCCTCCGGCCGGGACCGCCCGCTCCAGGTTGACCCGGCTGCCCACACTGAGCGCGCCCAGGTTGGTCTTGGAAAGGGTTTCCGAGACCGCCTCGGCGTCCAGACTGTCCGCACCCAGGGCGGTTACAGTCAGACAGGCCCCGTTGACCGCCAGTGAATCGCCGGGGCGCATTCCACCGTCCAGGCCGCCGGCCCGGATGGAGAGGGTGCGGCCTCCCCCCAGCGGGCGCACCGCGGTCACGACGCCCACCTGCTCGATAATCCCGGTAAACATGGATCGATCAGGATAAGATAATACGATTCAACGGGGAAGGCAAAAAATTTATCCCTGCGGATACTCCAGACGGCCGGTTATGTAGAGGTCCGGGCCGATCCGGCGGCTCTCGGACGCAGTCAGGCGCACGGGCAGCGGCCCGCCCTCGGGCGCGATCTGTCCCACCCCGTGCAGGGGCCCACCCTCACCGTAGATCGAAGGCGCGATGAACAGGTGCAGACGCTCGGCCAGGCGGGCCAGAAGGAACGCGCTCGCCACCCGGCGCCCACCCTCGACCAGCACGCTGGTCACGCCGCGAGCGGTCAGGGCGTCCAGGACCGCCGCCAGGGGCAGGTTGCCATCCCCTGTTCCATCCAGCGCGACCGTGGCCACACCCAGCGCCTCCAGGGCGGCGGCGCGGCCGGGGTCGGCCAGGGCGCGGTCGTAGAGCACAACGGCCGGGAACTGACCGGCCGTGGTCGCCAGACGGCTCTCCAGGGGCAGGCGCAGACGGCTGTCCAGAACCGCGCGCAACGGCTGACGCGCCCCGGAGACCCCGCGCACGTTTAGCAGCGGGTCATCGGCCATGACCGTGGAAATGCCGACCAGGACACAGTCGTGCCAGGCGCGCAGTCGCTGCACGTAGCGACGGGAGAGGGCCGAGCTGATCCCGGTGCGCTGGCCCGGACCGGCTGCGATAGCCCCGTCCAGGCTCTGCGCCAGCTTGAGCGCCACAAACGGACGGCCGGTGCGGACACGGTGCAGGAACACCTCGTTCAGCTCCGACGCCTCGGAACGCAGAATGCCCACCTTTACCTCGATCCCCTCGCGGCGCAGCCAGTTGATCCCCCGTCCGCTGACCCGCGGGTCGGGGTCGCGCATGGCCACCACGGCGCGTGCAATCCCGGCGCGGACCAGGGCCTCGGCGCAGGGCGGAGTGCGTCCGTGGTGAGAGCAGGGCTCCAGGTTCACGTAGAGCGTGGCCCCGCGGGCACGGCGACCGGCGCGGCGCAGGGCCAGCACCTCGGCGTGTGGTTCGCCGGCCCGGTGGTGCCAGCCCTCGCCCACCACCGCGCCGTCACGCACCAGCACCGCGCCCACCATCGGGTTGGGCGAGGTCCAGCCGCGTCCGCGGGCGGCCAGTTCCAGGGCGCGTTCCATACAGGCTTTGTCTGCGGTTCCGCTCACAGGACATCCTTTCCGGAATCAAGACACAAAACCGCCGGGCGCAGTTTGCGGTGCGTCCGGCGGTTAGTTCCGGGCCGCCTGGCCCGGTGGATTGACACAACCTTCTGCCGCCGGGATCAGTCCTCGAGCGGGCTGAACTCCTCCTTGCCCACGCCGCAGGCCGGGCAAACCCAGTCATCCGGCAGGTCCTCGAACGCCGTCCCCGGCGCGATACCCTGAGTCGGATCGCCTTCAGACGGATCGTAAACCCAGTCGCAGACGTCGCAGATATATTTCTTGGCCATGAGTGGACTCCTTCGGTGGCAGTTGAACCGTCCAGCATGTAAAAATCAGACTGCGTGAAAATAAATATCGTGCGAGCGGAAATCAAGCTGCACGGCCTGTCTTTTTCGGTCAGGCGATGGAGGCGGCGAGCCGGTCGAGCAGGGCCTCATCCACCGCAGCCAGGGATTCCAGCACCGCATCCGCCCCGTCGAACCGCTGGTTGAACCGGTTGGCGACGCCGATAACTTTCATCCCGGCAGCCCGGGCGGCCTGCACCCCGGCCAGAGCATCCTCCAGCACCACGCAGCGCTGTGGCGCCACGCCCAGGCTGGAGGCCCCCAGAAGGTAACACTGCGGGTCGGGCTTACCCCGGCTGACATCATCGCCGGTGACCACGTGCTCGAACCGCGCTTTCAGGCCGGTCAGTTCCAGGATGCGATGCACGTAGCGGTAGTCGCCCGAGGAAACCACCGCCCGGCGGAACCCCTTTGACTCGAACAGAGCGAGCGAATCATCCAGGCCCGGCATCAGTTCCAGGCCCTCCTCGATCAACTCCAGAAAGACCGAGTTGCGCTCCTCGGACCACTGCCCGGCGGTGACAGGCAGGTCCAGGCTGCCCAGCAGAAGGGCGGCCACATCCGGGGCGCGCTTGCCGTAGACCGACTTGCGAACCGCCTCCGGGATCTCCTCGTATTTTCTTCCGTACCTCGCCAGTGTCAGCTCCGAGGCCCGCTGGTGCAAGGGCTCGGTGTCAACCATCAGACCGTCCAGGTCGTACAACGCCGCTTCGAGCAAAACCATTCCTCCCCGATACACTGCAACCATCCGGCACTCCCGGACCGTCGCCCCGCATCTGTCTGCACTTATCCTTGCCTATTCAACACCACTTTATTAGCTTAACTTGAACACCCCCGGGCAGGCTGCCTGCCAAGGTCCGGACATCAGGAAAGCTAAGGATTTCATCCCAACGTGACAAGGGGAGCCGCCATGACATTCGACTGGATCACCTGGAGCATCTGGACCATCGGCCTGATAATCCTGATCGTCTGGATTTACGTTCCGGCCAAGGAATTTACGCAGTTGCTGAAGGACAGGAAAAAGGCTGGACAGAAAAACTGAGCGCACCAGTTCTGTCAGTGCTTGCCGGAAAATGAAAAGATCGAGGAACGGCTCACGGCATCGAATTCATTCTTCAGCCGTTCCATCTGGACTTTGGTCTTGGCCCATTTCTGGTATTCGTCATCCTTGCGCAGCAGTACGCTGTCGATCCCGCTCTTGAGCTGGCTCACATCCCCCATTTTCTGGATGAACAGCGTCTTCATGCCGTTGAGCTCTTTCCAGTGGCCGCGCAGTATCCCCTTGCGGCGCTCCACGATCTTGGTCAGCTCGCGGTCCATCTCGTTGTCCGCCTGATCGTTCTCCTCGCGCAGTATCTCCAGGACATCCCGTATCTCGTGCCTTTTCTTGTCCATCTCGACTATCATCACGTGCAGGTCGCGCGAGCGCAGCTTGACATCCGACTTGTAGCGGTCGATCTCGACCTGGCAGGTCTCGAAACGCTTCCAGTGGGAGGCGTTGTCCCGCTTGACCGTCAGGTACTCGGCCCGCTTCTGGTTGAGGATGAGCTGGCGGCGGTGGAAAGCCACCGCAAAAACCAGAATGAGGATTGAAATCACAAGGGCGAAAACCACGCCGGCTGTGATTGCCATCGATTGCTCCAGATTCCTTAAGCGGCGGAGGACAGAGTGCAGCGCAGAAGAACCGGCACTAAAATAAAACTTCCCGGCTGGATCGGGAAGGGCTTTGGCGGTATGACCGCATATCCGCGCCGGACAGACTGACCGCTGGCGCGAATCTATATCTTGAGACTGTAAGCGGATGCACTCAGAAGGCGTCCGGCGCTCAATAAAATCTCACCGTCCTCCAATGCTTTCTGTCCCAGCTTTTCGATCCGCCCCGACGGGAAAGTCGCCTCGACCAGGAGGTTGTCCCCCGGGCCGAACAGCAGCACCGCGGCCTCGCTCGTATCGCGGACCCGCTCGAGAAGCCGACGCCGATCGCCACCGCCGATCTGGCTGTCCAGAGCGACCAGGGCGAAACGGCGGAAATTCATGATCCGGTCGGCCTCGCGGGGGCTGGCGGCCTCGATAATTTCACGGGCAAAACGGGCCAGCACGTTCCGCATGCGCTGGCAGAACGCCCGGTCCGGGCTGACCACCAGGATCCCCGGCAGCACGGCAGGCGTTTTCGCGGCGGCCACGGGTTCGGTCCCGTTCCCGTTGCTGGAGCGCGCCTTGAGGAAATCGGCAAATTCATGGAACAGCACACTCACAGCCGAGGCATCCAAGCCTGGTCCGCCCCTGTGGCCGTCATCCCCGGCCCCGAGGAACATCCCGCCCTGGCCGGCGAGCATCCAGTTGGCGTTGACATTGAAATTCTCGCACAGACGCACCAGGAACCTGGCATCCGGCCCGCGGCTGCCGCTCTCGTAGCGCATCAGGGTCAGGGGGGAGACACCGCAGAGCTTGCTGAACACTTTCTGGCTCAGGCGGCTCTCCTTGCGCACCTTACGGATCCTGTCACCCAGGCTGCGGTAATTGGTCGAGTCTTCCATCGCCATTCCATCCGGCGGGAGTACGTGGGAGCGGGAGTGGGCCAACGGCGGCCTGTGAGTACTTTCGCTGCGATTATAGCACGCCCGGAAAAAATCTGTCAACCGTTTAAATGCCTGGCTGGCAGACAGCTTCGGTCCTGTGCGTCGGGAACGGGCAGGCCAGGCGCTGGAAAGAGCTTACACCGGTGGGAGGGAATGTCCTGCGGACCGGCTTGCTGATTTCTATCCCGGCGGGCCGGGGGCTCAACCCCGGCGCGAGCCGATCAGATGCGCGGCGGTGCGCGCGGCCAGGGCCATTATCGTGCAGGCGGGATTGACCGCTCCGGCGGTCGGGAAAACGCTGCTGTCGCAGAGGTAGAGCCCCGGAGTGTCGTGGCAGCGGCCCCAGCGGTCCACCACGCTCGTGGCGGGGTCATCCCCCATGCGGCAGGTGCCAAGCGGATGGGCGCTGGAGCTGTCGGCCGAGGTAATTTCCCAATCCCCGGCCCCGGCGGCGCGGCAGATCTGGCGGCAGGTGGCGAAAGCGTGGGCGCGGATAGAGGTCTCGTTGCCGGACTGCACGTAGCGCGCCCGGGCCAGCGGCAAACCGTCCGCGTCCTTTTTCTCCGGGTCTTCCTCGATCCGGTTTTCCGGATTGGCCTGATCCTCACCCAGCACAGCCACGCGGATCATCCTGTCGTATGAAGCCATGCGGCCGGTCAGTTCCACGCCCCAGGAATCCTCCAGGTACCAGTCGGCAAAAGTCGAGGGCGGAAACACCTGCAGCGAGACATACAGAGTGTAGCCGCGCGCGAATCCGGCCCCGGCCACGGATTCATAGTGGTCCTGCACGTTCACGCCGCCGCTCACTCCCATGTAGCCGTGCACCGGCTCGTCAAACGCGGTGATATAACGTCCGCCCACGTGCTGCATCAGGTTGCGCCCGCGCATTCCTCCCGTGACGCCCAGGCCCTCCGGGTGCGAGGGCCCCCGGCTGCGGGCCAGGATGATCGGGTCGTGGATCGCCCCGGCGCAGAGCAGGACCACCTCCGCTGCCGCGGCGCGCTGAATGCCATCCGCGCCCCTGTACACCACGCCCGTGGCTTTGCCCAGGTTGTCCGTGCGGATGGAGAACACCTTGCAGCCGGGACGGATGTCCGCGCCGGCGGACACGGCGAGCGGGGCCCAGGTCATCTCGGCCGAACTCTTGTCCCCGACCATGCAGCCCTCGCCACAGCGGCCGCAGTAGGTGCAGCCCGGCCGGCCGTTGTACGGGCGAGACAGGATAGACGACGGGGTGACCGCCGGGTGCAGTCCCAGCTTGAGCGCGCCCTGTTTGAATTTCCAGGCCGAGCCCGAAAGCTTGTGCGCCGGGTTGGGATAGGCCCCGCGCGGGACCTCGAAAACGTTCTCCGGGCTGCCCGAGGCCCCGGTCACTTTCTCCACGTAGTCGTAGTAAGGCTCCAGCTCGCGGTAGTCCAGGGGCCAGTCCGCTCCCACCCCGGCGCGGCTGCGCGTGCGGAAATCGCTCTCGTGCAGCCGGAAAAACACGCCCATGTAGAACACGGTGCTGCCGCCCACGGCCTTGGTCATGGAGGGCCGTATCTCACAGTCCCCGGTCCAGCTCAGGCCGACCGGGAGCCGCTTGACCGCGCCGTCCAGGTAGTCCCGGAACGGGTTGTACCAGGGTCCCTCCTCCAGCACCAGCACTTTCCAGCGCGCTGCTGCCAGCTCAGCCGCCGCGGTCAGTCCGGCCGCGCCGGCCCCGATCACTATGGCGTCGAAACGCTCCTCGCTCATCGGCCGTTCCTCGAGGGCGGGTAGTCACACAACTTCGGGTACCCGGCGAACTGGGTCGAGGGGATATAGCCGCAGCGCGCCATACCCTCCGGGCTGTCGTAAAAAGCACGCAGGGACATCGAGCGCGCGACACGGAACGGGTCGGGCCAGACGGAAGGCGGCCCCAGTCTCTTACGCAGGACAGCGGTCCGTTTTTCCAGTTCCAGGGCGGCGAACGAGCCTCCGGCCTCGCGGTCAAGACTGTCCAGGAACGAGTTCAGACCGGCGCGGTTTTCGCTTCCCAGGGACTCCCAGGCGCGCGTAAGTGATAGAGCGGGTGCTCCCGTACTCCAGAGCGAGCGGTCGGGGTCGGGCACGATCACCGCGGCCAGGGCCTTGAGACGCGCAATGTCTCCATCCGCCGGGACCGTCTGTGCGCCCGTTGTCCCGGCGGCCAGTACAGCCGCCGCGGCGCACGAGCCGAGGAACTTTCTTCTCTGCATCCGTCCTCCAGTCCAATCCGGCTAACGGACAGTCAAACGCTCCAGGCAGTAGAAACTGTCGGGCAGCAGCTCGGGCAGCGGATAGTAGCGCAGCTCGGCCCGCGCCACGGAAGGCGACAGCGCGGGGCCGAAAGAATAGCGCGCGGCCGAGTCGGCAGCCAGGCGCACCGGCTCGCGCCAGAACGCACTGTCACCGGCAACGTTCAATAGCAGCAGTTCGGCCTTGCGGTGCGAGCCTTGCGGGAACGCGTGGGCCGGCAGAAGGTTGCTCAAGGTCAGCACCAGACTGTCTGCCGCCCGCGCGGCAGACAGGCTCTCGGCCCCACGGATGAAATCCGGGCTGTCCGAGCCCTCCCAGCGGTGAGAACGGTGGCTGGCGGAGGCTCCGCCTGTTTTCGCCAGGCTGGCCTCGCCTGGGCTCTCGGTCATGTGGCAGTCCTGGCAGGCTATTTCGGCGCCTCGGCCCCAACTGTGGCAGCCGGTGCAGAACCGGGCCTGCCCGAAACCCGGCTCGCTCCGCACCCAGTGCGGTACGGTCCGGCTCTCTCCGGAACAATAGGCGGTCAGGCTGCTGTCCATGTGGCAGGCCAGGCAATCCACCCCGGTGCCGAGGCTGTCGCTGCGCTGGACCGGACGGGCGCCGAGGCCGGCGGGCAGGAAATAATCCGGGGCGTGGCAGTCGCAGCCGGAGTGCAACGGGTCGGGCAGGGCGCGCAGGGCTTTCTCGAACCCCGGCGTGCTCCAGGCCCGGGCGTGGTTCGAGGCGCGCCACTGGGAGGCGATATCCGGATGGCAGGAAGCGCAATCTATCCGGCGCTGGGCGCCGAGGCCGGCAGCGCAGAACAGCAGGAGCAGGAAAGTCAGGACCGGCAGACGGCTGCTCACGGCGAATCCCCTTGTTCCGGATGAAGCGGCAGGGGCAGACAATGGATATGGATGCAAAAAGTATAACCTCCGGGAAAACAAGTCAAGCGCCGGAGGCCCGTCAATCGGGCCAAAACAGCATATCTGTTTGACAAAAGACAAATTTTGGTGATATTCTGTTAGATGCCATATTAATTATCGGGTTATTCATTTGTCCGGTCACGATCGAGGTGGCGCAGTGCTCGAGAAATTCGTGCTTTCAGAGGATGAGAGGAACCGTCTGCTCAGGGAACTCCCCACGAGTTTCTTTTTCTCCGATTTCACCCAGGAGGAACTCGCGCTTCTTCTCGAATGCGCCCAGACAATCGATTTCGACCCCGAGGACATAATCTTCAAGGAGGGGGATATCGGGGTTTATTTCTACGTGATCCTGGAGGGACAGGTAAAGATCCGCAAGGAAAAGAGCGGCCGTCTGCTGGCCACACTGGGAGTGGGGAAAGTATTCGGTGAAATGGCCGTGCTCGAGAACCAGCTCCGCTCGGCCGCCGCGTTCTCGTCTTCCCCCACCCGCCTGATCGCCATCGAGGGCCGCCGTCTGATGGAAGAATACCCGCACCTGACTGTAAAGCTGTTGCGCAACCTGGCCCGCGAGCTGTCGGACAAGCTGCGCGAGGCCAACCAGGTGATCGACAGCTTTTAGCTCACCGCTGAAGAGCAACCTTGATTTAACCGGCCGGTTTCCCTAATTATTGATTTGTATCCTCGACCTGATTTCTCCATTTCTTACCATTCACCCTGCGTGCTGTCGAAGGGAAACGACATGTTTCATGATTATGTGTTGAAGAAGCTGCGTGCCGAAATCTCCGGCCGCCGGGCCATCGAATACATCCAGCGTTTCTGGTGCCATGACCGCCTGTCCACTTTTCCGGCTTTCCACCGCGCGGCGGCCGAGACCGCGCAGATCATGCGCGAGGCGGGCCTCAGCGAGG
>CAYLSM010000136.1:0-11575 GCA_964386505.1 uncultured Gemmatimonadales bacterium
TCCGGGTCAACGCCATCGCTCCGGGGTTTTTCCTCACCGAGCAGAACCGGTTCCTGTTGACCGACGAGAAGACCGGCGCAATGACCCCGCGTGGCAAGTCGATCATCGACAGCACGCCGATGGCCCGCTACGGCGACCCGTCCGAGCTTCTGGGCGCGCTGATCTGGCTGATCTCGGACGCCTCCAGCTTTGTTACCGGCACGGTGGTGGCGGTGGATGGCGGGTTCAACGCTTTCTGCGGAGTGTAAGCAGAGGCCACGGATTGAGCTGAGAGCGAAATGTAGGGGCACGGCATGCCGTGCCCTTTCTGAATAATTACCAAAAAGAGGGACAGCATGGCGCACAACGACGCTCTGAAAGAGCTGAAACCAACGCAGAATTTCTTTGTCGGGATCGATTCCGACGGCTGCGCGTTCCCCACGATGGAGCTCAAGCACAAAGAGTGCTTCATCCCCAATATCATCTACTACTACGGCCTTCAGGCGATCAGCAAGTACGGACGCGAGGCGGCTGAGTTCGTGAACCTCTACTCCAAGTGGCGCGGGATCAACCGTTTCCCGGCCCTGCTCATGGTGATGGAGTTGCTGTCCGAGCGGCCCGAGGTCAAAGCCAGCGGGGTGAAGCTGCCCGACCTGAGCGAGCTTAAAAAATGGGCCGACTCCGGCGCCGCCCTGGGCAACCCCGCGCTCAAGAAAGCGGTCGAGGAATCCGGCAGCGCGGCCCTGAAGCGTGACCTGGCCTGGAGCGAGGCCGTTAACAAGAGTGTCGACTGGATGGTGCACGGCTGCTCGCCGTTCTCGTTCGTGCGCGAGAGCCTGGAAAAGATCGTCAAGAAGGCCGATATCGTGGTGGTCTCGGCCACACCCGGCGCGGCCCTGGAAAAAGAATGGGCCGAGCACGACATCGCCCGCTACGCCCGGGTGATCGCGGGCCAGGAGATGGGCTCCAAGAAAGAGCATCTCGCCCTGGCCGCAGCGGGCAAGTACGCGCCGCAGAATATCCTGATGATCGGTGACGCCCCCGGAGACATGAAAGCCGCCCGGGCCAACAACGCCCTGTTCTTCCCGATCAACCCCGGGGCCGAGGAAAAGAGCTGGGAACGCCTGTACAAAGAGGCGTTCGGCCGTTTCACGGCTGGCACCTACGCCGGGGCTTACGAGGCTGCGCTTATCGAGGAGTTCGAGGCCCTTCTGCCGGACACGCCGCCCTGGAAGAAGTAAAAACAGACCCGGCGGACTGTTTTACGGTGTATTTGAATGTAGGGGCACGGCATGCCGTGCCCATGTATTACTTGGATAAAGCCCCCGCGATCCCCCTTCTCCGAAGGGGCAAGTCCGGGGAACCCGGCTGCGGTAATGTATCCTCGGCCGCGAAGCGGTAGTGATTATCCGCCCAGCAAGCAGGAGAAACAACATGGCTCACGAATTTGACGTGATCGGCAAGGGGTACGCCGACGGGACTCTGATCGGGGCGGCCGAGGCCGAGGCCCTCTGCGCCGAGGCTTTCGGAAAGATGGACCTGACCGGCAAGCGCCTTCTGGTCATCATCCCCGACAGCACCCGCACCGTGCCGATCGACCTGATGTTCCCGATTTTCTACAAGCACCTCAAGGGCCGGGTGAAAAGGCTGGACTACCTGATCGCCCTGGGCACGCACCATCCGATGAGCGAGGAAAAGATCGCCGCGCGGGTGGGAATGAGCCCCGAGGCCCTGAGGCGCGACTACCCGGATGTGACGATTTACAACCACCGCTGGGACCTGCCCGACACGTTCACCCAGATCGGCACAATCAGCGCGGATGAGATCGAGAAGATCAGCGGCGGCCTGTTCCGCGAGGAGCTGAAGGTTCCGATCAACCGGATGATTTTCGACTACGATCACCTGGTGATCCTGGGGCCGACTTTCCCCCACGAGGTGGTGGGGTTCTCCGGCGGCAACAAGTATTTCTTCCCCGGCATCTCGGGCGATGAGCTGCTGCATTTCTTCCACTGGCTGGGCGCCGTGATCACGAACCCCCTGATCAACGGCAACAAGTGGACCCCCACGCGCAAGGTGGTCGACCGCGCGGCCGAGTTCATCCCCGTGCCGGTCACGAACTTTGACATGGTGGAAAAGGGCGGCAAGCTGGCCGGGCTTTTCATCGGGCCGACCCGCGAGGCCTGGAGCCGCGCCGCCGACCTGAGCGCCCAGCTCCATATCCGCTACACTCAGCGCAAGTACAAGCGCGTGCTGGGCGTGGCCCCGGCCATGTACGATGACATCTGGGTGGCGGGCAAGGTGATGTACAAGCTGGAGCCGGTGATCGAGCCGGGAGGGGAGCTGATAATCTACGCCCCGCATATCGATGAGGTGAGCTACACCCACGGCAGGCTGCTCGACCGGGTGGGCTACCACACACGGGACTATTTCATGGCCCAGATGGAAAAATTCGCGGACGTGCCCCGGGGGATACTGGCTCACAGCACCCATGTGCGCGGCGGCGGGACGTATGTAAACGGCGTGGAAAAGTGCAACGTGAACGTTATTCTGGCCACCGGGATACCGCCTGAGCGCTGCAAGCAGATCAACTTAGGCTACCGTGACCCGGCCACGATCAACCTGGACGAGTGGAAGGACCGTGAGGACGAGGGTGTGCTGTTCGTGCCCAAGGCTGGCGAGACGCTCTACCGTCTGGAGGGCGAAAGCTACGATTTCGAGAAGAAATAGCCGGTGGTCTGATTCGATGATAAAAGCCGCGCTCCGGAAGACCCGGGCGCGGCTTTGTCTTTGCCGCGCAGGGAATTGTTTTCGGTTTGATCGCCGGTCCTGGATTGACCTTGGTGGTTTGAACGGCTATATTTGCCGCAGAATAACGCTCCTTTCCTTCCACCCTGCAAGGAGATTCCCCATGCGCCGGATGTTGCCGTTCTGCCTCGTCGTCCTCGGTCTTTCTCTCGCCCCCGCGGCCAACGCCGAATGGTGGCGCGGCAACACCCACACCCACACGATCAACTCGGACGGCGACAGCTCGCCGGACGCTGTGGTGCGCTGGTACAAGGAAAACGGCTACCAGTTCGTGGTGATATCGGACCACAATTTCCTCACCGACGTGCGCGGGCTCAACGCGGTGATGGCCGCCGAGGGCAAGTTCGTGGTGATGTCGGGCGAGGAGGTCACGGACCAGTTTGTCACCGGCGAGGGCCACAGCGTGCCGGTGCACCTCAACGCGATCAACCTGGATGCGGCCCTGCCCCCGGCCCACGGCACGAGCGTGGTGGATGTCCTCCAGCACGACGTGGACATGATTAGGTCCGGGGCCGGGGCCTGCACGATCAATCACCCCAATTTCTGGTGGGCTCTGGGGATAAAAGAGATGGCCGCGGCCAACAACTACAACCTGTTCGAGATTGCCAACGGCCACCCCACGGTCAACAACGCCGGAGGAGGCGGGCACCTGGGCACCGAGGCGCTCTGGGATTCGCTTCTTGTTCGCGGGCGCAAGGTCTACGGCGTGGCGAGCGACGACTCGCACAATTTCAAGAACTGGGGGCCACAGTACGCCAACCCCGGACGGGGCTGGGTGATGGTGCGGGCGGATAATCTGGAGGCGACCGCGATTGTGGCCGCCCTCAACCGCGGTGATTTCTACTCCTCCACCGGCGTGAGCCTCAAGGATGTGACCAGCGACGGGAAAAGCCTGACTGTGGCGATAGACAAGCCGGAGCGCAGCGCCACAGAATATACCACCACCTTTATCGGCGCGCGGGGCGTGCTGGCGGTCTCGACCGACACCACGGCGGTCTACAGGTTCAAGGGCGGCGAGGGTTTCGTGCGGGCCAAGGTGGTGGACTCCAACGGACGGATCGCCTGGACCCAGCCGGTCTGGCCCTGAAATTCACCCCGGGTTTGAACCTTCTGCCAGCAAAGGGCGACTCGATGCGCCATACAATCCTGATAATCTCGGCGGCTCTTCTTATCGGAGTTCCGGCCGCGCTCACGGCCGGCTGGTACCGGGGCAGTGTCCACACCCACACGGTGAACTCGGACGGTGACAGCTCGCCGGATGCAGTGGCCGCCTGGTACAAGGAGCACGGCTACCAGTTCCTGGTGATCACGGACCATAATTTCATGACCGATGTCCGCGGGCTGAACGCATTGCTGGGAGCGAACGAGAAATTTCTCGTGATCCCGGGCGAGGAAGTGACGGACAAGTTTGTCACCCCCGAGGGCAAGCGCCTGCCGGTACACATGAACGCGATCAACCTGGCCAAGACCCTCAAACCGGCCGGCGGGTCGAGCGTGACCGAGGTCCTCCAGCGCAACGTGACAATGGTCAGCGCCGCGGCCGGGGCCTGCATTGTCAACCACCCCAATTACATCTGGGCTTTCGATTACAGGCAGCTTCTGGAGGTGGAGGGCCTGCGTCTGTTCGAGGTGGCGAGCCAGGACCCGACTGTCTGCAACTGGGGCGGGGGCGGGCATGTCGGCACCGAGGCGATCTGGGACTCGCTGCTCAGCCACGGGCGACGCGTGTTCGGGGTGGCGGGCGATGACGCCCACGATTTCAAGAGCTGGGGGCCGGACCAGATCAACCCCGGACGGGGCTGGGTGATGGTGCGGGCGGACAGCCTGGAGGCCGGTGCGGTCTGCGCGGCCCTGAACCGCGGCGAGTTCTATTTTTCCAACGGGGTGTGGCTGAAAGAAATACGGGTGGAACACGGGAGCCTGAGCGTGGAGATCGAGCGGCCGGAGGAGGAGCCCACGGAGTATACTGTAACGTTCATCGGGCCGGGCGGGAAAGTGCTGGCGACAGCTTACGAAAGCCCGGCGGTCTACCGGTTCGCCGGCGGCGAGGGCTACGTGCGGGCGAAAGTCGTGGACTCCAACGGCCGCGTGGCCTGGACTCAGCCAGTCTGGCCCTGAGCCTCGCCGGGTCCGATCCCGGAGACCGCGGCAATGGCTGCCGAAAGCTCCTCGGACCGCTGGCTGCCGATCAGCAGGGTGCGGTTGTCGGCCAGGGTGAATATCACGCCGCGGTCACCGCTCACGTTGTAGGCGCGCCCGTGCTTGCCGTAGCGGATGCCCCAGCCTCCGTAGTCGCGCAACGGGTGGTAGGTGAGCGCGCGCTGCGCGCGTATGCTGTGCCAGGGCAGGAGCACGAAATCGCGGTGGAAGGGGAAGAAACGGTAGGCCAGGCCACCCGCGCGCACCTCGGTCACCAGGCGGATATTGAGCATGATCCAGGGGAAAGCCAGGCCGAACGCGCAGAACATCACCACCACCAGCCAGTCCGGGGCCGGGTTGCTGCCCAGCCTGTGCCCCAGGACCACCTGCCAGACCAGGGCCACCATGTTGAACGCCGCCACCACGAGCACGAACGTCACCAGCCAGGCTTGACGGAAATACTGCACCTCGCGGAAGCCTGAGCCTCCTGCCGCCGTATCGGACATCATTCTCCCCTGTGAAGTGAAACGGGTTGGTTACGCCGTTATCGAGCAGCCACCGTCCACGAAGATGAACTGGCCGACTATCATCCGGCATTCGTTGGAGCAGAGCCAGGCCACCACGCTGGCCACGTCCTCCTCCTCGATCAGACGTTTCATCGGGGCGCGGCAGACTGTCTGCTCCAGGTGCTCCATCGCCCCGGGGATCGCCTCCAGGCTGCGGGTCACGCAGGGGCCGGCCATCACGCCGTTCACGATTATCCCGCGCGAGGCCAGTTCCACGGCCAGGTAGCGCGTGATCGATTCCAGGGCCGCCTTGGCCGGGCCTACCACCCCGTAGCCGGGCAGCACTTTCTGGCCGCCCTCGCTGGTGATGCTCACGATCCGGCCCCAGCCGCCGTTCATCATGGGCGCGGCGTGCTGGGCCAGGTGCAGAAGCGAACGGGCCGAGGCGCTCATGGTCACCTCGAAATGCCGCACCGTGGCGCCCATCAGCTCACCCGGCACACCGAACGCGGCGTTGGCGATCACGATATCCAGGCAGGGGAACTCGGCCCGGATCGCCTCGAACAGCTTGTGAAGGCTCCCCTCGTCCCCGACATCCCCGCGCAGGGCCACCGCGCGCACGCCCGCCACCTCCAGGGCCATGATCTCGTCCACCACTTTCAGCGCATCACTCTTGCTGCGGCGGTAGTTGACCACCACGCTAACGCCCTCGCGGGCCAGGCGCAGGGCGATGGCCCGGCCGAAACCGCGCGCCGCCCCTGTGACCAGGGCGGTCTTGCCTTGAAGCTCAGGATACATTTATTCCATCCCCACAGAGTTGCCGGTTGGTAAAGGCTCCATTTTCAGGTTAATTCTGGGGCTAATACGGGGGAATGTCAAGTTGACAGGAGAAATAGGAGGCCATGGAAAACAAGCAGGGGCGACCGGACGGCCGCCCCTGCGCACTTGAACGATTATTTCACACGGCCTCAGATTTCTTCCTCTTCCCCGTTGCCTTTTTCCTCCTCGATGTCCTCTTCGAACCCGGCGTCAGACTCCAGCTCTTCCTCCTCGGCCGGCGGCTGCGTGCGTATAATCCCGCCGCGAGGCTGGGTCGAGCCCTCCACCGTGTCCGTGGCCACCAGGTCCTGCTGGTCACCGTTTTCCTCTTCCTCGCCGGGCACGATCCGGGCCACATCCACCAGCCGGTCGCCCTCGGAAAGGTTGATCAGACGCACGCCCATGGTGTTGCGGCCGGTGACCTTGATCGAAGCGATCCGCAGGCGGATGATGAGCCCCTGCTGGGTGATCATGATGAGCTCTTCCTCGTCCACCACGTCCATGATCGCCACCAGCTCACCGGTGCGCGGGCCGACACGGAACGTGATGATGCCCTTGCCGCCGCGGTTGGTCACCCGGTAATCGGAGACAGCCGAGCGCTTGCCCTGGCCTTTCTCGCTCACCACGAGCAGTGTGGACTCGCGCTTTATGACCACCATGCCGATCACCCGGTCGCCGCTGTCCAGACGTACGCCATGCACACCGTAGGCGGTGCGGCCCATCGGGCGGACGCGGTCCTCGTGGAAACGGATCGCCATACCCTGGCGAGTAGCCAGCACGATATCGTTGGTGCCGTCGGTGATCTTGGCCCCGATCACCACATCGTCCTCGGGGATCTGGATCGCCCGGATGCCGGTGCGGCGTGGGTTGCTGAACGCCGAGAGCGGGGTTTTCTTGATCACGCCGCCGCGGGTGGCCATGAACACGTACAGGCCGTCCTCGAAGTTGCGCACCGGCAGCATTGCTGCCACCCGGTCGCCCGGCTCGATATCGATCAGGTTGACAATCGCCTTGCCCTGGGCAGTGCGGCCGGCCTGAGGAATCTCGTAGACCTTGAGCCAGAACAGCGCACCCTTTTCGGTGATGTAGAGGATATAGTCGTGCGTGGAGGCGATGAACAGGTGTTCGAGGAAATCGGTCTCCCGCGTGGACTGGCCGCTCTTGCCCCGTCCGCCGCGCTCCTGGCGGCGGTAGGTGGTCACGGGCAGGCGCTTGATATAGCCCAGGTGGCTGACCGTGATCACCATTTCCTCCTCGGCGATCAGGTCCTCGATGTTGAACTCGCCCATGTCGTCCAGGATTTCGGTGCGGCGGCGGTCGCCGAATTTCTGTTTCATCTCGCCCAGCTCGTCCTTGATGATCTGCATGCGCAGGTCACGGCTGGCCAGGATGGACTTTAGCTGTTCGATGGTCTTGATCAGCTCGGCGTACTCCTGCTCGATCTTGTCGCGCTCCAGAGCGGTCAGGCGGGCCAGGCGCAGGTCGAGGATGGCCTGTGACTGTATCTCGCTCAGCCCGAACTGGGCCATCAGGCGCTCGCGGGCGGTGTTGGTGTCGGCGCTGGACCTGATCACCTGGATCACGGCGTCCAGGTTGTCGATCGCGATCTTCAGGCCTTCCAGGATATGGGCGCGTTCCTCGGCCTTGCGCAGCTCGAACTTCGTCCGGCGCGTGACCACATCGTGACGGTGGTCGATGAAGTGCTGGAGGATTTCCTTGAGGTTGAGGATGCGCGGCACATTGTCCACCAGGGCGAGGAAAATGACGCCGAAAGTGGTCTGGAGCTGGGTCTTGGCGTAGAAATGGTTGAGCACCACCTCGGCCGAGGCGTCACGCTTGAGCTCCACCACGATCCGCATCCCGTCGCGGTCAGACTCGTCGCGGATATCGGAGATGCCCTCGACCTTTTTCTCGCGCACCAGGTCGGCCATGTCGGTGAGCAGCTTGCTCTTATTGACCATGAACGGGATTTCGGAAATGATGATCGCTTCCTTACCGCTGTTCTTGGTCTCTGTGTAGGCGCGGGCGCGCAGGCGGATACGCCCGCGGCCGGTCTGGTAGGCCTCGACAATGCCCGAACGGCCGTAGATGAACCCGCCGGTGGGGAAATCCGGTCCCGGAATGTAATTGATCAGCTCGTCGACCGTTATGTCGGGATTGTCGATCTGGGCCACAGCGGCATCCACCACCTCGGCGATGTTGTGCGGGGGGATGTTGGTGGCCATGCCCACGGCGATCCCGCTGGAGCCGTTGATCAGAAGGTTGGGCAGCTTGGCCGGCAGCACCACCGGCTCCTGCAGGCGGTCGTCGAAATTGGGCTGGAAATCGACCGTTTCCTTTTCGATGTCTGTCAGGATTTCGACCGAGGCCTGCTGAAGGCGGCACTCCGTGTAGCGATAGGCCGCGGCCGGGTCGCCGTCGATGGAGCCGAAATTGCCCTGGCCGTCGACCAGGGGGTAGCGCAGGCTGAAATCCTGCACCATGCGCACCAGGGCATCGTACACCGAGGCATCGCCGTGCGGATGGTATTTACCCAGCACGTCGCCCACCACGGTGGCGCTTTTGCGGAAAGCGCGGTTGGGGACCAGGCCAAGCTCGTGCATGGCGTAGAGGATGCGGCGGTGCACGGGTTTGAGCCCGTCCTTCACATCCGGCAGGGCGCGGCTCATGATCACGGACATCGAGTAGTTGATAAAGGAGTTCTTTATCTCATCCTCGATGAACCGCGGAAGGATTCTTTCTCTCTGCTGTTCGATCGCCATATTGGTCTGCTTCTGCTCTCAGGTTGAACCAGTCAGGTTTAAAAGTCCGCTCCGGACGGATATCAGCTCCGGCCCGGCAGCCTCACAAAGAGGGCTCCCTCAGACACCCCGGCGCCCAGGCGCGGCGGGAAGCCCAAGGAAGCCCTCGGCTCTGACAATCCGCGCGCTTGAGGAGGCTCCGAGCGCCCGGCCGCTCAATTGAGCGGGAATTTCAGGACATCGCCGGCTTTCTGGATCGTGACGGAACGTATCCGCGCCACTTTGCCGGGGTTGTCGTTCTCGTTGCGCTTAAGTGCCACCAGTTTGTCCACCGTATCCAAGCCCTCGATCACCTTGCCGAACGCACTGTACTGGCCGTTCAGGTGCGGAGCGTCCGCCACCATGATGAAGAACTGGCAGGAGGCGCTGTTCGGGTCCTGGCCGCGGGCCATGGAGACGATGCCGCGGGTGTGTGGCATACGGCTGAACTCGGCTTTGATCGAGCGCGGTCCGCGCCCGATCCCGTCGTTGGTAAGGTCATCATCCCGGCTGTTCGGGTCGCCGCCCTGGATCATGAAATCTGGGATCACCCTGTGGAACGTGGTCCCGTCGTAGAACTTGCTTTTGGCCAGGTCGATGAAATTCGCCACATGGTTGGGCGCGATCTCGGGGAAGAACCGGATCACGATCTTGCCGAAATCGGTGCTGATCACCGCCACCTCATCCTCCGGAGCGAGGGGCTTGATCTGCGGAAAGCCGGGTATCTCGGGCTTGGGTTTGGCCGCGGCCTGCTGCTCGGTGGCTTTGTTGTTGGAACAGCCGGTGGCCAGAGCGAGGGCCAGACCCAGAACGGAGAGGTTTTTCAGGTTGAACATATCCGTGATCCTTTCCTTGTCCTCGGGATGCGGCCGGCGAGTCCGTGCGGGGCGCTCTGCAGGGGGGTGCAATGCGCTCCGCACGAGCCCGGCGGCTGGGATTGCGGGCCCGTCAGGCGGGCCGGATCAGAGGTAACGCTCAGTGACGTAGACTCGCTTCATGACGACTTTTTTGAGCGGATGGCCATCCGCATCCGCCGGCAGCTCAGAAATTTTCTGCACCACATCCATCCCGTCCACCACCTGGGCGAACACCGTGTAGCGGCCGTCCAGCTCGGGTTTGCTCTGAAGCAGGATGTAGAACTGGCTGTTGCCCTTGTCCGGTTCGCCGGACGGGTGCGCCAGCCCGACAAAGCCGCGCAGGTTGCGGCCACCCTTCTCCAGCGGCACGCTGAAACCGGGGTCGCCGGTTCCGTCGTCCGACTGGTCGTCATCCCGGGAGTTGATATCACCGCCCTGGATCATGTCATCGGCCGACACATAGTGGAACGTCAGCCCGTCGTAAAACCCGCGGTTGACATTGTCGCTGAAAGTCCGGCAGGTGTTTTTGACGTCGTTGGCCATCAGCAGCATGACTATCTCACCGTAGTCGGTCTCGATCACAACCACGTTGCGGTTGCGTTTCTGGGTCTCGAAATCACGCAGGGCCGCCAGCTGCATTCCGTTGTGCGGCGGCTGCTCCTGGCAGGCGCCTGCTGCGAGCATGACTGTCATGGCGCTCAGAATAAGGAACCGGCTCAATTTGGCGGACATCGTTCCCACTCGTCGTGTGTTTGCAGTATCTGGAATATGCCGGATAACAAGAAGACAATATAATAGCACAACCGTCGTTTGACAACGGTTTTAACTCAATGCCGCTAAAGGGTTTACCGCTTGGGGGCCTTCTTGCCCGCGCTGCGCTCGAAAAGAAGCAGCGACTTCTCGGGCAAGCTGTACTGCTCCAGGAAGCTGCGGAAATCGGCGTAATCGGCCACACTCACCCGGCGCGCGGTCACGGTGAGCCGGCGGGTGAGGACCAACTTGCCGGCCTCGACCCGGCAGCCAGTGACCGCGTTGCCGAAACGGCTCTGGCTCAGGTCGGTCTGCGGGCTGTAGGCCACGCGCCAGCCCGCGGGCAGCTCGAGTGTGACCTCGGAGCTTAGGACAAACGGCCCGCTGGCGATAAAATCGTACTCCCGCTCGCGCAGCTGCGGAAAGTAGGGCAGCCCGGCAAAGTCGAACGGAGAGCGCGGCAGGCGCAGGATCAGCATGTCGCCCTGGAGCACGCCCAGCTCGGGAGCGTTGAAATCGAGCGAGGCGCCGGCTGGCAGGCAGAGGTCCTTCAGGTCGCTCAGACGCCAGGCTTCGAGGCTCGCCCCCTCGTTGATCGAGTTGGCGGCCTGCTGGAAATTCTTCTCCAGGTCCACCGGGGTGAGGTCCATCAGGGCGGCCCGGGCCTGTGCGTCGAACAGCCCGTCACACAGCGTCTCGAAACGGCCGCTCACGTTGCCCTGGCTGTCCAGCTTGAGGCTGGCCGTGTTGAGCGCCAGGCTTTTCTCGGGCGGGAACGCGGTGGTGCGGAACAGGGCCCCGCCGCTGGGCAGCACTACCACCGCCCGGGCGTCCTGCCCGCTGTTGAAATAGCCGTAGCGGTTGTAACGCGCCATCGGAACCAGCCACATGCCGCGCCGCTCGGCCTCGCTGTACAGCGGGTTGCAGAACACGCTGTCGT
>CAYLSM010000137.1:0-11549 GCA_964386505.1 uncultured Gemmatimonadales bacterium
TCGAGAAGATGGGTGAAGTCAGCCCGCAGGCCGTGGCCGGCGGTATCAAGGAAGCTCTGATCACGACCGCGGCCGGTCTGACCATCGCGTTGCCGGTGCAGATGTTCCACAACTATTTCGTCACCAAGATCGACCGTCTGATCCTGGAAATGGAAGAAAGCTCCCAGAATATCGTTGAGGCCGTGATCGAGCTGGAGAACAAGGCCAAGTAATTCATTCGGCCCCGCTGATCCGTCCGGTGCGTGTTGTCAGGCCGCGCCGGTTCGGGTCCAACCCAGCACACACCTTTTCGATAAGCTGGATAATTCCCTTACAGGGATTCAGCGGTTATGCCGGAGGGCGATGTAATGCTGTTGAGAAAAAAAGATGAAGGCATGCCCGAGTGCCCGACCTCATCCTTGGCCGATATCGCATTCCTGCTGCTGATCTTCTTCCTTGTCACCACGACGTTCAACGAGGAAAAGGGCCTTGAGATGCTGTTGCCTGAATCCAAGGCCGAGGAAGTACAGATCAGCCAGAAGAACATGCTCCATATCATGGTCCAGCCGGATGGACGGGTCGTGCTGAAGAAGGGCAAAAACCCCGAGGAGCCCCCGATCCCGGTCGATGGTCTGGCCGAGCGGATGCGGCAGGAGATTTCGCTCAACCCGAAGGTCATTGCCGCGGTCAAGACCAGCCCTGACGCTACCTACAACATGATGGTCCAGGTGCTGGACGAGCTGCAGGAGGCCGAGGCCACCCGGATATCCCTGCAGATGCTCGGGGAATGACATTTCGGGTCCGGAACGACGGGTGCGCCGCTTGGGCGGCCGCTGCCGCACGTTCGTGGTAATACCGATTGAAAGGAGCCGAAGGTGGATGTACGTTCTAAAAAGATGGGGGGATTCAAGCGGAAAAGCGGCGTAGGCGCCACCGTGCCCACCGGCTCGCTGGCTGATATCGCTTTCCTTCTCCTCATTTTCTTTCTGGTCACGACGGTTTTCCGCAAGGAAACGCCGTTGAAGATCGCCTGGCCCGAGGCGACGGCCCTTAAAAAGACCGAATTCAAGAGCAAAAATATTCTGCATGTCTGGGTGAACAAGGACGACCCTTCCACGCCGGGAATAAACGAGGAAGGCTGGGTGTACGTCGATGACGTCGCTTACAACCTTGCCGACCCGGCGCGTCAGAGCGCTTTAGTCGAGAAGCTGAAACTGGAGTCGGCCAACCGGAAAGGTAAGATCCTGATCGCTTTCCGTGCCGATCGCGATCTGAATTACCGCAAGATCAACACGGCTCTCGAAATGCTCAAACAGGCCAACACTGTTCAGGTCATGTTCGCCACCAACCTGGAAAAAGAAACCCTGGACCTGAGGAGATAGGGGGCCAAATATGGCTGATAACAGCACTCCCAAGGCCGGCGGCGTAAGGGTGGTCGAGAGCGCGAACTTCCGCTTCAAGCAGCGGTATGGCAAGTTCTTCGCCATCAGCGTCTCCCTTTCTCTGTTTGGCCACATCATGTTCATTATCGCCACGCCCTCGTTCAGCGGCGAGGTGGCTATGCGTGAGGAGAGCGCGATGGAGGCCCTCGAGCTTCCGCCCGAGGTCGTCATCCCGCCTCCGCCCAAAGCCCTGGCCAAGCCCAGCGTGCCTATCGCCGCGCAGGAGGAGGTCAACGAGGATATCACCATCGAGGAAACCACTCCGCCCCCGCCCGACCTGATCCCGGAAGTCCCGGTTCATGAGGAAAAGGTTGAGGCCGAGGAATTCCTGATGGTGGCAGAGGTGATGCCCAAGATAAAGAGCATGCCTCCGCGGCCCGAGATGCCCTCGTACATTGCCCGCGCCCGGGTCAACGTGACCACCAAGATCGAGTTCTTCGTCACCAAGACCGGTGATGTCGATCCGCAGCGCACCAAGATCGCCGTCTCCTCGGGCTATCCCGAGTTGGATGAGATCGCGGTGGAATGGGCCAAGCAGATGAAGTTCCACCCCGCGCTCAACCGTGGCGAGCCGGTGGCTGTCCGCATGGCCATTCCGATCCAATGGAAATCGAAGTAATCTGTCTTTGAGTCGATCTGCAGAAAGCGCCTCCCCATACGGGAGGCGCTTTTTTTTCGTCCTGGACTGTCCCGTTATGTCCTTTCCGCGGTCCTGAACCGCTCAAGCGCTTATCTCACTTGACACCCGCGTCGCTTTTCAGGTAATATAAAAAGCCCTCCGGTTTGCCTCATACCGGTGTCTGGTGCCCGTTGCCCGTGACCGTCCGTTCCGGCCCCGGCCGATGATTTTCTTGCGATACTTCCGCGAACCCTCAATCGAGCGCCCCCCGCCGATGAGATCAACCCGCAACCTCCTTTCGCTCTGCCTTCTGACCCTGCTTCCGCTCAGCCTGCTGGCCCAGAGCAGCGGCAAGATCGAGGGCACTGTCACCGACAAGGAGAGCGGCCAGCCCCTGGCCGGCTGCCAGGTGCAGGTTGAGGGGACCAATCTGGGCAATATCAGCAACGCCAAAGGCTACTATTTCATCCTGAATGTCCCTCCCGGTGAGCACACTCTAAACTACATCTACACCGGTTACGCCGCCTCCAAGGTCGAGGGCGTGCGGGTCAACGCCGGCCAGACAATCACCCAGGACGCCTCCCTGCAGCAGGCGGTGATCGAAATGGAGGCCCTGGTGGTAGAGGCCTCGCCCGAGCCGCTGGTCCCGCGGGACAACGTGCAGACCAAGCAGCGCCTGGACAGCGATTTCTCCGAATCCATGCCCGTCGAGCGCATCGAGGATGCCCTCGCCCTCAAGGCCGGCATTGTGCAGAACGAGGCCGGACGGTTCAGCATCCGGGGCAGCCGCCTGGGAAGCGAGGCGGTCTACATCGATGGGATCCTCGTGCGCTCGTTCAGCGAGCAACCCTACGCCAGTGACCGTCTGAGCACCGACAACACGCCTCTGGTGGTGGGCAAGAATTCGGTCGAGGAAGTCAATGTCATCACCGGCGGGTTCAACGCCGAGTACGGCCAGGCCGAAAGCGGAGTGATCAACATTGTCTCGCGCGAGGGCGGCACCACCTACACCGGCGCCGTGCAGCTCATCAGCGACGCCCCCATGCAGCGGGGAAGCGACTTCGGCCACAACGAGCTGTCGTTCGAGGCCGCCGGGCCGCTGCCCCTGCCCGGGTTCGCCGGGTTCTTCCTCTCGGCAGAGGCCACCGGCCTTGCCGATGCCAGTCCCGTGGCCGGAGGCGGTCAGGGTGGTTTCCGGGGCGTGGACCAGCGCTTTGTCGATAAACTCAACCGCAGCCTGGAGCAGCTCGGCCTCTACGATCCATCCTCCTCGTCCTCGCGCAAGGTGGGCGTGCTGGATGCGGATGCCGCCGCGCCCGGAGTGCAGGAGCTTTCGGTCAACTCGTTTGCCGATGTCTACTGGGAGGACCGCAACGGCGACGGCCTGCCCGAAACCCGCGGGCTCGACCCTGAGGGAGTCTACACCGCGTCCAACCCGGCCCGTCTGCCCGGAAACTCGGGCGACCTCTATTCCACCAGCGGCAAGTTCACCTGGTACGCTCACACCGGTTTCAAGCTCCTGGCCAGCTACATGGGCTCGCGTAATCAGCGCCTCTACTACCAGCACGCCAACATTTTCAACGCTCCCGAGCGCCGCAACGCCGCCGAGCGGGTGCGCTCCTCCAACGCCATAGTAGGCCTGGACTGGACAGTCCACCAGAGCGCCGAGCGCAGCGCCAACCTGATCCTGCGCGCCAGCCGCTACCGCAGCAAGACCAACGGCGGGGCGCTCAGCGCCGGCTCGGTCAATCGGGGCACCTGGGGCGGGTTCGGGCTTTCGAACCTGACTTTCATAGATGAGGGCCGCACCGCGTTGGAGGACGCCTTCCAGGTGAACGAGGGCTACGAGCCCGCGGGCGATCTCTACCCGATCTACAACAGCGGCTACCTCAATCCGTTTGCCGCCACGTTCACCCCACTGCCCGGCCAGCGCGGCCAGGACAACGCCGCCAACCCCCTGAGCCTGTTTAACCAGTCCGGTCTGCCGTTCCGCCTGACCAATGATCTTGAGGAACGCACCGTGCTCAAGGCCGACCTGGATTTCCAGGCCGACCGCTACAACCGGGTCAAGACCGGGGTGGAGTTCCAGACGATCGACACCCACACTCGTCACTTTTTCTACGTTGGCGGCCCGCTTCAGGACCTCTGGAGCGCCAGCCCGACTCTGGCCGCATTCTACGCCCAGGACCGCCTGGACCTGGGCGACCTGGTGCTGGATGCCGGCCTGCGCGCCGACTATTTCGACCCGGCGGAGGATTTCCCCAGCGTGATCGGCGAGAACCTTCCCGGTGACCCGCGCTACGGCGGCAAGCGCCGGATCAAGCTCAGCCCTCGCCTGGAGGTGGGTTTCCCGGTCACCGACCGCAGCCAGTTGCGCCTGAGCTACGGTGCGTTCACCCAGGTGCCCTCGCTGAGCGACATCTACGGCCTCTCCACCCGTGACATCCAGGCCGACCTGGCCAGCGACAACGTGAACAATTTCTTCGGTAACGGCAAGCTGGATATCCCGCGCACCACCGCGTTCGAGGCCGGGTTCACCTGGCTGGCGGGTGAGAACCTCTATTTTGATTTCGTCGGCTTCAACAAGGACCTGCGCGGCGGCGTGGCCTACCGCTGGCTCTCCCCGGCCCAGCTCCTCGACCTGGGCGGGGTGACCGGCCGCACGGAAACCCGTTTCGGCAAGAACCTTTTCGTGGCCACGAACCAGGACCAGGGCAATATCCGCGGGTTCGACCTGAGCCTCAGCCGTCGATTCAGCGGCTGGTGGTCGGTCTCGGCTGATTACTCGCTCTCGTTCGCCCGCTCAACGGCCAGCGACCCTGAGGAATTCGCCCGGGCCTACGGCAAGCAGGTGATCCGCGACCCGCTCACCGGCCGGGATGTCAACCCCACGCCGCCGAGCCAGGAAAGCCCCACCGACCTTGACCAGACCCACTCGGCCAACGTGACTTTCTCGGTCAACGTGCCGGAGAGTTTCGGCGGTAACGGCATTGCCGGGCGTGTCCTGGCCCGCAGCGGCGCTTTCCTGACCTGGCATTTCAACAGCGGACGGCCCTACAGCCTGGTGAACAGCCAGGGCTACCTGGCCACCGGCGAGAACAACGGCGGCCGGACCGCCTCGGTCCAGAGCGCCAACCTGCGCCTGACCCGCTCGTTCCGTCTGGGTGCCGCGCGGCGGGTGATGGTTTTCGCCGAGATCATGAACCTTTTCAACACGCTGAACGTGGCCGCCTCCAAGGTTAACCCCACCACCGGCCAACCCGGGGTGGACGCCTACCTTCAGGGTGAGCTGGCCCAGAAACTCAACGCGTTCACCACGCCGCCCGCCTCGCGCAGCGTGGAGGCCGAGGCTGCGGCCAACCCGGGGTTCTCCTCCGACCCGGCCGAGAGAATGCTGGTGGCGCAGATACGCGACGTGAACAGGGACGGAATAGTGGAATACCCGGAAACATTCGCCCTGGAGCTGGCCGGCCTCATGGCCGCCATGGAGGACCCTACGGAGTATCTACGGCCGCGCGAGGTGCGTTTCGGAGTGAGGCTGGATTTTTAAGTCCAAGTGTCGCCTTCATTACGGATGGCACTGAAAAGAGATAGATTGTTATTTTACGGGAGTGATCGTGCTTGAATTTCCCTCTTGAGAGGGGTGGCGGCGTAAGCCGCCGGGGTGTGTCAATCATTAGAAACCCGGTCCCGTTTTCGCAGGAGAGTATGAATATCAAGTTAAAAATAACCCCGGCTCTGTTGCTGACTGCGATTATCCTTACCGCCTCCGTGGCCCCGGCCGCCCAGCGCCCGGACCACAAGGCCAAGCGCGCCGTGGCCGCCCGTCTGGCCCGTTTCCAGGCGCGCCAGAGCTCGGGCAACGACATCGCTTTCTACCCCTCCAACACCGGGTTCCTGGCGGTCAACCCCTCCAACCCCTTCGCTCCGGGCGGGTTCTGGCCCAGCGGCTCCACGGACAACTATGTCTACCAGAGCGGCCTGAACGTGCTGGGCCTGATCGACGCGGATGGCGATGGCGTGTTCGGCGACACGGTGGAGGTGAGCGCGGTGTACGACGCCGAGTGGCGCGAAGGCCGGGCCTCCGGCTCCAGCAGCGACGAGGCCGCCGGGCTGTTCTTCTCCAGCAGCGCCGAGGACCTGGCTCTCTGGCCCGAGGAGTTCCGCAAAACGGACAACGACCCGGACAGCCCCACCTACAACCAGCCGGTTCCCGCCGTGACCGGAGACCAGGACATCGTGGCCTTGTTCACCGACATCGGCGGTCCGGTGTTCAAGAGTGCTGGAACGCACCGCCTGGGCGTGCAGGTGGCCCAGCGCCTCGTGCTGATCAGCACCGGCCTGGAACGGGACATCCTGTTCGTCAACTGGCGCCTCACCAACGCCAGCCAGTGGGCCGACCTGAGCGAGGTGGCGAGCGCGCCTTACGATATCCGCGGCGCCCTGGTGGATATCAAGACCGATTTCGATATCGGCGTGGCCACGGATGATGCCTCCGCGGTGCTGCCCAACCGTCAGACCGCCCTGGCCTATGACTCCGATTTCAGAGAGAGCGCATTCAGCCGTCAGCCCGCGATCCAGGCCACAACGTTGCTCTACAGCCCCACGGAGGACGACGGTCTGGACAACCCCACCGTGCTGGAGCCGAACGGCAACGGCCTTGTGGATGAGACTTTCGGCGATATCATGGCCGCGGGCCTCACCGACCCGCGCACCGGCCAGCCGTTCGATTTCCCGGAAGCTATACGCAGCCTCAAGGCCGAGCGCTTTTTCCTCTACACCATGTACACCTTCGGCGACCTGCGTCCCGACCCCTATTCCGATGCCGAGGCCTACCGCATCCTTTCGGCCGCTCCCGGCACCAACCTTCTGCCCGCGTTCGACCCCTACGCCTCTTTCCTGGAATCAACCGTGGTGGAGGACCTGCGCCAGAACATGGTCGCCGGCAAGTTCGACCTCCCGGCCACGGGCGAAGGGGCCGAGGTCTGGGCAGCCCTGGCGTTCGCCCCAGCCGTGGATGACCCATCCGTGAACGGCCGCCGGGCCGACCTTTCGCGCCTGACCCCGGAGGGCGAGTTCGCCCGGATCGTGGCCCTGTCCGATGTCGCCCGGCGCACGTTCGAGGCCGGGTTCCTGCGTCCGCTCCCCCCGGCCGGCCCCGAGATGCGTCTTGTCCCCGGGGACCGTCAGGTCACGATCACCTGGAGCGACCTGCCAGCCACCTCCACCCGCGACAGCTACGCCGACACCTGGCAGGCCGGGCAGCTCACGCTGCACGACTCCATCCCGGACGGTTTCCCGCGGATCAGCGGCTACCGCTCGAACGATTTCGAGGGCTATCGTGTCTACCGCTCCCTGACCGGCGAGCGCGCGGATGCCGTGCTGATCGCCCAGTTCGACCTGGCGGACGGGGTGGTGGACTACGATGTCACCCGCACAATAACCACCTCGGATGGGTTCACCGGCACCGGGCCCTACACGCTCAAGCTGGGCACTGACACCGGTCTGCAGTACTCCTTTGTCGACCGCGGCGAGGACCTGGGCGGCCTGGTCAACGGTGTGCCGCTGTTCTACACTGTCACCTCCTTCGACTACAATCCCTTTAACTGGCAAGGCGAGTCCCTGGAATCGAACGTTGGGTTCAAGCGCCAGGACAGCCGGGGCGATTTTGTCCAGCAGGCCACCCCGCGCGAGGAGACCTCAAGCTGGCGCGGCGGCGCCTGGGATTCGCAGGTGAACGGAGGCGATGGCCTGCCACTGGGTGAGGGGAGCCTCCCCGCGGTTGTCTCGGACACCCTGGGCAGCAGTTCGGACACGGTCACTTTCGATCCCCTCGACCCGACCAACCGCTCCGTTCTGCGGCACAATCTGGTGGTGGATTTCCCTGATGCGCCGCCCGTGCAGAGCGGCGCGCTCGTTCCGGGCGAGCTGAACCTGGTCCAGCCCATGGCCCTGCCCGATTCCGGGGTGTTCGTGATCGACTCGCTGGAAAGCGCCCGGCCGGCCACCCGCTATTTCAACATCTATTTCCACTGGCGGGACAATGCCGGACGGGTGAGCGCGGGGAGCCTCACGGACAAGAGTTTCGCCTACAGCCGCAGCGAGAAAGTGGGCACTTTCCGTTATGACGGGCGCTCGGACAGCTTGGGTGTGCTCTACTCCGGCAGTGTGGACATCTACCGCTGCGGCCGGGCGGATGCCAAGGTCGCGCCGCTTCGGATAAATGGCGTTACCGGCACACTCGCCAGTCCGGGGATCAATTACCCGCACCCGCTCTACCGTTTCACGGCCCAGCCCGCCCGGGTCACTTTCCCCGGCGCGCCGTTCACCGTTCTTCAGCCGGTGAACCTGGACCAGCTCAACAGCGAATACATCTCCGGCGAGAGCGCCGCCACGGTCAGCAACATGGGCAGTTTCGCCCCTGGCGACATCGAAATACGCTGGGAGAGCGAGAGTCGTCTGGCCTCGGTGCGCGACCTGACCCACCGGGTCGATATCCGGTTCAGCCAGTTCACGGATGACGGCTGGGGTTTCCTGCCGCTCGGCACGACCAGCCGCGAGGACATGATCTGGCAGAGCCTCCACGTGTTCCCCAAGCACAAGCGCTCGTACCGTCTGCTGCCCGCCCCTCTCTACTTCAGCCCCCCGGAGAACCCGGACAGTGTGAGCCTGAGCCTCTATGTGCGCGGGGTGGAGCTGTTTGTCACCGGGATCAGACAGAAACCGCGCGCCGGTGATATCTGGCTGGTGCGCTGCGCTTTCAACAGCGCCGCAGGCGATGAGGTGAGCCCGGTGCCCGGCCAGAGGGTGAGCGTGCAATTCAACCGCGCCAGCCGACGGCCCGAGGACGAGCGCCTGAGCCGCGTGCGCGTGGTACCCAACCCGTACATCGTCTCCAGCGCCCTGGACAGCGGCCCCTCGGACAAGAACGTCCTGTTCACCGGCCTGCCCGAGAGCTGCACGATCCGTATCTACAGCCTTTCCGGGGTGCTGGTCAACGTGCTGGAGCACGGCCCCGGAGTGCCGGAGAGCACGTTCAGCTCCGCCGACTCGGGTGGAGGGGCGCGGCGCTACGACCTGCGCAACCGTTTCGGCCAGTTGCTCGCCAGCGGCACCTATTATTTCCACGTGCAGAGCCAGGGCACCGGCAAGGAGCAGGTCGGAAAGTTTTCGATCATCAATTGAGGCGCACTGGTCTGGGAATAACTGTAGGGGCGCACCCGCGTGTGCGCCCAGGCGGACACATGGGTCCGCCCCCACACAAATATTTGAGGATGTTATAACGGCATGCCGTATCGAATCAAAATAAGACTTCTCCTGTTCGCCGCTCTTCTTTGGGCTGGAACTCTCTCCGCGGCCGGGGGCAGCGGCAGCGGCTACAACCCGGCCAACGGCCTCCCGGAGGGTTTCAGCGAGGCCGGCACCCGTACGGCCGAGTTCCTGACCATCCCGGTGGGCGCGCGCGGAGTGGCCCTGGGAGGCGCGTTCGGCGCCCTGGCGGATGACATTTCCGCCCTCTGGTGGAACCCGGCCGGCCTGGCCTCGGTCACCCGGCCCCAGGTGCTGCTGAACGTGGTCGACCTGCCGCTGGATGTCCGCTACACCTATACCGCGGGCGCCGCGCCTCTGCTGGACGGCAAGCTGGTGCTGGGGGCGTTCATGGGCGTGCTCACGAGCGGCGACCAGGAGATCACCACCGTCACCCAGCCCGAGGGCACAGGGGCCACTTTCAGCACCTACAGCCTGCCAGGGGGCGGCACGCTGGCCTGGAATTTCTCGGACCGCTTCGCTGCGGGCTTGAACCTCAAGGCCGTACACGAGGACATCGCCGGCAACACGCAGAGCACGTTCGCTTTCGACCTGGGCACCAACTACCACGCCCGTCTGGCCGGGCGCGAAATCCGTCTGGCTTTCCTGATCCGCAACCTGGGCGGCAACATGGCTTTCAGCGGCAACAGCCTCAAGGTGGAGCTGCCGGCCGAGGATGTCTACTCGGGCAGCGGCATCAGCCGTCAGGAGCGCAAAGCCCTGCGCCAGGCCACCCGGTTCAAGCTGCCCACCAGTTTCGATGTCTCCCTCTCCTATGTGCTGTCCCAGGGCGACAACTACACCTGGGCCGGGGCAGCTGAATTCGCCCAGAACAGCGATATGCCGGTCAGCTACCACCTGGGCAGCGAACTGACCCGCAAGCTGGGCAAGACTACGGCCAGCCTGCGCGGGGGCTGGGAGCTGCGCGGCGATGAGCTGGGCCTGACCGGCAGCGACCGTCTGCGCGGCCTCTCCGCCGGGGGCGGCATCCTCTACGATTTCCTCGCCTTCCACGGCAGCATCGACTACGCCTACCGCAACTGGGGCCGCCTGAGCGCCAGCCACCTTTTCAGCCTGGGCATCGGGTTCTGACAGGAAAAACTTCAATACCATTCCTATAAAGATGTCTTCCGATTTTACAATCCTTAAATTACTCATTTCACACATTTTCTTTTAAGCTATTTACAAAACCTTGACATTTAATTTTCGTCAAGCCATAATTATTAAGCAATTTTACCGTGTATTATTTAACTCCAGCTAACGGAGCTCAAAATGGTCTACGTTTATCCATTCAAAACAGCTGACGACCAAATGAAAAGAGCTGTTTGGAACAAGGGCAAGATCGTACCCGATGAAGGGGATAAGCATTGGGATCCTGCAGTCTGGAGATATGACATTTGTGGTAAACCTATAAAATATTCTGAGCATGGAAATACAAATTCTGATGTCGGATGGGAGATAGACCATATAGTTCCAACTGCCAAAGGCGGTCCTAATGATCTATCCAACCTTCAACCGCTCCAGTGGGAGAATAACAGGAAAAAAGGTGATAATTATCCATGGTCATGCCCATGAGTACTGACTTAATACCTATCATCATACAACCCGACAAAGGACATCTATCCGATCTTTTTGCTTAGGTCTATCCTACCTCTTGCATATACTTTATACTTAGTAGAAACAGTGGCATCCATTCGATTGCCACTGTTTCTGATTTTTATTAAATCGCTTCTTTCCTCTTGGTTGATTTCCGACCTCTTTCGCGTCCTTTAGCAGCCTGCTATTTTCTTCTACAACTCAATTCCGATATCGTAGTCTGATCCAGTCCGCCCTGCCATATGGAAAGGCAACGGCATGTCCACTTCACTCGGCTCCCGCGACAGATACCTGCGCGCCCTCGCGGGCGGCGACCTCGACCGCCCGCCCGGCTTTTTCCGCGCCGAGGCCCCGGTCCTGGCCCGTCTGCGCACCGAGCTGGGCCTGGAGTCGGCCCTCGACCTGGCCCGGCATTTCGGCTCGGACGCCCTTCACGTGGGCCCGGTCTGGCGCCGCGGGCTGCTCCGCGCCGATAGCGCCCCGGACCATTTCTATGACATGTTCGGCAGCCGCTGGCGGAAAGTGGAGTACCAGGGGATTTACAGCGAGGCAGTAGTGGAGCCGGTGCTGACCGGGGCCGCGGGACCCGAGGCGGTGGAGCGTAT
>CAYLSM010000138.1:0-11525 GCA_964386505.1 uncultured Gemmatimonadales bacterium
AACCTCTGGGACACCGGCCTGCCGCAGTGGCCCTGGTCAATGACCAAGGGGCACGAGGAGGAGGGCGGCGGGGTGATGTCCACCGGCGGACGGGGCAACGTGGTGCGCGGCTGCCGCATGCGCGACCTTTTCGACGGCCTCTCGCTGTCGTACTGGGACAAGCTGGACGACGAGTCGTACAACTGCGACTGGGATATCTACGACAACGATATCTCCTCCCTGCGCGACGATATCATGGAGCCGGAGGGCCCCTGTATCAACGTGCGTATCTGGAACAATGTCTGCTACGAGCTGTTCGCCGGCATCTCGCTCGCCCCGATCCAGGTCGGCCCGACCTATGTGCTCTACAACGTGGTCTCGGGCGGCAAGATCAAGGACATCAAGTACAGCGGCGAGGAACCCGGCTGGTGCTACATCCTGCACAACACCTTCTTCGGCGGAGCCTGGCGGCACAACAGCCTCGATATCTCCAACCCGTTCCAGACCCAGTACTACCGGAACAATATTTTCTATTCCAATGCATACGCCCTGCGCCTTCGCCGCGCCCCGCTGCCCAGTTGCAGCCTCGACTACGATTGCTGGTTCAGCTCGGATGACGACTGGAGCCTCGGCTACTCGGGGACAAAGGAGAAACGGCTGCTGTTCATCGACGATAAGGAGATGCCGTATCTGAAGCAGGCCACGCAGGCCTACGGCTGGGAAGTGCACGGCCTGCAGGCTGATCCGCGCTTCACCTGCCAGTCGGGCGGAGATTTCAGCCTGAGCCCGGACAGTCCTTGCCTGGACAGGGGCGTGCGCCTGCCCAATATCAACGACAGCTTCCGGGGCACGGCCCCGGACCTGGGGGCGTACGAGCGCGGGCGTGACGCGGCCGGGCCGTTCCCGCTGGGCCGCGGCGCCTGTCCGCGCTGAGCCGGGACGGGAAAAGTTTTGTCTGATCCGGGAAACTGTTGTATTTTATCGTTTAATCCGTTGCTGCAGCCCAAACCATTCAGAAAGAGCACCGCACAATGAGCCGCTGTTCCCTGACCGCCCTGCTAACTGCGACCTGCCTTGGCCTCGCCGTATCCCAAGCCGCGGCTGAATGTCCCTGCCGCGCCCCGGAGCTGATGCAGAGCTTCCTGACCATCGACACCCATGTGGATATCCCGGCCGGCTACGCCACCGAGAAGATCGACCCTGGCAAACGCTGTCCGGAACTCAAGGTCGACCTGGTCAAGATGGCCGAGGGCGGTCTCAAGTGCGTGTTCCTTGCCAGCTACACCGGACAGGGCCCGCTGACCCCTGCCGGTTACGCCGAAGCCGAGGCCACGGCCCTCGGGCAGATCGAGGCTATCCACCGCCTGACCGCGAGCATGCACCCCGACCTGGTCGGGCTGGCGCTCAGCCCGGTCGAGATGGTCAAGATCGCCGCCTCGGGACGGCGCGTGGTGTCTATCGGCCTGGAAAACGCCTATCCGCTGGGTGAAAACCTTGAAAATCTGAAGAGATTCTACGACCTGGGCGTCAGATACATCACGCTCTCCCATGTGGGGCACAACCAGTTCTGCGACTCGGCCAACAACCCCTGGCACCTCAGCGCAGCCGAGAACGGCGACACACTGGATGCCGCCGGGATCAAGGTGCTGCGGTTCGCCGCCAACGTGGAGACGATCTTTTCCACGCAGCAGGCCCCTCCGCGCTGGAACGGGCTGAGCCCGCTGGGCGAGGAGCTGGTGCGCCGGATGAACCGCCTGGGCGTGATGGTCGACCTGTCGCACGTCTCGGACAGCACGTTCTACGATGTGCTGCGGCTGAGCCGCGCCCCGGTGCTGGTATCGCACAGCACCTGCCGGGCGCTCTGTTCCCTGGCGCGCAGCCTGAGCGACGAGCAGATACTGGCCCTGCGGGATAACGGCGGGGTACTGCAGATCAACGCCCTGGGAGTCTATCTTAAATACCCGCAGGCTCAGCGCCAGGATGCCGAGGCGCTCTATCGCAGCCTGGGCGGTCCGGATGTCAGACGGCGTCTGTTCGGTCTCCTGCACGGCGACCGCGCCGCCTACGACAGCCTGACCACTGCGGCCGCCGCGGCCGTGGACAGCCTGACCACCCGCTACGGCCGTGCTAACGTGGCCGACTATGTGGACCATATCGACCACGTGGTGCAACTGGCCGGGATCGACCATGTGGGGATCGGCACCGATTTCGACGGGGGCGGCGGCATCCAGGGCTTCGACAGCGCTTCGGACTATGTCAACGTGACCGAGGAGTTGATCCGCCGCGGCTACACGCCCGAGCAGATGGAAAAAATCTGGGGCGGCAACCTGCTCCGAGTCTGGAGCGCCGTGGAAAAAGTCGCGGCTGAATCGGGCGCCGGACACTGACCGTCCGACCGGGCAAAAAGAGACAGAAATCACACGCAGCTTTCAGTTAATTCAACCCGGAGGGAAGCATGAAAAACATCCGTTCGACCGTGGTCCTGGCGGCGATTCTCGCCGTCATGTCCCTGCTTTGCGCCTCGGCCGCGTTCGGCGCTCGCCGCCCCACCATTTTCCGCGACATGGCGGCCAAGTTGAGCGAGTACCGCAAGCAACGCGATGAGCTGAAAAAGCTGCTGCCGGAAGTCAAGGATGTTTACAACCAGCGCTTTTTCGCGTTCGGGATGGGCCAGCGCACCAAGTTCTACTATGAGAACCGCGCCCTTCGCAACGCCACCACCGGAGAGGTGATCCGCAAGTGGGAGGTCGACCGCGACATCATCGTGCCCAGCGAGTACGCCGTGGTGATCATGGACATGGACGGCCTGGAGACTGTGATCCGCGAAGACAGCGAGGGTATCTGGATGGAGGATGTCCTTAGCGGCACACGCCAGGCGCTGAGCAGCGAGCCGGTCAAGCTGCCAACCTTCGATGACCACAAGTTCGGCCTGGTGCTGCGCGTGCTGCACCAGGAAATACTGGTGAACATCTTGGCCGGCGGCGAGCCGACCCCCAACCTGTTCGCCTACAAGAATGCCTGGTATCGCGATGCCGCCATGACCTGCATGGCCCTCGAGAAAACCGGCAACATCATGCAGGTCAAGGACTGGATCCTGCGCCTCAAGGAGCCGTTTGACAAGAACAACGGGGTCGAGGAGCCGGACAACCTGGGCCAGGTGCTCTACATGGTCTCGCTGGTCTCGGACTCGACCCACCGGGTGGTGAAAAAGGTGCGCGAGGCCGCCGCGCGCTACACCGTGGACAAGCACATCGAGGGCCCCACGGACGGTTCGCCCAAGCCGGTCTATCAGACCAAGTGGATGAAATTCGGGCTGAAATGCCTGAGCATGGACGACCCGTACGAAATCCCGCAGGTGGCCGACCCTTACGCCGACCTGGTCTGGTGGGCTTACCTGCCCGAGGGCGGGGCCAAGGGCCAGAGCACCCCGAACCACGATTATCCCTACCTGGGATGGGCACAGGCCCACTATTACCGCGACACCGCCGGCGCGCTGTTCAACAAGGAGGACAGCCCGCTCACCTGGGAGATCAACGCCTCGAAAGCCGACTATGACGGGATGGGGGTGGTGGCCTCAAAGTACAAAGACACCAAGACCTGCGCTCCGCATTCCTGGCAGGCGGCCGAGATGTTCCTTTACGTCCTGGATGTCCTCAAGTAGCCTGAAAGCCGCCAGGATTGACTTGAACCGGGGTGACAGACCGGAGAGGCCCGCCGCAGGGATTTGCGCGTGGGCCTCTACCTTTTGGACCGAATCGCACTAACCATGTTCTGCCTCGATCAGGCGCGGGAGAACACGCCACTATTCAACCCTTACGCATCCTGTGCGTCGCTCGCATGAGCGGGAGTCTGGCATGAAGAAAAACATCTTCCTCCTGGCTGTCGCGGCCCTGGCCGCACTGACTGCCTGCGGCGGCCCCCGGCCCGCCGGCAAGGTCTATCCCTACCGCTGGGTCTTCGCCGCCCGCAGCCTGAACCAGGACAGCGATGTCGACTCGCTGCGCAGCCTTGTCCAGACCGCCGCGGCCCACGGCCTCAACGGCCTGGTCCTCACCGCCGGCCTCGACCGCCTGGACCTCAACAGCCCCGACTATTTCCGTCGCCTGGAGGAGGTGAAAGAAGTCTGCAAAAACAACGGGGTCGAGATCATCCCGGTCATTTTCTCGGCCGGTTACGGCAGCTCGGTGCTGGCGCATAACCCCAACCTGTGCGAGGGGCTGCCGGTCAAAGAGGCCCTGTTCGTGGTGCACGACGGCCGCGCCGTGCATGTGCCCGACCCGGCCCCGGTGGTGGTCAACGGCGGCTTTGAGGCCTCCCGCGGCGATTCGGTCACAGGGTTCGTCTGCCGGGCCACCGACGGTGCTGTGATCGCCCTCGACCGCGAGGTCAAGGCGGGCGGCAAGGCCAGCCTGCGCTTCCAGAACCTGGACCTGAAAGAGAGCCAGGCGACGGTGAGCCAGAGTCTCGCCGTCCGTCCGCAGCATGTCTACCGGGTGCGCCTGAACCTGCGCACCGAGGGTCTCGCCCCGGCGCGCCGGTTCCAGATCGAGGTCTACGGCGGCGAGCGGAAGATCAACTACTACGACCCCATCCTGCCCGCGGACAACGACTGGCGCGAGGTGGTTCTGGGGTTCAACAGCTGGGACTACGACAGCGTCCGCGTGGTGGTGGGCGTGCCCTGGGGCAAGGTGAAAGGCCGTTTCTGGGTCGATGACCTGCGGGTCGAGGAACTCGGCCTGGCCAATGTTCTGCGCCGCCCCGGCACTCCGCTTAGCGTAAGGAGCGAGAAGGACGGCACCCTTTACGAGGAGGACCGCGATTTCGCCCCGGTGGTCGACTCCCTGCTCGACTACACTTTCGAGCATGCGGGCCCGGATATCGTGCTCTTGCCCGGCAGCCGGATCAGCGAGGGCGAGCGACTGCGGGTGAGCTGGTATCACGGTTTCCGTTCGGTCAAGCAGAAACAGCAGGTGACAATCTGCATGAGTGAGCCGGAGGTCTATGACATCTGGCGTATCCAGGCCCGCCTGATGCACGAGCACCTCGGCACGAACAAGTTCTTCCTGGACATGGATGAGATCCGCGCCGGCGGAACCTGCGCCGCCTGCACCGAGCGCGGCCTGAGCATGGGCGAGATACTGGGTGATTGCGTCACCAAACAGTGCGAGATCCTGCGTGAGGCCAACCCCGATGCCGAGGTGTTCATCTGGTCGGACATGCTCGACCCGAACCACAATGCCGACACCACCTGGGGTAAGTGGTACTATCACGTGAAAGGTCTTTACACCGGCTCCTGGGAGCATATCCCCAAAGACCTGGTGATCGGCTGCTGGTGGGACGAGAAACGGGATGTCAGCCTGCCGTTCTTCGACAGCCTGGGCCATCGCACCCTGGCCGCGGCCTATTACGACGCTGACAACCTGGATAATGTCAAGGGCTGGCTGAAGTCCCTGGATGCCACACCCGGGGCCGCGGGAATCATGTACACCACCTGGGAGGACAAGTATTCCCTCCTGCCGGCTTACGGCGACATGGTGACCAGGCGCACCGACCTTCAGGCCGACAGCGCTAAATAGCCGCGGCAGAGCGGCGCCCGGGGGCGCTCTCCGGTGCAGTCCTGCGACAGGTTGTCGACTGTATTCCATCCCGGCCGGACAGCCTGCCGGGGCGCTGTGACAGCGGAAAATCCCGCCCGGGATGCTTCAGCCGTGACGACTGGCAGCCCGGGCGCTGGAGATTTATTTGACAGAATTCGATAATGTTTTATTTTTATTGGAGATATGATCGGTATCTCGATCCTGCCCCGACAGAGAGGACCAGCGCGGGCAGGATTTCAGTCTCACGGACCGTGGCGGCCCGCCTTTCGCCGTGCGAAGGAACGGGTTGCCGGACAGACATCCGGCCCGATCCGGTCAGGAATCCCGGGAAAGGAGGGATTGCCGCCCGGAAGCCTGCGGGAGTTTTGCCCGGGCTCCGTTGCGCTGCTGATATGTCAGGCTCTTGCAGTAAGGCAGAACGAGGCCGGTTTGTCTGAATAGTATTCGGAGGTTACGCGACCCCGCTGTTTCGCTGGCTTACGCCGGGTCTTAGGGCGGGGCGTCCTGGTTCAAGTCCGTTCCCCGGATATTCAGTCCGTGGAGATCACAATCAAAGATGGAGACAAAGATGTCCAAAGGTATCAGAGCCGGTGAGCTGGCTGTCGTGTCCGTTGTAGCGCTGCTGGTGGTGTTGGCGCTGGCCGTTTCGGCCTGCGGCGGTTCCTCGGCCGGAAAGGTGACTGCCGGTGATACAGTCTCGGTCAAGTACAAGCTGACCCTGGACAGCGGCGAGATAATCGATACTTCGATGGATGCGCGCCCGCTTAAGTTCGTGGTGGGCATGGGCCAGATGATCAAGGGCTTTGACGCGGCCGTGGTCGGGATGAAGCTGAACGAGGAAAAGTCGTTTGTCGTCCCGCCCGCGGAGGGCTACGGCGAGCGCGATTCCTCTCTCATCCGCAATTACCCGCGCAGCCTGCTTCCGGCCGATGTGATGCCGGAAGTGGGTATGAACCTGATGGGCCCGCACGGGAAAGTGCCCATCCTGGCCGTGACCGAGGACAGTGTCCTGCTCGATACCAATCCCCAGTTGGCCGGACAGAACCTGAATTTCCAGGTAACGCTGATCGGCCTGGCCAAGGGTGTCGCGCCGGCGGCCGAGGCCACGGAAGCGCCCAAACCCAAATGATGCCGAACGGCCGGGTCGGTTCCAGCCCGGAAAGCAAGATCCAGGCCCGGCCGGTCTCCCGCGATGACGCAAGTCCGGGGGAGACCGGCCGGGTTTTTTATCCATGACGCGCTAACGGCGCGAAGGAGGACACGATGGACCCAGCCGCCAGGGGTGACAAAGTCAAAGTGCATTACACCGGCCGCCTGACGGACGGGACAGTGTTCGATACCTCGCTTGAGCGCGATGAGCCGCTGGAATTCACCCTGGGCCAGGGAGCGGTAATCCAGGGGTTCGAGCAGGCCGTGCTCGGCCTGCGTCCCGGAGAGAGCCGCAGCGTGGAGATACCGCCCAAGTCGGCCTACGGCCCGCACCGTGAGGACATGACTGTCCTGGTGGAGCGCTCCCAGCTCCCGCCGGACCTCGACCCGCAGGTTGGCCAGCGCCTGGAAGTGGGTCACGCCAACGGCAACACACTGCTGGTCACGGTGACCGAGGTGACTGGCGAGGCGGTTCGTCTGGACGGCAACCATCCCCTGGCCGGCCAGACCCTGTGTTTCGAGATCGAACTGCTGGCCATTCTCTGAGCCGGCCGCGTCCCGGCGGCTTGCCGGGCCATGCAGCTTTGTGGAGTATGCAGATGGTCACGATCAGCCGAAGCCTCAACCTTGTTACAACACCTTGCCCGATGAATTTCGCGCTGGTCAAGCAGGCTTTGGACTCGATGCCGGCTGGAGACTGCCTGGAGGTGCGCCTGGAGGCTGGCAATGTCGGGGCGGATGTAGTGGACAGCCTGAGCGGCCTGGGTTACGATATCGTCTCGGTGGACAGCCGCTCGGAAGATTGTATCAAGGTGGTGGTGCGACGGAGAAGCCTCAGCTCCCAGTCGGTGCGGCCCCGTCGCACCGGTGGCTGCACAAAGGGCCGGCGGGGTAGGAGCTGAGTTGAGTGTTCTATCGGGTTGGAACCGAATCCGGAATTGCGGCTGACTGGATCGCGAACAGGGGTTTGATCTGGCTGTAAATGCCCTCTGCCAGAAGGCTGTCCCCGAAGCAAGTCTTTTGCACCAGGTCGTTGAAATACTTGATTCCATCCCCCCGATGGCTGTCGAACAATTCCAGCACATCGATCACCGGCACTCTCTTTTCCCGGCAAATGCCCACTTGGATCAGGTTTATCAAGCGCTGATTCAAAGCGTTTATCCGGTTCCAAAGCTTGGGATCGCGACTGCCGGTAGCTGACCGGTTCAGGGAGTCGAGTTGAGTGCGTAAGACAGCCTCGGAGTTCAGGTCGAGAGCGCCTTCATGCAGCGGGAAATCTATAACCTGAGTCACATATACAAATTCCGCTCCATGTGCCCGGCAGTCCTCGATATTATCACCAAACACCCTTCGGGTCTCCGCTTCATCGAAATCCCAGCGTGTAACGCTTCCCCGCTGCATGAAGAAGTACTTCTCCAATGCATAGGTGTATAGCATCGAGTTCATGTAGAGAATGCGATGTAGCGGTCCGATGAACGTATCTCCCAGGGCCTGAATTTTCCGGTTGATGGCGAACCACTCCAGTGCGTTGATCTGCTCGTTGATCGCCTCGTAATAAAGCACCAGGTCAGGCCGGAACAGGAAACCTTTGTAGTTCAGCAACTCGTTTATCTGGCGCGAATCGTAGGCCGAATGTCCGGCGTTGAGGACTTGAAAATGCCCGCTCGGGCCGGGGTTGACATTCAACAGGTCTTCGAGCCGGGTAGTGAACAGGTCTTCATCACCGATAACTTCACTTTCGACAGTCGAGCCTCCGACAGTGAGGATACGTAACACACTGTCCGGCTTCTCCATTGTGATTTCACGTCCCCGCCAGCAGTAGGAGTTATAGCGGCAGGGGATGATGTCGTTTCTCAGGGGGGAGAATACGGTGCGGTCGCGGCAGGGGCGCTCGAATCGGCCCTCACCCCAGCTCTGGCCCTGCGGCTCCAGGCCCAGGGCAAGACGCTCTTTCTCCGGAATGTACAGACCATGCTGCGGACGTTGGGTCTGTTCCACCTTAATAAAGGGTGTAAGCAGATAGAACAGGTCCTCGTCGTGCAGGTGAAAATATTTGACCCGTGCCGCGGTCTCGGCCGCCACCAGAAGAGCGAGCAAGGCGACTGAAACAAGAGCTGTTTTCCGCAGGAATCTTCGCATTTTTCTCCGTTGAAACACATTGAGGGGGTTATTCCATCCGGTCGGGACAAACGGAATATAGTAAAACTCTTTGTGCTTTGAAGGCAAGTATTTTAGGGCCGTTGGACCGCTTGACCCTCAGCTGAGGCCACGTTATATTAGCCCGAATTAGTGGTTCAGACCCAATCAACTCCCACCCGGTGGATACGGACGTGCTTTTCAACTCACTTCAGTTCGTCTTCTTTTTTCCCCTGGTGCTGCTGTTCTATTTCAACCTGTCTCCACGCTACCGCAACTATTTTCTGCTGGCGGCCAGCTATTATTTCTACATGTGCTGGAAAGCCGAATACATAGTACTGATCGTCATTTCCACGTTGATCGACTATTTTGCCGGTCTGGCGATGTCGCGCACCGAGGATCGCTCCAAGCGCTGGAAATATCTGCTCATGAGCGTGTTCTCCAACCTGGGGCTGCTGTTCTCGTTCAAATACTTCAATTTCTTCAACGAGAGCGCGCGTTCCATTTTCCAGCACTTCAACCTGTTCTACGACGTTCCGGCTTTCAAGCTCCTTCTGCCGGTGGGTATCTCGTTCTATACGTTCCAGACAATGAGCTATACTATCGATGTCTACCGAGGCAAGACCCAGGCTGAGAAACATCTGCCGACTTTCGCACTTTACGTCTCATTTTTCCCGCAACTCGTTGCCGGACCGATAGAACGCTCCACCAACCTCCTGCCGCAGTTTTACAACATCCATTCCTTCGATCTTCAGCGTTTCCTCAGTGGCATGCAGCAGATGCTCTGGGGCTTTTTCAAGAAAGTGGTCATCGCCGACCGCCTTGCCATCCTGGTGAATAAAGTCTATGCAAACCCGGATCAGCAGGGGGGGGTGGCCCTGCTGATCGCCACCTATTTCTTCGCCTTCCAAATTTACTGTGACTTCTCGGGATACTCCGATATTGCCATTGGTAGTGCGAGGATAATGGGTTTCGAACTTATGGAGAATTTCCGTCGGCCCTATTTCTCCAAATCTATAGGCGAATTCTGGCACCGCTGGCACATTTCGCTTTCAACCTGGTTCAGGGACTATCTATACATCCCGCTGGGAGGCAACCGGGTGAGCCGTGCCCGCTGGTATTTTAACTTGTTTTTCACTTTCCTGGTCAGCGGCCTCTGGCACGGCGCCAACTGGACCTTTGTCATCTGGGGTGCCCTGCATGGGCTCTACCTGTTGTTCGCCCTCTGGACCGAGAAAGCGCGCTTCGCCCTGGTTTCGGCCCTGGGGCTGATAAAGAGGCCGGGGCTTTTGCGCGTCCTGCGCGTGCTGACCACTTTCCACCTGGTTTTGTTTTCCTGGGTGTTCTTCCGGGCCCGGAACCTGGAGCAGGCGTTGACTATCCTGAAAAAGATATTCCAGTTCAGCGACTGGGAGCAGTTCAAACGCATGCTCGCCACACCCGGCAAGACTGAATTCCTGCTCGGCCTGAGCAATAGCGGCCTGCTGATCGCCTTCCTCTCCATCCTTCTGCTCGAAGCCGTGCACCTTCTTCAGCGCCACGGTTCCCTTGGCGAGCGCATCGCCCCGCGGGGTGGTGTCTGGACCCGCTATGCCATGCTCTATGCCGTCCTGCTCGTCATAATCGTATTCGGCGAGTTCAACAACAACGAGTTCATTTATTTCCAGTTCTGAGCGCGCTACCTCCCCTGTGGCTTAATCCTTGACTGCCAGACAGTTTGGCCTAAATTATTCCACAGCCCGCGGGCGGCTCCCGTCCCGGCTGTTTCCTCCGCTTTTTCTCTCACGCAGATTTTCCCCGCAATTAAATGACCGAACGGCAGTTAAGACAGGGAGACAGAATGGGCAGCCTCGATTACATCATCATCGGCCTGTATTTCGCAATCATGCTCGGGATCGGGTTGGCGCACTGCCGGGTCGCCTCGACCGATGTGCGCTCCTATTTCCTGGGCGGAAACAAGATCCCCTGGTGGATCACGGCCATGAGTTCGAGCATGTCCTCGATCGACATCACCGGCACGATGGTCAATGTCTCCATTTTCTATTTCATGGGCGTGCGCTCGTTCTGGTACAACATCTGGGTGGTGGCCGAGATAGCCATGGCCTGCCACCTGGGTCGTTGGATACGTCGCTCGAACGTGGTCACAGCGGCCGAGTGGATGAGCACCCGTTTCGGCAAGGGCTGGGCCGGCGAGCTGCCCCGCATGACCATCGCCTTTGTCTCCATCGGCCTGCTGATCGGCTACGTGGCCTACGCCTTTGTCGGGGTGGGCAAGTTTGTAAGCGCGTTCGTACCCGCGGTGCACCCCGACCCGACAGTCAACGCCCAGATTCTGGGCATCATCGTGATCGCGTTCACCGCCCTGTACGCCATGCTGGGCGGGCTGTTCAGCGTGGCCTACGCCGATCTGATCCAGACTTTCATCCTCCTGATAACCTCGATCTACATCATGGTGGTGGCGTTCGCCAAGGTGGACGCCGCTTTTATCGCCGCCCACACCCCGGCCGGCTGGGAGACCTGGTGGCCCACCGCGCACATCGGCTACATGGCGGACAAGGCCATGGCCGGCTATCCGGTCGGCGCCTGGGAGACTTTCTGGCCCTGGGTCATGATGTGGTGTTTCCAGACCCTGCTGGCGTTTTTCAGCGGTCCGGGCTACGGCCA
>CAYLSM010000139.1:0-11517 GCA_964386505.1 uncultured Gemmatimonadales bacterium
GCGGTGGGGACACCCTCGGCACCCGGCCGTTGGGAACGCCGGACCAGGGACGACGGCAGGCGCGGGAGCCCTGCGAGGTGTTCGCTCCGGGCGGCGGGTTCGTGTTCAACGCGATCCACAATGTCCAGGCCCTCACCCCGGTGGAGAACATCGTGGCGATGATCGAGGCCGTGCGCGAGTACAACGGCCGCTGAATCCGCAAGACAGCCACGCGGTTGGGACAAGTCTCCCTCGTTCGGCCGCCGGGCCGCCGCAGTTGTCTTTGGGGGCCGCGCCTGTCTGAGCCTGCACCACTGGCAGCGTGTAGTTGCGAGTGAAACGACCCGGCCGGAAAAAACCCGTGGCTCGGCGGCGATTCGCGGCAGCGCCGCCGCCGCAATACGGCAGCGGAATCGAGGCTTCGGGCACACCGGAGTCGGAAAGGGTACCTCGGTTGGGACGAGTTCGCGGCCCCCGCTGGCTTTGCTTCTTTCGCCGAAACGAAAGAAGAATAAACAATTCCGTATGCCTTTCCCGCTTTGATGATTGCCATCGACACGGCATTAGAAACCTATTAACCCTGTAACCGCCCACAGGAACGCCCATGCAACGCGTCACGCTCTCGGTTCTCGACCTGCTGGTGTTCATAAGCTACTTCGCCGCGGTGGTTGTGCTGGGCATCTATGTGGCGCGGCGCGAGAAAAAGACCTCGCGCGACTATTTCCTGGCCGGCGACCGTCTGCCCTGGTACGCCATCGGCGGCTCGCTCACCAGCGCCAACATCTCCAGCGAGCACTTTGTCGGGATGATCGGTTTCGCCTATGCCGCCGGCCTGGTGGTGGCGAACATGGAATGGGGCAACTGGTACACCTACTCGCTGCTGGTCTGGATTTTCCTGCCCTACTACATGCGAAGCGGCCTCTACACCATGCCCGAGTTCCTGGAGCGGCGTTTCAACCGCACCACACGCTACCTGTACGCGCTGAGCACGCTCCTTACCTACGTGCTGGGGTTCATTGCCGCGATCCTCTACGCCGGGGCGGTGGTGCTGGAGGCCCTGTTCGGGATCGACCCGGTGCACGGGGTGCTGCTCATGGCCGTAACCACGGCGGTCTACACGATCTACGGCGGCCTGCTCTCCGTGGTCTGGACCGATTTTCTCCAGTTCATTATCCTGTTCGCCGGGGGGGCGGTGGTCACTGTCCTGGGACTCAAGGCCACCGGAGGCCTGCTGCCCCTGATGCAGGAGCTGCCGCAGAAATTTTTCCTGGCCTATCCGGCCGATCACCCCGAGTTCCCGTTCGCCGGGATGGTGGGCACGGTGCTTTCGGTCAGCATGTGGTATGTCTGCACCAACCAGTTCATGGTCCAGCGCTGCCTGGGCGCGCGCAGCGAGTGGGATGCCCGCATGGGAGCGGTGTTCGCCGGCTACATGAAACTCCTGCTGCCCTTCATCATCTGCCTGCCGGGGGTGATCGCCTACAAGGTGCTGGGCCCGGGCGTCGACCCCAACCACGTGTTCGCCCTTCTGGTGGCTCGCCTGGTGCCGGCGGGCCTCGTGGGCCTGATCATGGCCGGGCTGGCCTCGGCGATCATGTCCACCATCTCCTCGGCCCTCAACTCGGCCAGCACCGTGGCCACGCTCGACCTGATCGTCCCGCTGTGGAAAAAGGACGCCACCCAGGAGCAGCAGGTGAGCTGGGGCAAGTGGTTGAGTGCGCTGTTCATGATAGTGGCCGTGGGGTTCGCGATCCTGTTCTCGGAGCAGCAGGGCAAGGTGTTCCTGATCATCCAGAACATCAACGCCTATTTCGCCGCGCCGGTGGCCGCGCTGTTCATTGTGGGAATTTTCTGGAAGGGCGCGACCAGCACGGCCGCCACGGTGACTTTTATCGCCGGGTTCGCGCTCAACGAGCTGGTGGACAAGGTGCTGTTCAGGATGGAGCCGTTCACGCGCTACAACAGCTTCTACAACCGGGCCACCCTGGTGTTTGCACTCAGCCTGCTGATACTGTGGAGCGTGTCGCTGTTCACGAAAAAGACGCCGCGCGAGGTGGTGGACTCGATCTGCTGGCGACCGAGTGACCTGAAGCTCAGGGGCGACGGGCGTTCGGCGCACGGGACACGCAGCCTGACAATCGCCTGGGCGCTGATGGCGGGAAGTATTCTGGCGGTTTATGCCGCTTTGGGGGTGTTCCAGTGGCTGCACCGGGGCTGATTCAGGGACTGTGACAAAAATAACGGCTTGAGGAGACTAAGCTCAAAGCCTTATCCGGCGGCCTCTTGAGGGAATTTAATTAGAAGACGGACAGAAATTATTTTTAAATTCGGACGATTTTGCTTGCCAAGATGCAAATTATATGTTAAAGAATATGCAGGAACGGCCTTTGCCGTTCTCGCAAATGCCTTTGCTGTCGGCCTTTCGGATGCTTTCGGCGCCCGTGGGGCCATGTCCCGCCAATTTTATTCAGGAGTATCCCAAGATGGCGATGGGAAAAGTGAAATGGTTCAATGATTCCAAGGGTTATGGATTCATCGCGCAGGATGGTGGCCCGGATGTGTTCGTTCACTACTCGGCCATCCAGACAGATGGTTTCAAGTCGCTGGCCGAAAATCAGGAAGTCGAATTCGACATCATCGAGGGACCGAAAGGGCCGCAGGCCGCCAATGTAAAGCCTGTGGTTGCCTGATTCAATAAAGGGACGACCACAAATGAAATAATGAGCCCCCGGAACTATAAGTTCCGGGGGCTTTTTTATGCGACCAGCATTCCAAGACGAGCCTGGCTCAGGCCCGGCGTCTTTTGTAGCCCTGGATCAGGCGCGCCGCCACCAGCACGAACACCCCCATCAGGGCCATCAGCGCGGCGATCGAGAAATTGATCACCCGGCCGATTAACGGCAGGTCCATGAACCCCAGGAACATTGCGGCCACGCCCATGCCCACCGTGGTCCAGCCGGTGATCCGGATACTTCCGGCATCGGTGAACTGTGTATCACCCACCTCACCCGGCTGCACCGGAGTGGTGACTTTCTTGAAGAACGCGTCCAGCCTCTCCTTGTACTTGCCCTTGGCCTGGATGAACAGCCCTGGCACAAAATAAACCACTGCGCTCAGTCCGCCCACGATATAAATCTCCTGGGTGAACGGTATCTCGCGGTTGAAAATCAGGCTGATAAGACCGATCCCCAGCCCTGCGCCGTAGGAGGCCATCGCGCCCCACCAGGGGGTGTGACGGTAGAACAGGCCGCAGATGATGGGGATGCCGGCCGGCACGATACAGACCCCGCTCAGGGTGATCATCAGCTTGAACACGCCGCCCTTGACCCCGGACTGCACTATCGCCGCCGTGATCACCAGGCCGCCCAGCAGAAGGGTCACCACCCGGCCGATGAACAACAGGGCTTTGGGACTGGCCTTTTTCCAGAGGAGCTGCTTGATAATGTCCTCGGTCACGATCCCGGCCATGACGTTGAAATTGGCGCTCAGGGTGCTCATCGTGGCCGAGAGCATGGCTGCCAGAAGGATTCCCATCGCCCCGTGGGGCAGGAATTTCATGCAGAACGCCACATAGGCCGCCTCGTGCGGTGCGTTCTGGCCCATCGCCACGGCGCTCAGGTCCAGACCGATAATCCGGCTCACGATCGGCGGTGTGAGCCAGATCACCGGGGCCACCAGAAGCAGCAGCATGGTGATCAGGGCCACCTTACGCGCCTCGCGCTCGTCCTTCACCGAAAAATAACGCTGGGCCGCGCCGCCACTGGACATGGCGAATGTCATCATGATCCCGTAGGCGATCAGCCAGGGCCAAGAAAACTCCTGAGTGTTCACGCTCCAGTAGCCGGCCGGGGCGTCGGTGACCAGGCGGGAGAAACTGCCCAGCTCGAACAGGCTCAGGATCATCACCACCAGGCAGCAGGGGAACAGCACCATGAACTGGAGCGTGTCGGTCACCACCACGCCCCACAGCCCGCCGATCAGGCAGTACAGGGCGATCACGCCGCCGCAGACCGCGATGGTCAGGTTCAGAGGGGTGCCCATGGCCACGGAGACAAACTTGCCCAGGGCCAGCAGCATGATCCCGCCCTGGATGATCCAGATCACCATGTGCGTCCAGGAGTAAAGCTGGTTGGTCGAGACCCCGTAGCGCTCCGACAGGTACGACATCACCGTGTCCGAGCGCGAACGGCGCCAGCGCGAGGCCAGGAACCAGACCGCCAGGGCCAGACCGAAGCAGTTGGTCAGGTAGGTGAGAAGCCCCACCGAAGCGGCTCGGTAGGCCAGGCCAGCCCCACCGGTGAAAGTGTAGACGCTGAAAGAGGTCATGAACAGCGATATGCCGGACAGCCACCATGGCAGCTTGTTGCCGCTCTTGAAAAAGTCGGCGTCGTTTTTGTTGAAGATCGACAGGGCCACGCCGACCGCGACCATCAGCAGCATGTAGACCACCACCACAAGTGTGTCCACTTTGGAAATCGTCGTCATTCAGCCTCCTTCGGCAATTGAAGTGTGTATTATATGTTAAGGTCCGCTTTCAAATCCTTCGCAAAAAGTTTTCCAGGTCATCGACCAGAAGGTTGAAAATCTTCCCGCCCTTTTCCCGCGTGCCCAGCGTGGCTGCGCCGTGGATACCGCTCACCGAGGCCTCTTTCATGTCACGCACCATCCAGACCAGGTCGGGGTCGCCCTGCATGTACTCCTCCACCGCGCGCTCCATTTTCACCAGGTCCGGGTCCAGGAGCAGCATCAGCGAGGTCTCCAGCTCGCAGGCGTGCCCATATTCCTTGCCCTCGGTCAGTTTCTGGAGCTGCGGGGCGATCGTGGCGAACGCATTGACCAGGTACATCCTGAAATCGCGCCGCAGGTTGGCCGCCGGGCCGGCCAGACGTTGGAGGGAGTCGCGCAGGGCGGTTTCGAGCACGCCCTTGTTGCCGCCGTGCCCGTTGAACAGCACCAGCTTGCCGAACCCGTGACGGCAGACACTCTCGGCGATATCGCCGACCATGGAAATAACTGTAGCGGCGCTGAAAGTGACCGTGCCGCAAAAACTCATCGTGTCCAGGCAGTAGCTGTAGGGAATCTCGGGCATTACAATCACGTTGGAAAGCTTTTTCGCCGCGGCCTCGGCCACGGCCACGGCCTGGTAGGTGTCCGTGCCCATGGGAAGGTGATAGCCGTGCTCCTCGGTCGCCCCGATGGTCTGGACAAAGATAAGCTCTTTTCTGTCCTGGCGCGACTCCAACTCATCCCAGGTGTAGTCGGCCAGACGGATCTTTTCCCCTTTGATATTCGTAACCGGCATTTTCGGTACAACCTCCCTCTTTGGATCGATATTCGCACGGCGCCTCAGACAAGGCCCGGGCCGGAAAGCAGCTTTCTTATTTACCCATCAGCACTTCGCAGGTGACAGCTTTGCATCCCTGGAGGAGCGCCTGCGGAATACGCGCCGCTCCACTGTCCACCGGCAGCGTCCCGCCGCTGTCCAGGCGCGCCCGCACCACGCCGCGGGCCACCCCCTGCGGGTTCAGCACCTTAACGGTCACCCGGCAGCCGCGGAACATTTTCTCCACGCTGAACTCTTTCCACTGACACGGCGGGACCGGGTCGATGATCAAACTGTCGAAATCGGCCAGCACGCCGTACAGGCGCTCCACGCTGCGGCGCAGCCAGCCGATCGAGCCGGTGAAATTGTTGAACAGGTTGCGCCCGAAATAGGGGTGGCTCGGCCCCACGGTGTAGTTCGACATCTCATGCGGCGGCCCGGTGGCGATATCCGGGAGCGTTGCAGAAGGCAGGATTTTCTTCAGCTCGGCCCAGGCGCGCCCGCCCTGTCCCAGGCAGGCCAGGCCGTAGGTCAGGAAGCTCTGGCCGTGGGTGTAGATCGCCCCGTTCTCGAACTGCCCGGGCACCTGGTCGGCGATCCGTCCCACCAGCTCGCGCGAGGCAAGCGTGTACGGCGGGTCGATCAGGACACATCCCAGCGGGGTGTTGACCTTTTCCACGGCCCGCAGAACCGTCTCCACCCGCCCGGCCGACTCGGCCACGCCGTTGAACAGTGACCAGGCGTTGACATTCAGGTGGAACTTGCCCTCGGCGCAAGCGCTGCTGCCCACCGGACGGCCGTCCGAGGAGAAAGCGTAGATGTAGTGGCTGCCGTCCCAGGCGTTGGTGTTGAGCGCGGATGTGACCTCGGCGATAATCTCGTCAGTCAGGCGCAGGCTGGCGCTGTCACCGCGCAGCACGGCCAGCTCGCGGAACTTTCGCGCGGCCCAGACCAGGGCCATGGAGAGCCAGGCGCTCACCCCCTTGCCGTCCCGTCCCACCCCGTCCAGCGCGTCGTTCCAGTCGCCGTGGCCGATCAGGCACAGCCCGTGCAGCCCGCGGTTTTCATAAAGGCTCTTTACAGCGCGGCGGGCATGCTCGTAAATCGTGACCGAGGGTTTGCTCTCTGTGCGCCCGGTCTGTGGGTTGAAAAAGCCCTCCTCGCGGTCCAGGAAAGCGAGATCGCCGCTCTCCTTGACATAGGTGACCAGGGTATCGGGGATCCAGGAGCAGTTGTCCATGTAGCGGCGCAGGTCGTGCTGCCCGCCGGCGATCTTGTCGAACCCGCGCATCGCCCCGCCGTCCTCGTACTGGTGGCGCAGCGTGGTGGCCAGCATCACGGCCACGTACTCGGGGTCGAACGAGCAGATGCCCAGCAGGTACTGCAGGATGTCACGCACACCCAGCTTGGGGTTGCCCAGAAGAAGGCGGCTCTGGGAGTGGTTCTGCTGCCGCGACCAGACATTGTAGAAACGGTCCAGCTCGGTGTCCGGGGTGTGGCCCATCTGACGGCGCACCTGTGTCTCGAAACAGCTCCGCACCTCCTCCCGGCGGGCCGCCCAGGCCCCGGATGAGAAAAACCGTCCGCGCAGGGCGATCAGCTCGCCCCGGAACGCCTCACGGTCGGAGTCCGTGGTCCCGAGCAGCAGTTCGACCGCCTCGCTGCCGCCGGGCGCCAGCTCGAAACTGAACTGCATGGCCGAGACCAGGCCCATCCAGGGCTGGTAGCCCGAGGAATTGCGGCAGCGGCCCTCGCTCACGGCGCGGGGATAGAGACGCTGACGGCCGCCGCCCGTGAAATCCTCGCCCGAGAGGTCCCAGCTGTCGAACGCACGGCTGCTCATCAGCCAGCCGGAGCGGGGCAGAAGGTTGTTGCGGTCGTTGTTCAGGGCCAGAAGGGCGTGCTGCTCCGGGTAGACTACCCCCTCGCTCACCACCTGCTGCACAAAGGCATGCCCGGGGTACGACTCCAGGCCCCAGTTGACATGCACGAAAAGAGAAAGCTTTCTGACCCGGTCGCTTCGGTTGGTCAGGCTGAGACGCCAGGCCTCGAGGCTTTCATCCAGGGGCACGAACACCTCGAGCCGCGAGGCTACCCCGCTGCGCTCGGCGGCGATAGCCAGGGCGGCTGTCCCCTGCTCGCAGCGGAAATCGCTGTACTGCTCCTCCTCGCGCCCCTGCAGCGGAAAGGCGTGCCAGATATCCACCCCCGCTCCGGTTTCCTCGCGCAGCCAGAAAAAGCGCTGATCCGCGGCCCGTGGAGCGGTGGGCACGTAGGACTTGTCGCCGTTGGCGGTCAGCGGGCCGGCGTGCACCCCGTCATAGCAACTGAACCCGGCCCCGGTCTGGTCCCAGAGCGTGCCGTAGAGGCCGAACTCACGGTCGTGTCGGCTGACCAGGAAATGTATCCAGGGCCGCGGCGTGCCGATCTTGGTGATCACATGGGTGCTGTCGGTCAGGAACCCAGCGCTGTCACGGTGGTCCTCGAAAAGGCTGTAGCGGCTCTGAAGTTCGTCCAGGTCTTGCGCGCTCAGCGTCCCGGCCAGGCTGCGCCCGTCGCGCAGGGCGGCCTCGGCGGTCCGGACCAGGCTGTCCAGACGCTTGGCCGCGGCCGGGTCCTCCAGATGGGATTTCCGGTTGTCCTTTTTCATTCTCTCCACACGCGCAACCCTTTCCGCAAGGTCGGTTATTCTTCGCCCAGGCTCACCGTACGTCCGCTCGCGCCGGCGCGGTTGATCGCAAAAAGCACCTCCAGGGTCTCCAGGGCCAGGCGGGCCGAGTCGGCCGGCTCGCGCTTGCCGCGCACGGCCCGGGCCAGCTCAACGATACCGCCCGACCAGTCCACGCCGCTGGCCGGCCAGGGCCCGGGCGTGCCCTCCACCTGGTCCCACTGGCTGGAGTCCCGCTCCGAGATGCGCAGCTCACCCTCCGCGGCAAACATCGAGGCCAGGCTGATACTGCCCTTGTCACCCTGGATTTCCAGGCCGTGATGGCTGGTGTTGGAGTTGGCGAACGAGAACGCGATCCGGGCGATCACTCCGCTGCGGAACCGCAGCAGGGCAAAGCCTTGGTCGAACACATCCACCTTGAACGTGCGGCCTTTCAGGTCGGTGCGCTCGGGGACCGCGATGTCGAACATGCCCTGCACCTCGCTCACCGGCCCGAACCAGTAGAGCAGCAGCGACACGGGATAGGGGCCGACATCCAGCACTGGACCCGCGCCCACTTTGTAGAACTGCTCAGGGTTGGGGTGCCAGGTCTCGGCGCGACCGTGGTACAGCTCGGCAGTGGCCGAGACCGGCTTGCCGATCCGGCCCGAGTCCAGAAGGTCTTTCACCTTGCGCTGGTTGTGTCCCAGAAGGATAAAGGGCGAGCAGGAGAGAGTCACGCCCTTGGCCGCGGCCAGGGAGACCAGCTCACGGGCCGTCTCCAGGCTCAGGGCCAGCGGCTTTTCGGAATGCACGTGCTTGCCCGCTTCCAGGGCGCGGCGGGTGACCTGCTCGTGGACCTGGGCCGGAGTGAGATTAATCACCGCATCCACCGCTGGGTCGGCCAGCAGCTCCTCCAGCGTGGGGAAAGCCCGTCCCCCGTGCTTTTCCACGAAAGAAGCGCTCTTTTCGGCCAGGCAGTCCCAGGCCCCGGCGAACTCCACTTTCTCCCGCATTTCCTCGGAACGGGCGTTGAAATGTCCCAGGTAAAACCCGGCTATGTCTCCGGTGCCGACGACGGCGAAACGGAATGGTGCGTGCATGTTCAGGCTCCTTTACGCCAGTCGATTATGACACCCAGGTAGCGGCTGCGGTCGGCGAATATCTGGGCATAGGTCGCTGGGGCCTCTTCCGGCGTGATCCGGTGCGTGACCAGACCTTCCAGGCTGATCCGTTTCTGGGCCATCAGCTCGAAGAAGAAGCTCACCAGTTCCTTCTTGCCCCAGCGGTAATAGCAGTTGCCGCTCAGCGGCGGGTTGGCGCCATGCGCGGCGATGATTGAAATGCTCTTGCCGATCACATCCTGGGTCAGGGTCTGCTTGCCAGGCCAGGGCACATCACCGATCAGACCCAGACGCCCGCGCTTGCCAAGCATGCGGAACGCGCTGTGGAACACCGAGGGGTGCCCGGTGATGTCGAACACCAGGTCGGCGCCCTGACCGCCGGTCAGCTCGGCTATCTGCGGCTCCGCTTTGTCGCTGCCTGTGCAGAGGATGTTGGTCGCGCCGTGGCCCTCGGCCAGACGGCAGCGTTCCGGCATCGGGTCGACCGCGATCAGGCGTTTCAGCCCGGTCAGGCCCAGAATGCGCACGGCGAGCTGGCCCAGCGGACCCAGGCCCACCACCACCGCGCTTTCGCCCAGGGCCGGGTGCGCCTCGCGGATACCGTTCTGCACGATGATGTCGAGCTGGAACCAGGCGGCCTGCTCGGGGCTCACCCCCGGCAGCACCGGGTAAACCAGGTCGGCCCGGTCGACAAACCAGGCGCGGTGCGCGGCCGGGCTGCAGACAAGCTGCCCCGGGGCCAGGTTTTCCACTCCCGGGCCGATATCCACCACCTCGCCCACGCTGGAGTAACCCGGCTCGAACGGGAACTGTATCCAGGCATCCCAAACCGTACCAGGCTCGACATTCCGCTCGTAGCAGATCATCTCGGTGCCGATGGAAACGAGCGAGCAGACCGTGCGGCAGCGCACCTGGCCCGGCCCGGGAGGCGGGCAGGGCTCGGATTTGATTTCGAGCTGGCGCGGCGCGGTGTAGTAGAATACGCGGTTGTCGACTGGTCCGGCTGGCATGGTGCCTCCTGTTGATGGATCAATAGGGAATCTTAATCGAGTACTCGCGGCCCTCGAAAGTGATATACATTCTGTCGCGCTCGGTGCGCACGGCCAGCGACTGCGGCTCCCCCGGCGTACGTCCCCGCGTGCCGTTTACATACACCACCACCGGCACATTGGCATTGACCGGCTCTGAGGAGCGCCAGAACGGGTATGCGCCCCGTCCGCCAAAATTGTGCGAGTGCAACCAGCCGGGCCGAGGTTCGGCCAGCTCGCTCTCAATCACACCCGCCGGCCCCTGCAGCACCCGGATGAGCGAATGATTCTCACCGCCCTGTATTTCCAGCCGTCCCTGGGCCTTCCGGCTCTCCAGGTTCCCGCCGTGGGGCACACTGATCCCGTAGCCACCCAGGTACAGGTATACCGGCCGGCCGCTGTCGTGCCAGAACACGTGCACCTCGCCGTCCGTGCCCACCAGGGTGTGGGTGTGGATTTCGCCGATATCGTCATAGTCCCCGGCCGGGAACAGGGTGTCGGGGAATTCCATGTACTCGCGGCCCTCCAGATGGTCATCGCTCACCTGGATCACCCGCGGCTTCTCACGCCATTTCCACTTTTTCCCGTCCTGCGAGAACCCGGTGCGGCCAGCGCCCAGGTCGGGGCCGCCCTCGCCGGTCACGGCCCAGCCCAGGTAGCTGGAGTAGGCGAGCTGACAGTACTTCACTCCGCGCTGCCAGGCTCCCCAGTGGCTGAAAGGCTGACCCACCGGATAAAGCCGCGCCTCCCCGTCCACCGGGCTGACCTTGAACAGCATCTGCGCCCCGGGCAGGGCGATCCGGCCCCCGGCGCCATCGGCAGGCATTGGTTTCTCCAGCGCTGTCCAGAACGGGTCTTTCTCCGGGATCAGAAGGCAGCAGAGACCCTGCGCCGCCCAGTAGGGCGCCCCGCGGTCGATATAGGGTTCGGCCACGGCGCTGTTCACCCCGCGGTAACCAGGCTCCAGAAGGCCGTTGGCGCTCAGGCAGCCGTACTCCCAGAAATACTTGAGGCAGCCCGAGGCGATACGACGGCTCATGCCCGGGTCCAGGGTGTTGGCCCCGTTAAGCTGCGCCCAGCCCAGGGCCGAGAGCATGGCAAAACGGTAGGTGGTCGAGCGCCCGTAGGGGATCGGCCCACCGTCCCGGCCGAAGAAATAGGGGAAGGCTCTAAGGAACTCGTCCGTGGTGCGGTTGACTTCGGCCCCGAACTGGTCGTGCCATTTCTCGTCGTAGTACATCAACTGCTGGTTGTAGAGCTGGAAGCCCCAGAAATTGTAGTTGTCGAAACTGCGGTTGCCGCCGTCCATGAACCAGCCGTCCCCGCGGTGCCAGTCCAGCATGCGGCGGAACATCTGGGTCAGGAACTCGCGGTTGTTCTCCATCCCCGCGCGCTCCAGCACGGGCACGGCCGCCA
>CAYLSM010000140.1:0-11440 GCA_964386505.1 uncultured Gemmatimonadales bacterium
CGTTTCGCTCAAATAGACGCCGCGCATTGCCTTGCGGCCTGCCCCTGGCGTCTGTGCGGCCAGGCCGGCGCCACCTCGGCCACCCGTCCCAATTTCGTGATCATTTTCTGCGATGATCTGGGCTATGGCGATATCGGCTGTTTTGGCGCCAAGGGCTATATAACGCCCAACCTCGACCGCATGGCCTCGCAGGGCGTACGTTTCACCGATTTCCATGCCGCCACGGCGGTCTGCTCGGCCTCGCGGGCGGCGCTGCTGACCGGCTGCTACCCGGAGCGGGTTGGTATCCTGGGCGCGCTGGGACCGGCCTCCAAGGTGGGGATCAGCGACAGCGAGGCCACGATCGCCTCGGTGCTAAAGGGCGCGGGCTACGCCACGGCGATCTACGGCAAGTGGCACCTGGGCGACTCGCCGCAGTTCCTGCCCACCCGCCACGGCTTCGATGAGTGGTTCGGGTTGCCCTATTCCAATGACATGTGGCCCAAGCACCCGACCAACGGCGCCGATTATCCGCCCCTGCCGCTGTACGAGAACGAGAAGGTGGTGGAGTACAACCCCGACCAGCGCAACCTGACCACCTGGTACACCCAGCACGCGGTCAGCTTTATCGAGCGCAACCGCGAGCGTCCCTTTTTCCTGTACCTGGCGCACAACATGCCCCACGTTCCGCTGTACGTCTCCGACAAGTTCGCCGGGGCCACGGCTCGTGGGCTGTTCGGGGATGTGATCGAGGAAATCGACTGGTCGGTGGGCCAGGTGCTGGAGGCGTTGCGCAAGAACGGCCTGGACCAGAACACGCTGGTGATTTTCACCTCGGATAACGGCCCCTGGCTGAGCTACGGGGAGCACGCCGGGTCGGCCGGGCCGCTGCGCGAGGGCAAGGGGACCCTGTTCGAGGGCGGCATGCGCGAGCCGTGCGTAATGCGCTGGCCGGGGCATATCCCGGCGGGCGGAGTCTGCGCTGAACTGGCCACCACGATGGACATTCTGCCCACCCTGGCCGGTCTGGCCGGGGCGGAGCTGCCCAAGCTGCCCATCGACGGGCGCGATATCCGTCCGCTGATCGAGTGCCAGCCAGGCGCGGTCAGCCCGACCGAGGCCTACTACTGCTACTGGATGGGCGAGCTGCATGGTGTGCGCAGCGGCAAGTGGAAACTGCACGTGCCGCACGCCTACCGCACCCTGCACGGCCGCCCCGGAGGTAAGGGCGGCATGCCGGTGCCTTATGATCAGGACCGCATCGAGATGTCGCTGTTCGACCTGGAGAGCGATGTGGGAGAGACCAAGGACGTGGCCGCGGAACATCCGGACATTGTCAAGCGTCTGGAGGCCCTGGCCGAGGTTGCCCGCCGCGACCTGGGTGACAAGCTCACCGGGCGCTCAGGAGCCGGGCTGCGTGAGCCGGGACGGCTGCCCTGAGTGATTTTCCGACAGAATGGGACAAGATGAAAGCCGCGGGGGACTCGCTCTGCGGCTTTTTTATTTTACGGCCCCAGAGATGGGCAGAAAAAGCATTACTCTTTCCCGAAAGGCGGAAGACGGCCCGGCCATAGAATACTTTAATGATTTCGAAGTGTCTTAATATCGTGAGCGACGATATATGTTGCGGGGGAGTGCGTTGGGGGGGCAGCGTAACTCTGGCCTGGGGTGGTCTCCCGGCTCAGGGGATATGTTTGACTTTCGGCGCGATGGTGCAGAATATCAGGATCATCAGCACTGCCAGCCCGGCCGTGAAAGCGTTGCCGGTCCTGATCCATATAAACCAGCCGATGAACAGGCTGAGGCCTATCGCGAAAGCGCACATAAGGCATGTTTCAACATGTAGAGCTTTTGGCAGATGCATACTTTCCTCCCGAGTTGACCAAAATCCATCCGATAGTGTGTACCAGCTCTGCTGTCCTATATGAGCAAAGATTGTGCACATTTTCCCGCCGCGGCTTAATCCGTTGATAGACAAAAAGAAAATCAAATTGAGAGTTGCAATTTTACGGGTGACTGTCTATAATTATGATAGTTAGTCTATCAAATTAATACACCTACAGAGGCGGCGACGATGAAAGCCGAGGACCTGGACCTGCAGAACCTTTTCCGTTTCTCGCGTGGCCTGGTCTCGTTGCTCGGGCGGCGGGTGGTGATACATGATCTGTTCGCCATGGGCCAGTTCCGGCGCGATCTGGTGAATATGGTCGGCCAGGAGCACGCGCGACGAATCTGCACGCGGATGGGCTATTTCTGGGGCCAGGCGGATGCCTCGGCCCTGAAACGCTCGTTCCACTGGGAGAGCGCCGAGGAGATGCTCAAGGCCGGGCCGGTGCTCAACTCGCTGCAGGGTGCGGCCCAGACCGAGCTTAAAATCCTGAGTCTCGACCGGGCCGCCGGTCGCTGCAGTCTGGAATTCACCTGGCAGGACAGCAGCGAGGCCGAGGCGGCCACCTGCGAGCCGGTCTCTGAGGAACTGCCCTGCTGCTGGGTGCTGAGCGGCTACGCCAGCGGGTTCTGCTCGTTCTGTCTTGGGTTCCAGGTCTATTTCATCGAGACCCGCTGCCGGGCGCGCGGCGACAGCCACTGCCTGGCAGAGGGCCGGGACGCGATGTCGTGGGACAAGCCGCTGAGCGACCAGTTGGTCTATTACCAAACCGAGGACATCCGGGGCAAGATCGACTCCCTGGCCAGCAAGATACAGCAGCGTGAGAGAGAGCTTGCCGAGGAGCGCCAGCGCCTGGAGCAGGCTCTCTACGGCAAGCCGATTTTCCCGGTGGAGCTGCGCAACCAGCGCTTTGTCAGGATTCTGCAACTGGCCGAGCGCGCCGCGCGTTTCGACTCCAGCATCCTGATCACAGGTGAGACCGGGGTGGGCAAGGAGGTGCTGGCGCGCCTGATCCACCGTCTGTCCACCCGCGCCTCGGGGCCGTTCGTCCCGGTGAGCTGCACCGCGCTGTCCGAGACCCTGATCGAAAGCGAGCTGTTCGGCCACAAGAGTGGGGCATTCACAGGCGCCACCCGCGACCAGAGCGGCTTTTTCGAGGAGGCCGAGGGCGGGACAATTTTTCTGGACGAGATCGGGGATATCAGTTCCAACCTTCAGCTCAAGCTTCTGCGGGTGCTCCAGGAGCACGAGGTTATCCCTCTGGGTGAGACCCGGCCGCGCCGGGTGGATGTGCGGGTGATCGCGGCCACAAACCAGGACCTGGAGCGCAAAGTCAAGGCCGGACAGTTCCGGGACGACCTCTACTACCGGCTCAAGGTGGTCCTGTTCGAACTGCCGCCCCTGCGCGAGCGCCGCGAGGATATCCTGCCCCTGGCCCGTCATATCCTGGAGCGGGTCGGCCTGCGCATGAACATGCCCGATCTTCGGCTGGACAGCGCCTGCGTGGAGCGGTTGCTCGAATACTCCTGGCCGGGTAACATCCGTGAACTGGAGAACACGCTTGAGCATGCAGCCATTGTCTGTTCCGGGGGAGTGATCACTCCTGAGGATCTTCCGCCCTCGCTCACCCGTCCCGCCGAGTCCTCGAGCGGGCTCGGGAGCACCCTCGAGGAGGTGGAACTGGCCCATATCCGTCGCGTTCTGGAAAGCGTGGGCGGCAACCGCGCCGAGGCCGCGCGCCGTCTGGGGATTGGCCCCGCCACCCTGTACCGAAAGCTGCGGCAGATACGCTCTATGGATGGAAACTGAGCCCGCGGGGCTTTGACAACTGCAGAACAGATTTTAGATTACGTACTTTCAGAGGCGGGTGGAGTATCATTCTAAGGCGAACCGGCAAAGGAAGGGGCTCGACTTGTCAGCCAATTTGAAGCTGATGTTCAGTTACGAACAGGTACTGGCCGGAGTGGGCGCGATGGCCCAGGGGGTGTATCAGGGACTGACCGGGCCGGAGGGCGAGGCTGCGGCCGTGACTTTTCTTGTGCTGCTAAAGGGTGGTGTGCGTTTCGCCTGCGATCTGATGGCGAGCTATCCGGGGCGTTACTACTACGATTTCGCCAGCGTGTCCTCTTACGCGGACAACACCTATTCGCGCGGGGTGGTGGAGTTCAGCCATTTTGCGCCGCGTCGCGACCTTCTGGACGGTCGCGTGGTGGTGCTGCTGGATGATATCTGCGATTCCGGCCTGACCCTGGGCAGCGTGGCCGGGCGTCTGGAGCGCGAGTTCCAGCCCGCGGCGATCAAGACCTGTGTCCTGCTGCACCGTCAGGGCGCCGCTTTCACCCCGGATTTCAGTGTGTTCCAGGTGAGCGGAGAGGACTATTTGGTTGGCTACGGCCTGGGCATGGGCGAGGAGTACCGCAACCTGAACGGAATCTACTCGGTGACCGTGGGTTGACAAGCCTGTCCGGAAATAAGCCCGGACGGTCTTGAGGGCTCGCGCAGGCGGAGATGAAGTCAGAGAAAAATCAGATAATTGAAACAATTCAAGACCACGCGAAATAAATAAAGAAAATACTTGCAAAAAAAAGAGAAGGCTGTTATACTGTTGTCGTGGCAGAGGAGGCTTTGCCTTTTCTGTCCTTTTTTGTAGCTGCAACGAGCATCACCTATTTTATTTGGCAGCTACTCATTATTTACAGCAGGAGTTTTGATGGCTAGCGGTAAAGTCAAATGGTTCAACGAAGCAAAGGGCTTCGGTTTCATCGAGCAGGCGAACGGCGCGGATGTTTTCGTTCATTACTCCGCGATCAACTCGGATGGGTTCAAGACCTTAAGTGAGAATCAAGAGGTGACCTTCGAGATCGTGCAGGGGCCGAAAGGCCTCCAGTCCATAAATGTTACGCCCGTAGCGTAACAGTTGTAGCCTGAAATCGAGTAAACCCCCGGACGACCTTCCGTTGTCCGGGGGTTTTTTTCATGGGCGGCACTGAGCCGCCGCTTTTCAGCGTGTTCCGGGTGAGCGGAGAGGACTGTTCAGTCGGTTCGGGCATGGGCGAGAAGTGCCGCAACCTGAACGGTATCTACCCGGTGACCGTTGGTTGAGCCGGGGACTCGTTCTCCATCGCCGCCCGGATAAGGGCGGCTTTCTCCAGCGCACGCTGGACCAGCGACTTGCCTTCCGCTGTATTTTTTCCAGTTCCAAATGCCACGCTGTCCGGTCTTTCAGTCTGTTTAGGCATGCTGCCCGCCGTTCGATCCGATAAAAAACCTTTTGCCCGCTCGCGATGTGTGCTAATATCTTTTCAAGGCACTTTCCCCGCTTTAACACGGGTAAAGCGTTATAAGCAAATCGTGTGCCCTTGCTCCCGCGAATACCCCCTGCGCAGACCGGTTCCGGCCTGCAATGCAGGCTGTATCTACATCCCCCGCAACGTTGGAACTACAATTCGTGTCTGCGAGACAGCCGGGAGAGACGATGCTATCCAACCTCAACCGTCGTGAATTCATCAGGTTTGCGGGTTTTGGAGCGGGTAGCGCTGGGGTGCTGGCGCTGGGCAGTGGCACAACGGGACAGTTGACTGAGAAAATGCCGGTCTCGGCCCGGGATTTCCAGATCGGCAAACCCCTGCGGGTCAAGCCGGTGCTGGTCTACGAGCTATGCAAGCGTCAGGACCAGACCAGTTGGCGCCCCTGGGGCGGACTGCACGACATGGCAGACGTGCAGGACGAGGCGGCGCGGATCGGAAAAGAGCTGGCCGCACTGGTGGAAAACGCCGAATTCCCGCTGGAGGTGCTGCCCCTGGTACAGGTCGGCTCCGAGAGCGAGTGCGCCGCGGCTGGCGAGGGCGACCATGACGCCCTTCTGTTCTACGCCGCCATGGGCTCCAACTCCTGGCTGGAGAAACTGACCGCCCCGGGCAAGCCCGCGATCATGTTCCTGCGTCACCGCAGCGGCCCGGTCTACCTCTGGTACGAGATCGCCCACCCGCGTTTCCTGCGCAAGACCAGGGACGAATACGGCGAAAAGAACCTGGATGTCTACGATGTGGTGGTGGACGAGTACGCGGATGTGCTCTGGCGCCTGCGCGCACTCTACGGCCTCAAGAACGCACGCGGCACGCGGATCGTGGCAGTGGGCGGCGCCGGCGGATGGGGTGAGGGATATGACCTGGCCCCCGGGATCAGCCGCGACCTGTGGAAAATGGACATCCGCGAGGTGAGCTATACCGAGCTTGAACCCCGGATCAAGAAAGCCCTGGCCGACCGGAAGAAAGCAGCGGATGCCGAGCGCAGGGCGGATGAAATGCTCTCGCACAAGGAGGTAAGCCTCGGCACCGACCGCCAGTTCGTGGTCAACGCTATCCTGCTGGCCGACATTTTCCGCGAGCTGATGCAGGAGCATGACGCTCCGGCCATGACAATTAACAACTGCATGTCCACGATCATCCCGATCGCCAAGACCACCGCCTGCATGAGCCTGAGCCTGATCAACGATGACGGCCTGATGGCGTTCTGCGAGAGCGATTTCGTGGTCATCCCGGCGGGTGTGCTGCTGCGCTATGTCTCCGGTCGGCCGGTGTTCATGCAGGACCCGACCCACCCGCACCACGGAGTAGTCACAGTGGCGCACTGCACCGCGCCGCGGCGGATGAACGGGATCGACCTGGAGCCGGTGAAAATCCTGACCCATTACGAGTCGGACTACGGCGCCGCGCCCAAGGTGGAGATGCGTATCGGCCAGACAGTGACCAATATCGCGCCCAATTTCCATTCCTCGCGCTGGATCGGGTTCTCTGGCAAGATCGTGGACCACCCCTTCATGGACATCTGCCGCTCGCAGATCGATGTGGAGGTGGACGGCGACTGGCGCAAGCTGCTCGCAGAGATGCAGGGTTTCCACTGGATGATCTGCTATGGCGACTGCCTGAAAGAGGTGGGTTACGCGGTGCGCAAGCTCGGGATCGAATGGGTGAATGTTTCGGACGGAAACCTTGTCTGACATGAACAGTCAGGCTAAAATTGTCATTAACAATCCACCGGTCGTTTCACGATAACTCGAGAGGGGAGCCAAGATGAGCAAGGAACTGGATGGATCGATCTCGCGCCGTGATTTTCTAACCGCCGGGGCCGCCGCGGCCACGGTGATAACGGCGTTTCCCTTTGTGAAAAGCGCCCACGCACAAGCCTCGAAGAAACGGCTGAAAATCGGGCTGGTGGGTTGCGGCGGACGCGGGACAGGGGCGGCGGCCAACGCGATCACCGCCGATCCGGGCAATGTGGAGCTGGTGGCCATGGCCGACCTGGGCATGGACCGGATCGACCAGAGCCTCAAGGCACTGCGCGAGGACAAGGACCTGCAGGGTGAACTGCAGAAAATGATCAAAGTGCCCAAGGAAAACATGTTCGTGGGCATGGACTCCTATCAGAAAGTGCTCCAGGCCGACATCGACTACGTGATCCTGACCACCCCGCCGGCTTTCCGTCCCCTGCACATGGAGGCTGCGGTCAAGGCTGGCAAGCACATGTTCGCCGAGAAGCCCCTGGCCACCGACCCGGTGGGCTGCCGCAAGGCGCGCGCCGCGGCCGAGGCGGCCAAGAGCAAGGGCCTGTCCATCGTGGTCGGCCTGAATGCCCGTCACGAGACCGCCGTGATGGAGACCGTGGACCAGATCCACAAGGGCGCCCTGGGCAAGATCGTCTCGGGCCAGATCCTGCGCATGGGCGGCGGGCTGTGGCACCGCGGCAACAACCCGGCCTGGACCCCGATGGAGTACCAGTGCCGCAACTGGTACTATTTCTGCTGGCTCTCCGGCGATCAGATCGTGGAGATGGTGGTGCACCAGATCGACCTGATGAACTGGGTCCTGGGGGCCACTCCGGTTTCGGCCCTGGCCCAGGGCGGCCGTCAGCAGCGCACCGATCCCAAGTACGGCAATATCTGGGACAACATGAGCGTCTACTACGAGTACCCGAACGACGTGCAGGTGCACCTGATGTGCCGTCAATGGGAAAACTGCGATAACGCCAGCTCGAACCTGGTGTTCGGCACCAAGGGCATGAGCGACTCGCGCGAGCGTATCCGCGGCGAGGTGAACTGGCGTTTCCGCGGCCAGAACACCAATGCCACGGTCTACGAGCACAACGTGCTGATCGACAGCATCCGCAAGGGTGCGGCGCGCAACGACGCCCTGGATTTCGCGGTGGACAGCACCCTGACCGCGGTCATGGGACGTGAGAGCGCCTACACGGGCAAGAAAATCACCTGGGATGAGATCTCCAAGTCCACCCTGAGCCTGGTGCCGGAAAAGCTGGCTTTCGGACCGGCCCCTCAGCGTGCGGTGGCGATCCCCGGTCAGCCCCGGCCGCTGTGATCGAGACGTCAGTTAAGCAGAAAAAAGCCGGAGACCATGCGGTCTCCGGCTTTTTGTTTTGATGTCTTTGAGATTGTTGTAAAACAATGCGTAATCTGTGATATCTGAAGTTATGCTTTAAGCTGCCGGGCCTATTTTCCGCGCGAGAAAAACTCGCGGAAAAGGCGGGTGAAATCGGTCTCGCCGCGCCCGGTCTTGCCGCCACGCACCCCGGGGTCCATCTCCATGTCCATGGGAGCCCACTCGCGGAAAGCGTAGTAGTTCCAGCCGATGTCGCTGGCCTCGCACAGCTCGATCCAGTCGCGCATGTACTGCGGGGCACCCACGGCCCAGCGCGCCACTCCGAACTCGCCGCACCAGATTTTCACCCCGTGGGCCTTGCCATAGGCTACGGCTTTCTGCACCTCGGCCTCCAGGCGGGCGCGGTCCCAGACCTCTCCCTGCATGGTGGCGCCGGGGTAGACCCGCTCTTTCCACTGCTCCTCGGTGGCCCGCATGTGGCCGTTGTTGCGCTGGTGGGTGTAGTCCATGGGGCCGTAAAAATGGAAACTGTAGACCGTGTTGGGGTCGCCGGTCGGCTCAAGGTACTTGAACCCGTCCGCCCAGCCCCACTCCGGAGGCTCGACCACGATCGTGTGCACACTGTCTATGGCCCGTATCGCCAGGGTCAGCTCCCTGGCAAAGCCGCTCCACTCGGTGCGGGCCAGGCTGTCGTGCGGCTCGTTCATCAGGTCGTAGGCAATGGGGCCGGCATCCTTGTAGCGGCGGGCCACCTCCTGCCAGCATTCCACATAGGCCTTACGGTACTCCGGGTTGGAGAAAAAGAGGTCGTTGTCCCGAAACGAGGGGCTGGGGCTGAACACGGTGTAGAGGTTGTATTTGAGCAGAAGGTCCAGGGTCTCGAACGCTCTTTTCTTCCGCTCCTCGCTGGGACGGTAGGGGGGCTTGTCCGGCACCAGGTCGTTGATCAGCAGGCGGCAGGAGTTGGCTTTCCAGTCCAGGGCCAGAACAGCCACGTCCGCCTCGGTCAGGTTGGTGGCCACATTGGCCCCGCGCAGGATATGGTCGGGCCAGGCCACCGGACCGGAGGCCTGCAGCGCGCCGGCGCAGAGAAGCAGTGTCAGGATCAGGCTGAGATGACGCATCGTAGAACCTCCGTGTTGGGTGAGTATTCGAATTGAAACCGTGAGTCTCTCTCAATATAAAACCGCCCGCGGCGCTCGTAAACAGCCGTCAACACACAGCGGACTTGAACCGCGGGCCTGGCGGTGGTATTATTGCGCGCGATAACTGTGACTCTTCACCGGAGAACCTGCATGAACCCGCCCCGGCCCCTGGCCGTAATCAACAGCGCCGCGCCGATCCGTATCTGCGACAACGGCGGCTGGACCGACACCTGGTTCGCCCGCTATGGTAAAGTTTTCAACATCGCGGTCTACCCGATAGTGGAGGTGCAGCTGGAGGTGTTTCGGCGCGCCGAGGTGTCAGAGCGCTGCGTGATCCACGCCGAGAACTACGGTGAGCGCTACGCGGTGGACCCGTTCAACGGCGACTGGGACCGTCACCCCCTGCTGGAGGCGGCGATCCGTCGCATGGGCCTGCCCGAGGATCTGGCGTTCCAGGTGACCATCCATTCCGAGGCCCCGGCCGGGGCCTCCACCGGCACCAGCGCTGCGGTGAGTGTGGCCCTGGTGGGGGCGCTGGACTGCCTTACTCCGGGACGGATGAGCGCGCAGGAGGTGGCGGCCACTGCCCACGAGATCGAGACCGGGATGCTGGGCCTGCAGAGCGGCATCCAGGACCAGTTGGCCTCGGCTTTCGGCGGGGTGAATTTCATCGAGATGAGCCAGTACCCGCAGGCCACGGTCACGCCGGTACGGGTGGGGGATGAGACATGGTGGGAACTGGAGCGCCGCCTGGCCCTTATCTACCTGGGACACGGGCACCATTCCTCCAGGGTGCACGAGAATGTGATCGACCAACTGCGCGGCGAGGGCCCGGACTGCAAGCGCCTGGAGGACCTCCGCCGCACCGCCGAGCTTTCGCGGGATGCCCTCTACGCCGGAGATTTCGAGGCCCTGGGCCAGGCGATGATACAGAATACCGAGGCGCAGGAACGCCTGGACCCGGCCCTGGTGGGCGCGGAGGCCCGCAGGGTGATAGAGGTCGCCCGGGCGCACGGCGCGGCCGGCTGGAAAGTGAACGGCGCGGGCGGAGAGGGCGGCTCGGTCACAATCCTCTGCGGCCCGCTGTCCAGTGTCAAGCGCACCCTTCTGCGGGAGGTTGAAACGAGCGATCCGCTGTTCCGCCACATCCCGCTCTACCTGAGCCGTCACGGCCTGCGCCGCTGGCGGCAGTGACAGTGTTTGGTCTATTTTATCTTCAGACGGTACTCCAGGTCATCCTCATAAATCCTTGTCGCAGTTGACAGAATGCCAATAGCGGTATTGTTTCCGCCGATCCCGTCGACATCATAGTTGAAGAACGGAATGAACGGCCAACGCAGGCTGGTGCGTCCGGCGGGCACACTCAGTGTCCATTTTTCCGTCTCGATCCGGTCCCCCAGCTGACTCTCCCAGACATTCAGCCTGTCCTGGCTCAGGGCATGCTCACCATCTCCGGCCGTGAGAGTCCCGCCGGATTTGAGTTGCAGTTGAAGGTTGCACTCGTAGCGGTTGGGCCACAGAAGCGGCGGGCTGGTCTCGATGAAATGGACGCGAATTGCCATTTCCTTGTCACTGAGCACCCGGGTGGTCAGGCAGGCGCTGAAATGGTCGGCGGTCAGGTCCAGGGTCATGCTGTCGCCATCCGCCACGATACGGCTCTCCCGGGGCCAGAAATAGTCTCCGCCGTTACTCGGCTGCATCAGCAGTGTGGCGACCTGCGGCTGGCGCTTGGTAAGGCCTCCGCCGATCACGACCCCGGTGCGGGCGTTCCAGACCTCGATGTAGGTGCAGCGGTCCAGGAAATACTGGTTGCCCTCCCAGGGCGGGCTGATAATGCCGCTCAGGGTAACCACCCAATCCCCGCGGCGCATCAGACGGGCTCCGGAGACCAGAACCCTGTCATAGCTTGTTGAGTCCCAGGGCACCTCGGCCTCGAGGCCAGGCTGCCAATACCGGAAAGCGTCGGTCAGGTTGGACAGCGACTCCATGCTCAGGCCGAAACCGTCCTCATCGTCCGCGCCTGCGGCCATCCTTTC
>CAYLSM010000141.1:0-11426 GCA_964386505.1 uncultured Gemmatimonadales bacterium
TTCGTTTCGGCGAAAGCAGCAAAGCCATTGGAGGCCGCGAACTCGTCCTGGCCAAGGCGCTCCTTCAATCTCAAGTGTTTTCGCAGTAATGATTTCGCTCCCGTGTGCCGGGCGGCGCTGCCGCGCAATCGCCTCCTGGCGCTGAGGCCTTTACGGGCTTTCCCGTTTCGTTCTACCTTTCACGCTGCCAATGGTGCAGGCTCAGACAGGCGCGGCCCCCGGACTGCGGCGTCCTGCGGCCGCATTAAGGTTGTGCCATGCCGGGTTGTTGCCACAAGCGGCCCGCAGGGGCGCTCCGGGGCCTTTCGATTGCACCGACAAATGTAGGGGCGGACCCATGTGTCCGCCCGGGCGCACACGCGGGTGCGCCCCTACAGTTTTTTGCAAAGATTAAAATTATAAATTAATTGACTATCAATTCCTTTCAATCCTTCCAGTTCCACCACTTGAGCTTCTCAGGCTCGTGCCGAGTCTCGCTGGCAAAGTACACCGCGCAGCGGAAAACGTACAGCACGCAGCGGTCCACATGCTGGCCCACCAGGGCGGTGAGACGCTCGTATAGGGCCTGCGGGTCGGCCCCGCGCAGGTCGGCCACCCGGTTGATCCCCAGGCGCAGAAAGTCCTGCTCGATGCTCGGCCCCACGCCGGGGATAGTCTGGAGGTCGGTTTTCCTTGCCGCCATGCCGGTTGCCTTTTTGCAGGGGCGAACCTTGTGTTCGCCCGGATTGTTTTATCAAATCCCCCCTGACCTCCATTTGAGAAAGGGGGGGAATCAAGCGCCCCGGCTTTTAGCGTTCAGTCCCCCTTAACAGAGGGGGAAACCGGGGGTTGTGTCTTAAGCTTTTCAGCCTCCCCCTTTTACAAAGGGGGATTGAGGGGGATTTGTCGTTTCCCTCTCTCCGTGCCCTCTCACTCTTGCCCGTCCAGTATCTGCTCCATATGGTGCAGAAGGTGCCGCAGGTAATCGGCCACCACGTGCTCCAGCGGCGCCGGATTGTCCTCGTTGAAATTCACTACCGCCTCCCTGGCCGACTCGGGCAGGCGCTCCATCACGTAGCTCAGGTGACTGTTGTAGGCGCTCCAGAGAGCCACCACCTGGGGCCAGGGCTCGGAGGCGTAGCCCTGGATACGCACCCAGTCATCCTGGGCGTAGCCGGGGAAATGCGCCGCGGCCCCGTAGCAGGCCCGCACGAACCTCTGGTGGTTGGTGGAGGCCGAGTCGATCAGGTGGCCCAGGATTTCCTTGCGGCTCCACTTGCCTGGCGCGCGCGGAATGGCTGCCTTCTCCGGGCTGATCCGCTCCAGGCGAGGGGTTGCCTTTTCGATCACCTCCCGCAGCTCGCGGGCCGTGTCTTTCATCATGACCGCCTCCAGGATAGAAAGCCTGTCTATTCCCGCGCCAGCTTGGCGAAACGCGCCACCAGTTTCTTGGTCACTCCGCCGTCGAAACGCACGGTCACCTTGAGGTCGTCCAGGTAACCGTCCACCTCTACAATCGAACCGCTGCCGAACGCCTGGTGACGGACCCGCTCGCCCTTGCGCCAGGTGGGCTCATCCACCCCCGGGTCGCGCACGAACACCGGGCCGCGCGGGTTCCTGGCCGTGGCCGCACCCGAGACGGCAGTCGGACGCTGCGTGGGCGCCTGCCGCGGGAACCCGATCGGCGGGGCCGCTCCCAGGGGGCCGCGCGGGTTCTCGAACGAGCCTGCGCCCGCGCCGCCGAACCGTCCGCCGCCTGATCCGCCGGAGAACGAGCGGCTGTAGCCGCCCCACTCGCGGCTTTTGGGACTTTCCACCCGCTCGAGCATCCCCTCGGGGATGTCGCGCAGGAACGCGGAGGGACCGCCGTCCAGCACCTCGGAGTAGCGCCGCCGGCTGGCGGCCCAGCTCAGGAAGACCCGCTTTCTGGCGCGGGTCAGGCCTACGTACAGAAGGCGGCGTTCCTCTTCTATGGCGTCGTCGTTGTCCGCCGAATCCTCCCAGGCGCGCGCGATGGGCAGAAGGTTCTCCTCCACTCCGGAGATGAACACCACCGGGAACTCCAGGCCCTTGGCGTTGTGCAGGGTCATCAGGGTCACGTAGTCCGGGTCCGGGTTCATGAAATCGATCTCGCTCCCCAGCGAGGTCTCGGCCAGGAACGCCTCCAGGCAGGTGCCGCCGTTCTCGGGCTCCCAGCGCTGGCTGAACTCCTCGGCCGCGCTGACCAGCTCGGCCACGTTGTCCAGGCGTCCCTGGGCTTCCAGAGTTTCCAGCTCGCTGAACTCCTGCTCGTAACGGGTGCGCGCCAGCAACTCAGTAATGATCAAAGCGGCGCTTTCGGTGCGGCTGCGGCCGCGCAGCTCCTCGAACATGGTGTGAAGGTCCATCACGGCCGTGGCGGTGCGCTGCCCCAGCCCGGCAGCCTGGTCGGCCTCGGCCAGGACGTGATAGAGCGCCTCGCCGCGGCTGTTGGCCAGTTCGGTCAGCTTGGTCAGGCTGGTCGCCCCGATCCCGCGCGTGGGGACGTTGATTATCCGGTACAGGCTGGTTGAGTCCAGCGGGTTGGCGATCACTTTCAGATAGGCCAGAAGGTCCTTGATCTCCTTGCGCTCGTAGAACCGGAGGCCGCCGATGATCCGGTAGGGGACCAGGCTGCGGCGCAGGGCCTCCTCCAGGGCGCGGCTCTGGGCATTGGTCCGGTAGAGCACCGCGAAATCGCGCCAGGCCAGGCCGTCCTCGATCCGCACCGCGCGCAGCTTGTCGGCAATCTGGGCGGCCTCATCCAGCTCATCCCGCGTCTCCAGCACCACCGGTGCGGGGCCGCCTTTCTGCTCGGTCCAGAGCTTCTTGGGCTTTCGCCCCACGTTCCGGCTGACCACGGCGTGGGCCACCTCCAGGATGGCCGCGGTGGAGCGGTAGTTCTGCTCCAGGCGCACGGTGGTCACGTTCTTGAAATCGCGCTCGAACTCCAGGATATTGCGGATATCGGCCCCGCGCCAGCCGTAGATCGACTGGTCGTCATCGCCCACCACGCAGAGGTTGCCGTGGCCGGCGGCCAGCTCACGCACCAGGTTGTACTGCACCCGGTTGGTGTCCTGGTACTCGTCGATCAGGATGTAGCGGAAAAGCTGACGGTACTTGTCCAGCACCTCGGGCGCGGCCCGGAACAGCTCCATGGGTTTGAGGATCAGGTCATCGAAATCCATGCTGTTGCTGGCCTTCAGCTCGGCGGCATAGGCCTTGTAGACCTCGGCCAGCTTGCGCTCCAGAAGGTGCCTGGGACTGGCCAGAACCTCCTCGGGCGGGCGCAGGTCGTTTTTGAAGCGGCTGATGGCGTGCCGCACCCGTCCGGGCGTCAGATTCCCCAGGTCCAGGGGGCTGCTTTTCAGGATTTTCTTGACCAGGCGCTCGCTGTCATCGCTGTCGTAGATACTGTAGTTGCGGTTGTAGCCCAGGGACTCGGCGTGCTGGCGCAGGATACGGGCGAATACGCTGTGGAACGTGCCGATCCAGAGGCGGGTCTCGCCGCCCAGGAGCCGCTCCACGCGGGATTCCATCTCGCCGGCGGCCTTGTTGGTAAAAGTCAGCGCCAGGATCCGTCCCGGGGGTACTCCGTTATTGCGCACCAGGTAGGCGATACGGTGGGTGAGCACGCGGGTCTTGCCGCTGCCCGCCCCGGCCAGCACCAGCAGTGGTCCCTCGGTGGTGGTGACTGCCTGGCGCTGGGGTTCGTTCAACTGTTCAAGCAGGTCTTTCATCAGCCTCTCTTCTGTCTCGAATCCGTTCCGGAATAACCGACACCAGTCTCAATGCGGGGCTGCGGGCAGGCAGACCAGGAACGTTGCTCCTTTGTCCTGGCTCGAGTGGGTCAGCACGATCCGGCCGCCGTGGTTTTCCTCCACGATCCGCCGCACCAGTGCCAGGCCGACGCCCCAGCCCTTGGCCTTGGTTGTGACCCCGGTCTCGAAAATGTGCCGCCGCACGTCCCGCGCTATCCCCGGGCCGTTGTCGCTGACTGTGACGTCCACCTCGTCGCGCTCTCGGTCGTAGACTGCCTTGACCTCGATCACCCCGCCGCGGCCGGTGAGCGCGTCGATACTGTTCTTTATCAGGTTCTCGAAAGCCCACTCCAGCAGGGTGGCGTTGCCGCGCACCGGCGGGAGCGTCTCGATGTGCACCTTGAGCTGTATCCGGGTGCCGCGCTTGGGAAGGCGGGCCTGGAAATAGCGCTCCGTGTCGAGCAGCACGGTTTCGAGCTGGAGCTGCTGGTAGCTGCTGCGCCGTCCGATCAGCTCGAAACGGTTGGCCACCTTGGACAGGCGCTCGATGTCCTGAGCCATGCCGAGCAGGATATCGCTGTTGTCCGGATCGCTCGACCCGGCGGCTGGGGCGGCTTTGACCGTCACCTCGGCCTCATTCTGCAGATTGCCCTTGAGCAACTCCAGCCAGCCGTGCAGGCTGGTCAGGGGCGTGCCGAGCTGGTGGGCGCTCTCGCGCGCCATCCCGGCCCAGATCAGGCCGCGCTCGGTGCGGGCCTGGCGGCGCAGCAGCCAGAACGCGGTGATCACGAACACCGCCAGCAGGAACCCCAGGTAGAGCGGCATCACGCGCAGGCGCACTAAAGCAGGAGGATCGCCGTAGTGGATCACGAACTGCACATCCAACGACGCGGGGTTGTAGATGGGGAACGGACGGTTGTCGCGGTCCATGCGGCGGATCACCTTTTCGATCCGCGCCTGGGCCTCGGGATTGTCGTTGGGATAGTTGAACGGCACGTTGACCGACAGCACGATAATGGCCTTGCCGGTCGAGTCGGTTACGATCACCGGGTTGTTGACCTCGCTCAGGCACTCGCGCAGGACCTCGGTGTCCTCACCGCTCTGGATGAACTTGCGGATCAGGTCGGGGTCCTCCAGCCCGGTTTTGGGGTTCATAGCGTTGACCATGAACCGGGCGTAGGCTTTGCTCAGGGCGTCCTCATCCCGTTCCAACTGCCGCACCAGGCTGCGCGTGTACAGGAAATAGCCGGCCAGCAGAAGGCAGAGCACCATGGTCAGGCCGAACAGCGCCCGCGAGCTGAACCGGCTGGGGAGCATGAACACCGGGCGGTGCTTGATGGTGACATTCTGCGGCTGGGGTTCGCTGCGTGCCATGGGCCAATCACCTGAAAAAGAAGGACTTCAACGGCTCCGGATAAACTATAAAACTACCGCCGGCCCGCACTTTGGGCAAGCAAAAAGACCGGTCTGAGGATTTACAGGCACGAATTGGGCCGGGCAGCGGGCCGTGTCAACAATGCAACGGTAAAAATGTATTCATAAAAACTTGGCATATTGGTTGCGATAATATATATTGATGCAGGATGAAATGGAAAAACCGCTTTTGTGTTGACGTTGTCAAGGCATAAATATCAGCCACTTAGGGTTTAATCTGGCAAAAGCTGTCCTGTTGTTCCTGTCTTGCATGATGCTGCAACAACCCCAGTGTGTCTAACCGAGTGACATCTCTTGCCTGGCAAAGATAATTCCACACCGGAGGGTTTGGATGAGTACGGTGATTTCTGTCTCTTTGCGCCCGGTACAGGTTTTCTGCCTGACCCTGATGTTCTGTCTGGTTGCATTCGGGACTTCCCGCGCCGCGGTGAGCGCGCAGTTCTGGCCGGACTCGCTCAATTTCGGCGAGATACCCACCGGTGCGACGGTCACCCGGACATTCTGGGTGAAAAACACCGGGACGGACAGCCTGGAAAAGCAATTCGTCCTTGGGCGGGTTTCCTGGGTCAGCTACAGCTATTCTCCCCAATCAATAGCAATGGCTTCCGGGGACAGTATCGAAATCAGCTTGAGTATCAGCGCCTTGTCTTATTCTGCAGGTGCGCAGACTCGCGTTTTCTTTGGCTTTTTGATCGACGGCCAGGAAACCATCTCCTTAGATATTGTGGGACCTGTGGTCACCTACAGCGAGGTTCCCTCCGGACTGTACTGGTCTGATTCACAGTTCAACCACAGCTTGCACGAGCAATGGTTAGTGGTCTGGGGCAGCCGGACAGCCGCTCTGTCGGTTGCTCAACTGCGGGTGGTTCCAGACAGCGGCGTCACCGTGAGAAAAATCTACGCGGATCAGGATTCGTTCATGGTCGGGGTGAATGTGGACCCGTTGGCCCGGACGGGATATTACAAGCTCCTGTTCACGGATGGAGTAAACACCCTGGACAGCTTGCATTTCGAGGTAGTCGAAAGCCGGCCCAGAATCTACCAGCCTTACGGCGAGCTGCATTTCGGATCGCAGAATCAGCTCGACACGCTGGAGGTGCGGGGACTCGACATCTGGCCCGGCTGCGAGTTCCGGTTTTCTCTCGGTTGCCTGAGTATACTGTCCGTGGAGCATTCGCTCGATACTCTGGCCCGTCTGGTGGTCCGTCTGGACCAGGCCACTACCGAGCCGTTCGACACTTTGCAGGTAAAGAATGCTGACAGTAAATATTTTTGGAGCCAGTTACCGATCCCGCTGTTCTCCGATGCTCTCCCGCTGGCGCCTGAGTCCGGCTCCCCCGGCGCGGCCCTGCCGCGGGCGTTCAGCCTGGGGGCCAACTGCCCCAACCCGTTCAACCCCTCCACCACGATCAGCTACAGCGTGGGAGGCGAGGCCCCTGTGCCGGTGCGCCTGAACGTGTTCAACGTGCGCGGCCAGATAGTGGCGGCCCTGGTGGATAGAGTGGTCGCGCCGGGGCAGTACACTGTGAACTGGGACGGCCGCGGGCGCGGCGGGGAACAGCTTTCCAGCGGCGTGTATTTTTACCGTCTGCGCGCCGGGGATTTCAGTTTCACGCGCAAGATGGTGCTGCTTAAGTGATGCTTAACGCTACGCTGAACCACGACAAGGGAGATACCATGCACCGGACTTTTCTCGGGACTGTGGCGCTGATCCTGGCGGCGCTGGCTTTGAGCTTCTCTACTGCCGCGGCCGAGGTGGTCGCCTCGCCCGACTCGCTCGATTTCGGAAAGATCCCGGCCGGGCGGATGGATTCGCTAAGTTTCACCCTCACCAATACCGACACCGACAGCGTGTTGCTGGCCCGGCTGGTGTTAGCGCCGTCGCCCTGGGCGTTGGTGACGATGTCCACCAGTGAGGATACTGTACGCCTGGCGCCCGGAGAGGCGCGCGTGATACAGTGCCGGGTCACCCCGCACTGGAAGAATGCCTCTGTGGGCTATGAATTCAGTTACCAGGTAATCGGCGCTGTTTCTCCCAGTATCAAAATGAGGTTCAAGTTCGATTCAATCGCTGGAGACCCGGACTGGAGCCCCTGGCTGATATACCGGAGCTTGCGTGAACAGACGGTAACAGTAACTGGAAGTCGCGTGGCTAATTTCTATGGTGCGGATGTCAGAGTTGTGCCATTTGATCGGGTTTATGCTGTGAAATGGTCCACGACCCAGGACCAGGTCGTATTGTATATTTCTATCCCGACGGACACGCCGCTTGGTGCGCGTCGGGTTATATTCGAATCCGGGGGCGTGGCCCTGGACAGTATCTACCTGAATGTGGATCGCAGCAACCCCCAGATATACCAGCCCTCGGACAGCCTCAGTTTCAGCCAGCAACATCTGATCGACACCCTGTCCGTCCGCGGCCATGATTTCTGGCCTGGATGCACTTTCAGTTTTCCACTCTCAAACCTGAGTGTCTTATCCGCCGAGATTGTCTCCGACAGCCTGGCCGATCTGATTGTCCAGTACGCGCCTGGCAGCTACGAGGATTTCGTGGGGCTGGAGGCGGTGAATCCGGACAGCGGGCGTTCTCGACTGCAAATTTCTGTCCGGCTGAATGCCGACGCCCTCCCGCTTGCCCCCGAGTCCGGCTCCCCAGGCGCGGCACTGCCTCGCGCGTTCAGCCTGGGGGCCAACTGCCCCAACCCGTTCAACCCCTCCACCACGATCAGCTACAGCGTGGGAGGCGAGGCCCCTGTGCCGGTGCGCCTGAACGTGTTCAACGTGCGCGGCCAGATAGTGGCGGCCCTGGTGGATAGAGTGGTCGCGCCGGGGCAGTACACTGTGAACTGGGACGGCCGCGGGCGCGGCGGGGAACAGCTTTCCAGCGGCGTGTATTTTTACCGTCTGCGCGCCGGGGATTTCAGTTTCACGCGCAAGATGGTGCTGCTTAAGTGATGCTTAACGCTACGCTGAACCACGACAAGGGAGATACCATGCACCGGACTTTTTACGGTACTGTGGCGCTGATCCTGGCAGCACTGGCTTTGAGCTTCTCGACTGCGGCGGCGGAGGTGGTCGTCTCGCCCGACTCGCTCGATTTCGGCGAGATACCTACCGGTGCGACGGTCACCCGGACATTCTGGGTGAAAAACACCGGGACGGACAGCCTGATTGACGGTTTTTCGAGCAGCCGCAATTCTATGATAAGGTACTCCTTTTCACCGGATTCCTTGCGGCTTGCGCCCGGCGACAGTGTGGAAGTGAGTCTGGGAATAACTGGCCTGATCACCGGTAGTCAGCACGGGACCCGCGTGTTTTCCGGCGGCGAGGGCTATTCGGACGGAGTGTTCAGCGGTCCCATCATAACCTATAGTGTCGTTTCCTCTGGCCTGGACACGCAGTCGGCGCCGATAATCAGACGCTGCCAGCACGAGCAGCGCTTCAAAGTCTCAGGCAGCCGTGTGACAGCGCTCCAGAACTCACAATTGACAGTGGAACCCGACAGCGGCCTTGTACTACGCAAGGAATACGCGGATGGGGATTCTCTTATAGTATGGATGCTGGCGCCTCTGACGATGCCGACAGGGGTGTACAAATTGCTGTTCCTGGATGGAACCGCGACGCTGGACAGCCTGTATGTCCTGGTGACGATGGAAATGCCCATTGTTGGAAGTGTCGCAGACACCCTCACTTTCAGTTCGCAGAAACAGCAGGACACATTACTCGTACGAGGCTGGAACCTGTTTTCCTATATGACTTTCGAGTTCCCTTCCTCCGGTCTCAGCGTTGTCTCCAGCGAAATATTCCCCGACACGATGGCTCTTCTGACAGTCGAGGCCGCCCCCGGAACGGCTTCCGGGTTCGTGGAATTCGATATTTACAACCCTGTGGACAGCCTCAGAAGTGTTTTCATAAGGGCGATATATGTAAATGCCGATGCCCTCCCTCTCGCACCCGAGTCCGGCGCTCCCGGCGCGGCCCTGCCGCGGGCGTTCAGCCTGGGGGCCAACTGCCCCAACCCGTTCAACCCCTCCACCACGATCAGCTACAGCCTGGGCGGCGAGGCCCCGCTGCCGGTGCGCCTGAACGTGTTCAACGTGCGCGGCCAGATAGTGGCGACCCTGGTGGACAGAGTGGTCGCGCCGGGGCAGTACACCGTGAACTGGGATGGCCGCGGACGAGGCGGGGAACAGCTTTCCAGCGGCGTGTATTTCTACCGTCTGCGCGCCGGGGATTTCAGTTTCACGCGCAAGATGGTGCTGCTGAAATAAAAGCTGCTCACAAGGGGGATGCCATGAACGGTCATTTCCGTACGGTTTCGGTGCTCATCCTGGCGGCCCTGCTAACGACTGCGGCCAGTGTATCGGCGCGGACACGGGTGGATGTCTCACCCGACACGCTCGATTTCGGTGATATCCCTGTCGGCCACACCGATTCGCTCGCTTTCACTCTCACCAACGCCGGGACCGACAGTGTGGTGCTAATGAATTGGAACTTTGAACGGGCTTACACTTATATACAAGTCTCGGCCAGTCAGAATACAATCCGTCTCGCTCCCGGCCAGTCACACCAGGTTTGGTTCCGATTGACGCCTTTGTACAGACTGACCTCGAATGGCCCGTTGCTTTTAGTCTATCAAATCCTTGAAGACTCATCCTTGGAAGTCTTCATTTACTACAAATATCAACCAGTCAATACAGGTTTGTACTTGTCGGACAGGACGGACTGGGAGGTGAGCCGCAGTCTTTACTGGCACGGCTTGAGTGTCACAGGACCCCGGGTAGCGGAGCTGCAGTCTGCCGAGGTGAGAATCGTGCCGGAGGATGGAGTGACGGTGCAAAAGCTATCCGCCAGCCAGTCTGATATCGAATTGAAAGTGACTGTCGGAGTGGATGCGCCCCTGGGCGTGCGCCGTGTGATTTTTGACTCCGGGGGGACAGCCCAGGACAGCATTTTTCTGTATGTGCGGAATAGTATTCCCATGGCTTATCCTGATGAGAATGACAGCCTCCTGTTCGGGCCGCAGAAAGACCTCGATACCTTGACTCTCCATGGATTCGATCTATGGCCCGGTTGCCGGTTCGAGTTCTCCACTCCCGGCCTGAGCCTTGTTTCCACCGAGTTGTTCACAGACACCCTGGCCCAGTTGGTGTTGCGGCTCGATCAGAGCCTGGCCGACACCACCGTGGATTTTCTTGTGGTGAACCCGGACAGTGGTGGATTCATACCATTCATCAGAATAAAGTGGGATTCCCAAGCTCTCCCGCTTGCGCCCGAGTCCGGCTCTCCCGGCGCGGCCCTTCCCCGGGCGTTCTGCCTGGGGGCGAATGTCCCCAACCCGTTCAACCCCTCCACCACGATCAGCTACAGCCTGGGCGGCGAGGCCCCGCTGCCGGTGCGCCTGAACGTGTTCAACGTGCGCGGCCAGATAGTGGCGACCCTGGTGGACAGAGTGGTCGCGCCGGGGCAGTACACCGTGAACTGGGATGGCCGCGGACGAGGCGGGGAACAGCTTTCCAGCGGCGTGTATTTCTACCGTCTGCGCGCCGGGGATTTCAGTTTCACGCGCAAGATGGTGCTGCTGAAGTAAAGCCGGGGTGAACCGGAAAAAATGAGAAAGCCGCCCGGAGGGAAGCCTCTGGACGGTTTTTTCATCGCGAGAGATTTCTTTTTACTTGCTGGGTGAATGAGAGAACGAAACCGGCGTAGGGGAGGGTTTTAAACCCTCCCCTACATCGTTATTCCTCTCGATTTGCCGCGAGCTATTTCATTCCATGCCAATTGTATTTCTGACGCTATTAAATGGCTTGACAGGTCGATTCAAAAAGATTACAATAAAATAACCCAAACCAAAAAAGTAATCTAAAATGCAGAAGCGTTCAGGAGGAAACTATGAAAGACTCGGTTGATGACATGCCCTTGAAGATTGAATCAGCTAAGTCCAGGCGTAGTACAGTGAGAGTAACCTTCACACTTAGCAAAAGAACCTGGGACGAGATAGAACAGGTAATGACCATATTCGGAATGAAACAGAGAGAAGTGTTCGATCTGTGTTATTCACTTTATTCAAAATTTGAATTGCCGAAAGCCGCTGCGGGAGTGGCTGAGGAAGTGGAAGGCCAGATCAAAAAAACGGTGGTTATTAGCGAAAGGCTTAACCATTTCCTCGGTAAGGAATCGAAAAGAGGAGGGTGCTCTAAAAGTGAGCTTATACGCTTCATGATTCATCTTTTG
>CAYLSM010000142.1:0-11407 GCA_964386505.1 uncultured Gemmatimonadales bacterium
TTCGCCCGTGGGCGGCGGATGGTGTCTGTGCGGTGGCGAGGTGACGGGTGGAGCGGTTGGCGGAAGTGGGGTGGCAGTGAGGAGACAGCCGTGGGTGTGGTTGGGACCAGAGACGCAGAAGGTCATTCGCAAACCACGGCGGCGGTTTCGATAAACCCGGCGGTAGAATGGAAGGAGGCGGCATGTACCTGACCCGCAGGCAGAAAGAGATACTGGATTTCATCCGCGAGCATATCGACGCGCGCGGCTACGCCCCCAGCCTGGGCGAGATCGGCCGTCGTTTCGGGCTCAGCTCGCCGGCAACGGTGCACAAGCACCTGCAGAGCCTGGAGGAGAAAGGCCTGTTGCACCGCGACACGAACCGCAGCCGCGCCATCGAGCTGTGCGACCCGTCCGGGGAGGAGCCGTCCGCCCCGGTCTCTGCCTCCTCCGGCGCGGTGAGCCTGCCGCTTTTGGGACGGATTGCGGCCGGACGGCCGATCCAGGCCCTGCCCGTGCCTGAGAGCATGGATGTCCCCTCGTTCCTGGCCGGGCGCGGCCAGCCGACTTTCGTGCTGCGGGTCAGCGGCGACTCGATGATCGACGAGCAGATACGCGACGGCGACTATGTGATCGTGGAGAGCTGTCAGGATGCGGCGGATGGCCAGATAGTGGTGGCCCTGATCGGCAACGAGGAGGTCACGCTCAAGCGGTTCTACCGCGAGAAAGGCGGGGTGCGGCTCCAGCCGGCCAATGTCAACATGTCGCCGATCTACGTGCGCGACGGCGAGTTCAGCCTCCAGGGCGTGGTGATAGGCGTGCTGCGTAAATACTGAAGAATATGCAAGTGACTTTTATCCATAAACACACGGGCCGGGCGGCTTGGTCTGTCCCGCCGGAACGAAAGAGGAGAGGCTTAAGATGAAAAGCAACCGACTGATGGCTTTCGGCGTGATCCGCAAGGGGCGGTCCGAGCGCTGCCTGCTGGTGGTGCTGGACGAGCGTTTCGCCGGGACGGCGGCCGGGCGGGAAAGCGGCCTGGGGGCGCGCTGCCGCCGGGCGTTCCGCCTGTTCAGCCCAGCCACGGCGGCCGCTGCCAGGCAGTGAGCGTGGCCGGGCAGCCCTAAAAATCTTGTGTTATCGGGCCGGACTTTCCCTGGGTGAGAGTCCGGCCGGTTTGTCCGTCAGTGGCTCTCCAGGCGAGGAGCGTGCGGCGTGGACCGCAATATCGTGCACATCGACATGGACGCTTTTTTTGTCTCCGTGGAGCGCGCCCGCGATCCCTCCCTTCTGGGCCGTCCCGTGGTGGTGGGCGCGGTGGAGGGTACGCGCGGGGTGGTGGCCGCGGCCTCCTACGAGGCCCGCCAGTACGGCGTCTTCTCGGCCATGCCCGCGGCCCGCGCCCGTCGGCTCTGCCCGAAAGCCGTGTTTCTTCCCGGCAGCCCGCGCCTGTACGTACGGGTCTCGCGCGGCATCCGACGGATACTGGAGGCCTGGACCCCGCTGGTCGAGGCAGCCTCGATCGACGAGGCCTACCTCGACCTGACCGGTTTCGACCGCTGCTACGGCCCGGTGCTGGAGACAGTGGACCGGATCATCCGCCAGATACGGGACACATTCCACATCGATGTCTCGGCCGGGATCGCATCCAATAAGCTGCTGGCCAAGATCGCCTCGAAAAAGGCCAAGCCCTCGGGCCTTCTGCGTGTGCTGCCCGGCTGTGAGCAGAGTTTCCTGGGGCCCCTGCCCCTGGGCGATATCCCCGGCGTGGGGCCGAACCTGAGCGAGCACCTGGCCAGCCTGGGCCTTCACACCGTGGCCGAACTGCGAGAACTGGAGGCCGACCTGCTCGTGCGCGTGTTCGGCAGCGCCGGACAGTGGCTGTACGACATGGCCCGCGCCCGCGGCAGCCTGAACGTGGAGCCGCAGAGCGGCCCGGCCAAGTCGGTGGGCCACTCGGTCACTTTCGATGAGGACACGCTGGACCAGCGTTTCCTGGAGGGGGTTCTCTATCACCTGGCCGAGAAGGTCGGACGGCGCACCCGGGGCATGGGCATGCTGGGGCGCACGGTCACGCTGCGGCTGCGCTACTCCGATTTCAAGACAGTCACCCGCGCCTGGTCCGGCGGAGCAGGCACCGCGGCGGACCAGGAGATATTCGAGCGCGCCCTGGAGCTGATGCTGCCGCTGCTGGAGCGTCGGGTGCGGGTGCGTCTGCTGGGGATCAGCTTGTCGAAACTGCGGCCGGAGGAGGGACAGCTCGACCTGTTCCGCCCCGACCTTCTGCGCCGGATAAGTTTCTACCGCGCCGTGGACTGTCTGCGCGACAAGTACGGTTTCGAGGCCGTGCGTAAGGGACGCGACACCGGTCAGGCGCGTCGCGCCGGGTGAGGTGACCGGGCGGCCGCACCCTCGATAAATCAACCCCCGGTTTTTTACTCCTTCGGCCCGCAGGGCCGTCCGGGGCCGCGCATGTCTGAGCCTCCCGCCAGGGCAGCGTGCAGTCGTGCGTGAAACGGCCCTGCCGGAAGGTGCACCACGGTGCGGCGGCGATGCGCGTCAGCGCCGCCCGGCAACGCGGGAGCGGGATCGAAGCGAAGGGCACGCCATAGGTTCAAGAAGAGTCGTAGTTCGAACGAGTTCACGGCCCGAAGCGCCCTTTGGTCCTTTCGGGCAAGACCGAAAGGACGTAAAGAAAGACCGGGCGAACACAAGGTCTCGCTACGGTAACGGCCTGAGCCCTGCGTTTACACCCGCGACAGGAGAACGAACATGGTCAATCTTAATCGTCGGGATTTTGTCGCCGTTGCCGCCGCTGCAATCCTGCTGAACACCAAAGAAACGAAAGGAGAAATCATGGAAATGGACAGCGAGAAACTGAAAGCCGAGGCCCTGGCGACCCTCGAGGCCTACAACCGCGCCTGGGCCGTGGAGGGTGAGCCGCAGCGCCTGGCCGAATTTTTCCACCCCGAGATGGTGGCGATCACCCCCTCCGTACGCGAGCGCATAGAAAACGGCGCTGCCTGTGTCGAGGGCTGGAGCGCCTTCACCCGAGCGGTGCGGATCACCGCCTGGCGCACCCACGGCGCGAAGGTGCAGCTCTGGGGCGGGGGCGAGGTGGCGGTGGTCACCTACTATTACGATATGAGTTGGGAGACGCCGGAGGGCAAGACAGTGGACGCGGCGGGGCGGGACATGTTCGTCCTGGCCCGTCAGGCGGGCCGCTGGTGGGCCGTGGCCGACCAGTTCTCACCCTGTCCCGGCGGAAAATGAAACCCGCTTTATGACTGCTGTAAACGGTTCAAGGGGAAATTCCAACCTCAATAACGTCTTGCAAGGAGGAGTTTATGCAGTGGAAGGAAATGCTTCGCCTGGAGCTGGAAAGCGCCTACCGCACCACCCAGGGGCTGATGGACCTGTCCGAGGGCAGTGACTTGGAATGGAAGCCCTCGGCGACCAACAACTGGATGACCACGGGCCAGTTGCTGATGCACCTGAGCAATGTATGCGGGGGCGGGATGCGCGGGTTCGCCACCGGTGACTGGGGGCTGCCCGAGGGTATGGACCTGGCCGATATCCCGCCCGAGGAGATATTGCGCCCGGCGGAGAAACTGCCTTCAATCGGCAGCGTGAAGGAGGCGAAAGCGAAGCTGGCCGAGGACAAAGCCCTGGCTGTCAGGACACTGGACGGCTGCAGTGAGGAGCAGCTTGTCAACCAGATCGCGCGGGCGTGCTGGGATGAGTTTGAATTCGTGCTGGGTCACCGTTTTCTGCAGATGGTGCAGCACCTGAACCTGCACAAGGCGCAATTGTTCTACTACCTGAAATTGCAGGGGCGGCCGGTCAACACCTCGCACCTTTGGGGCTGAGCGGAAAATAAAGCGTGCTTTCGCCCGGTTTTTGGCCTAAAATTCAGCGGATCCGGTTTTTTCCGGCCCTGGCCGGAACGATAGTCAACCGCTGCATGCCAGGAGGGGCCATGAAACTGCAGGCTGTGACTTTGAGTGTTGTCGCGCTGGTGTTCTCTATCTGCGGGAGCGTTCCCGCCGCTGAGGATGCGGTGCTCGACGCCCTGGGGCGGGCCGCCTCGGTGGAAACGGGGCTGGTCTACGGCAACGGCGGCGGGCGTGCGCTGCACCTCGACCTCTACCGTCCCTCCGGCGGCGGCGAGGGGCCGTTCCCGGCCGTGGTGTTTATCCACGGCGGGGGCTGGCGCGCCGGGAACCCGGGACAGTTCTCGCGCCAGGCCATGTACCTGGCAACCCAGGGTTATGTCTGCGCCAGCATCGAGTACCGTCTCTCGGGCGAGGCGCAGTTCCCGGCCGCAATCGAGGACTGCAAGTGCGCCATGCGCTGGATGCGGGCCGTGGGCGCCAAGGAGTTCAAGGTCGATCCGGAGCGGGTGGCGGTGGCGGGAAGCTCGGCCGGGGGGCACCTGGCCCTGCTGGTGGGCACGAGCGGCGGCGTGACCGAGCTGGAGGGAAACGGGGGCTGGGCCGGGTATTCCAGCCGCGCGCAACTTGTCGTGGCGTTCAACCCGGCCTGTGAGTTTGTCGGGTTCGAGAACGAGTCGGTGCGGGCGTTCCTGGGCGGGAGCAGCCAGGAGTCTCCGGATGCCTACCGGCGGGCCACGCCGGCAACATGGCTGGACAAATCCGACCCGCCCATGCTCATTCTGCACGGGGATGCCGACACGGTGGTGCCGTATGTCCAGCCGAAACGTTTTGTCGAGGCGCTCAAAGCGGCCGGGGTGGAGGCCGAGCTGTATACCGAAAAAGGCACCGGGCACACCTGGTACAGCCAGCCGCCCTATTTCACGCCGACCACTCTGGTTCTCAAAGGTTTCCTGGACCGGCATTTCAAATGAACTTGGCCGCCCTGACGGATTATGCCGCTTTTACCGGAGGAAAGATGCACAGCCGCGCAATCACTGCCGCAGTTCTGGTTCTGGTCCTTACGGTCTGCAGCCGGGCATTCCCGGATGATTTTCTGAAGACCCTGCAGAAAGCCGCCTACACCGAGGCGGGCCTGGTCTACGGCCAGGGCGGGGGACATGATCTGCATCTCGACCTGTACCAGCCCTCCGAGGGCGAGGGCCCGTTCCCGGCGGTGGTGTTTATCCACGGGGGCGGCTGGCGCGCCGGGCATTCGGGGCAGTTCTCGCGCCAGGCCATGTACCTGGCCACCCAGGGCTATGTCTGCGCCTGCATCGATTACCGGCTCTCGGGCGAGGCGAAATTTCCGGCCGCAATCGAGGACTGCAAGTGCGCGGTGCGCTGGATGCGGGCCGTGGGGGCCAAGGAATACAAGGTGGACCCGGAGCGGATCGCGGTGAGCGGCGAATCCGCCGGCGGGCACCTGTCCCTTCTGATGGGCACGAGCGGTGGCGCGGCGGAGCTGGAGGGTCAGGGCGGCTGGGCCGGGTATTCCAGCCGCGTGCAGCTGGTGGCGGCGTTCAACCCGGCCTGCCGGTTTTCGGGGATCCACAGCGATGCGATCGCGGCGTTCCTGGGCGGCGACAGCCTGGAGGTCCCCGAGGCTTACCGTCTGGCCACACCCTCCACCTGGATCGACCGTACCGACCCGCCCATGTTCCTTCTGCACGGCGACCAGGACAAGACCGTGCCCTACAGCCAGAGCGTGGATTTTGTCGCAGCGCTCAAAGCGTCGGGAGTGGAGGCCGAGCTGTACACCGAGACGGGCGCCGGCCACACCTGGATGAGCTTTCCGCCATATTTCGAGCCGACCACCCTGGCGCTCAAAAGCTTCCTGGACCGGCATTTCACGAAGTGACCCGGCTGGCGCAGGCCTGTGACACTGTCGGAAAGGACCATCGGCGTGGGTTTCGTGCATCTCAGGTGCCACAGCAATTTTTCGCTGCTGGCCGGCGCCTCCGGCCTGGATGAACTGCTGGAGGCCGCCCAGGCGGCCGGACTGGAGAGCTTGGCCCTGAGCGACACCAACGGCCTGTACGCCGCGGTGCCGTTCCAGCGCAAGGCGCGCGAGCGGGGCCTCCGGCCGATATTCGGCGCGGTGCTGACCGGCTCGCTGGAGCGTGGGGCTACCGGTCCCGATGCCCTGGTCCTGGCCCGTGACCGTGAGGGGTTCGCCGCGGTGAGCCGCCTGGTCACGGCCCGTCACCTGGAGAGCGGTTTTTCCCTGTCCGACGCCCTGGCCGCCGAGGCTGCCCGCGCGCCGGAGAGTCTGTTTGTGCTCAGCGCCGACCCCGGCCTTCTGCAACAGCTTGCCGCAGCGCTCCCGCCGGGGATGCTCTACGCCGAGCTGTGCCATGACGGCGCGGAGGGTGCGGCGCAACGTCTGAGGCGCACCGCGGAGCTGGCCCGCAGTCTCGGTCTGCCCTGCGCGGCCACGGGGGGAGTGTTTTTCGCCCGTCCGGAGGGCCACGACCTGCACCGCCTTCTGCGCGCCATGGACCTGGGCCACACCACCGGCTCGCTGCGCGCTGGAGACTGCGCCCCTGAGGGGGCTTTCCTCGCCCCGTCAGCCGAGATGGAGCGCCGTCTGGCGGCCTGGCCAGCGGCCCTGGCCAACACGTTCCGCCTGGCGGAACAGTGCCGGGTGGAGCTGCCCGTGGGCCGGATGATTTTCCCGGAGTTCCACCTTCCCGACGGCGAGAGCGCCTACTCACTTCTGCTCAAGAACGCGTTCCGCGGAGCCTGCCGCCGCTACCGTCCGCTTACCGCCCCGGTGCTGGAGCGCCTGCGCGCCGAGCTGGAGGTGATCGACCGCCAGGGTTTCAGCCCCTATTTCCTGGTCGTGGCCGACATCGCCCGGTTCGCCCGCCGGCGGCGCATCCCCATGGTCGGCCGCGGCTCGGCGGCCAACAGCCTGGTGGCCTACGCCCTGGGCATCACGGATGTAGACCCGATCCGCTACAACCTGTTCTTCGAGCGCTTCCTGAACCCGGAGCGCCACTCGCCCCCGGACATCGACCTCGATTTCTCGTGGCGGCGGCGTGACGAGGTACTGGAGTATGTCTACCGCACCTACGGCGCCGACCGGGTGGCGATGATCTGCACCTATGTCACTTTCAGCGCGCGCCTGGCGTTCCGCGAGACCGCCAAGGCCCTGGGCCTGCCGCCTGAGGAGATCGGGCGGTTCACCCGGATCATGCCCGGCCGCACGCTGACCGACCCGCAGGAACTGGCCGCCAAGTGGCCCGAGACCCGCTCTCTGCCCCTGGAGGAGGAACCCTGGCGCACTGTGGTCGCCCTGGCGCGCCGTCTGGCCGGGTTCCCGCGCCACCTGTCCATGCACGCCGGCGGGATCGTGGTCGCCCCGTTCCCCCTGACCGACATGGTGCCCCTGGCCCGTTCGGCCAAGGGCTTCGTGGTCACCCAGTACGACATGTTCCCGGTTGAGGAACTGGGGCTGGTCAAGATCGACCTGCTCTCGCAACGCGCCCTCTCGGTCAACGAGGAGGTGTCCCGCCAGGTGGAGCGCCGCAGCGGCGTGCGCCTGGACCTGGAGGACACCGACCGTCTGGCCGCCGACCCGGAGGTGGTGCGGCTGGTCTCGCACGGACGCACGATGGGTTGTTTCTACATCGAGAGCCCGGCCATGCGCCAGCTTTTGGAGAAACTGCGCGTGCGCACGTTCGAGGAGTTGACCGCGGCCAGCTCGGTGATCCGCCCCGGGGTGGCCGAAAGCGGCATGCTGGCCCAGTACGTGGACCGTCACCGCGGGCGCGCCCCGGTGGAGTACCTTCACCCCAAGCTGAAAGAGTTGCTGGGAGAGACCTACGGGGTGATGGTCTACCAGGAGGACGTGATCCGTGTGGCGCACGCTATCGCCGGGATGAGCCTGGGCCAGGCCGACCTTCTGCGGCGCGCCATGAGCGGCAAGCTGCGCTCGCACGAGGCGATGGAGGCTCTGGAGCGCCAGTTCGTCGAGGCGTCGACCGCCCGCGGCGTGGAGCGATCAGCGGCTGTGGAAATCTGGCGTCAGATACGCAGCTTCGCCGGCTACGCGTTCTGCAAGGCACACAGCGCCTCCTACGCCCGCATCTCGTTCCAGAGCGCCTATCTCAAGGTGCACTACCCGGCCGAGTTCATGGCTGCGGTTCTGGCCAACGGCGGCGGGTTCTACGGCCCCTCGGCCTACCTGGAGGAGGCGCGTCGCATGGGGTTGGACATCCTGCCGCCGGATGTCAACCGCAGCGGGATCGAGTACAGCGGGGAGGCGGGATGGGTGCGGGTGGGCCTGAACGTGATTGCGGGCCTGACCCGGCGCACCCTGGAGCGCACCCTTCAGTCACGGGCCGGCGAGGGCTTTTTCACCTCCCTGGCCGACTACTGCCGACGGGTCGGGCCGGGTTACGCCGAGGCGCAGACACTGATCCGCTGCGGGGTGTTCGACAGTTTCGAGCTGACACGGCCGGAACTGCTCTGGCGTCTGGAGCTGCTGTTCGAGCGCGGCAAGCTCAAAGCGGCGGCGGACAGTGGCTGCGGCGCCCTGGCCCTGGGGGTGGAGTCGGGCGAGTGCGGCCGGCGGGTCGCCCCGCGCCTGCCCGAGTACCCGCGCGTCGAGCGCCTGCGGCTGGAGCGGGAAATCTTCGGGTTTACGGTCAGCGAGCACCCGCTGGCCCTGGGGGGACGGTTCCCGCCGCCGTTGCCGGGACTGGTGCGGGCGGCGGAACTGCGGGACCACGCCGGGCGGAACGTTCGCCTGCTGGGACGGCCCATCGCCTGGAAACGCATCCGCACCGGCAGCGGGGCGATGATGTTCCTGTCGTTGGATGACCCCACCGCGGCGTTCGAGGTGGTGATATTCCCGCGCTGCTACAAGCAATGCGGGGCGCTGGCCCTGGGGCCGGGGCCGTTCCTGGTGAGCGGGAGGGCGAGTGAGGAGTACGGCGTGGTTACGGTGACTGCCGAGCGCCTGGAGCGGTTTGACCCGGAGGAGATCAGCCGGAAGCGGATGGTTGCCGGACAGCGTCAGACCTGATCCGGCGTGGCGAGCGACATCAGTTCGCGGCGGCGGTGACGGATCAGGGCCACCTCGGCCGCCATCACGTAGACCAGCGCCGTGATGTAGAACCAGAAAATCAGCGCCAGGATCGCCCCCAGGGTGCCGTAGACCCGGTTGATCCCCGGGTACAGCCCGATGTAGTAGCGGTAGGCGTGCTTGGTCAGCTCGATCACCACCGAGGCGATCAGGCTGGCGGTCCAGCTTGTGCCGGTGCTCACCTTGCGCGAGGGAAAGAGGCGGTAGGTGAAAAACAGCAGCACCACGGTGAGGCAGAATGTCACGAACACGGTCACCGGGCCGCTGCCCAGAAAATTCTCCACTGCGGGAAGGTGACCGCGGAAAAGCTGGTTCATCCGGGCCAGGCCAGGGATGAAAGTCAGCAGGAGGTTGCTCAGGACCAGCACCAGGCCCAGAAGGAAGAGCATGGCGAAATCGAAGGCCTTGCCGTGGAGCACCCCGCGCGTACGGTCGGCCTCGAACACCACGTCCAGCACGGTGCGCAGCGTGGCGAACAGGCGGGTGGCGGTGAACGCCACGCCGACCACGCCCAGGATTCCGAGCCAGGCCCGGTCGCGGATCAGGGCCTGGGTGTTGTTGATGATTCTCTCGCTGGAAACGGGAATGAGGGCCTGGATGTACAGGACGGTTTTGTCCCACAGCTCGGAGCTGGTGTGAAAGACGAACCCGCCGATGGAGAAGATGATGAGCATCATCGGGATGGCCGAAATCAGCAGGTTGAACGCCAGCCCGGAGGCCAGGAACAGGGCGTTGTCCTTGACCATCTTGAAATAGAGGTTTTTAATGTAGTACCATAGAGTGCGCATCCGGCCGGGCCGCGCTGAGGGTGGGAGGCGAAATGCCATATCCGGTCCGGCTACAATTTAGAAAGGCCCGGGAAGGAAGTCAAACCAGAAAATGAAACTTCTTTGCGTATGCGCGGTTAAGCTTGAGCTGGCCTGGCTGCTGGAGCACCTGGCCCGTCCCGAGAGAATCAGGCTGAAAGGGCTGAAAGCCTGGAATGGCTTGATAGAAGGTCGGCCGGTTCGCCTGGCCTGCCTGGGGATCGGCCCGGCTGCGGCCCGCAGTGCGATGGAAAATCTGCTGGAGGCGGAGCGCTACGGGCGGGTGTTCCATTTCGGGCTGTGCGGCGCACTCTCGTCCGGCCTCGACCTTTGCCGGCCGGTGCTGGCGCGCAGCGTGGCCGCCGCCTGGGATCCCTCGAGTGCCCCGCTGGCCCTGGAGCCGGCCCCGCCTGGGGCGTTCGATTCTCTGGAACTCCAGCCGGTGGAGGGCGTTCTCGTGACCAACGGTCTACCGGTGTTCAACGGCCAGGTGAAAAGTTTCCTGGCCGCGCGTTTCCAGGCCGATTGCGTGGACATGGAGTCGTGGGAGGTGGCCCGTGTCTGCGCGGAGCGAAATGTTCCGCTCACTGTTATAAAAGCGGTGAGCGACCGGGCCGATTCCTCGCTCCCGGACACTTTCCGCCGTCAGGCCCGTCCGGCGGCCCTGGCCGCCCAGCAAGCGGTGTTCGAACTTCTGCGCCGCAGCCCGGCCTGATCTCGTCCCGCTTGCGCCCGGCAGTCAAGTGGAGTAATTTTCGCACATGAAGTTTCCGCCACAATCCAGCCTCAGGGGGGCCGCAGAGCCATGAGTCCACTCGAAAAGACCTACCGCAAGGGCGAGGTGATAATCAAGGAGGGCTACAGCGGCCGCACCGTGTTCGTGATCCGCAAGGGCATGGTCGAGGTGCTCAAGCAGGTGGAGGGCGGCGAGGTGCAGCTTACCGTACTCGGGCCGAACGAATTTTTCGGCGAGATGAGCGTGCTCGATCCGGAGGCCCCCAAGCGCACGGCCACGGTGAGGGCGCTTGAGGAAACGCGGGTCACGGTGATGAGCCGTGAGGAATTCGAGGGCTACCTGGGTGAGCTTTCGCCCGGAGTGCGCAACCTGATGCAGAAACTGACCCGCCGTCTGCGCGAGACCTCCGACAAGCTTGAGCAGGGAGCGCACAAGAAATCGAACGACAGCCTGCCGCCGTTCGAGTATGTCCTCACCCTGGATGAGATCGAGCTGGCCCGAGAGCACTCGGTGGAGGTGATGTTCCTGCAGAAAAAGTTCGCCGCCGGGCAGGTCCTGCTCAAGGAGGGCGACACCGGCTACAGCGGTTTCATTGTGAAGAAAGGCCGCCTGGAGGTGAGCCGGATGGCCTCTGATGATCATAAAATAGTGCTGGGCGAGTTGGGTGAGGGCGATATCGTGGGCGAAAGCGCCCTGCTGGATGACACCCGGCGCAGCGCCACGGTGCGCGCCCTCACGGACGGCGAGATGCTGGTGTTCGGCAAGCGGGACATCATGAACATGACCCGTAAAAGCCCGCTCGAGCTGTTCATGGTGCTGGATGCCCTCACCGTGAGAATCAGCCGGACCAACGAGCTTT
>CAYLSM010000143.1:0-11373 GCA_964386505.1 uncultured Gemmatimonadales bacterium
CTCCGAGGAGGAGCAGTTCCGCAGCTACTCCGAGGTGGCGCGCGCCCTTCACCCCGACCCGGTGATAATCCGCGCCCTGGATGCCGGGGCGGACAAGTTCCACAGCTTGCTGCAGATATCCCCGGACCCGAACCCGTTCCTGGGCGTGCGGGCGATCCGTATCTGCTTGAAACGGCGGGACATTTTCCGCACCCAGCTCAGGGCCCTTCTGCGGGCCACTGTCTACGGCAACGTGAAGATTCTCCTTCCCCTGGTCACCACCCTGGAGGAGCTGAAAAAGGCCCTGGCGTTCATCCGCAAGGTGCGCCGGGAACTGGAGAACGAGGGTGTGCCGGTGGGCGAGCGGGTCGAGGTGGGGATCATGATCGAGGTGCCCGCAGCGGCCCTGATGGCCGCGGAGTTCATGCGCTTCGCCGATTTCGTCTCCATCGGCACCAATGATCTGATCCAGTACACGCTGGCTGCCGACCGCGGCAACGAGCGGGTCGCTCACCTGTATCAGCCGCTCAACCCGGCGGTGATCCGCCTGATCAAGCACGTGGTGGACACCGGTAGCGCCATGGGCAAGTGGGTCGGGGTCTGCGGCGAGATGGCCGGTTACCCGCACACCGCCCTGCTGCTGCTCGGGCTGGGGGTGCAGGAGCTTTCCACCTCGCCGGCCGTGATTCCGCGTATCAAGAAAGTGATCCGCTCTGTCTCGTATCAGGAAGCCCGCGCTTTGGCCGAGCGTGCCCTGAGCTACAGCAGCGCCTCGCGCATCCGTGAGCTGCTGATGCATAAAATCGAGGAAATAGACAAGAGCATAGTCGGGCTTTACGACAAGTAATCCCGCCTTGTTCTGTCCTCCGGACGTGTCGCGGCATGGCGGCGGCCGGAGGAGGAACTCAGTTTCCGGCGGCTGTTGCGGCGCCGGAGAACAATCCACGGAAAAGAGAAAATGCTCGATTACCACATCCATACCCGTTATTGCGGCCATGCCTGGGGTGAAATGGAGCAATATGTTGAACACGCCCTGACACTCGGCTTGGAGGAAATGGGTTTCAGTTGCCACTATCCATATCCGCCTGGATTCGAGGAGCCGGCCCCCAACTGCTCCATCCCGGCCGGGTTGTTCGATGAATACCTGGACACCGCGCGGGAACTTCGCGAGCGTTACCGCGGACGGATCACGATCCGGCTGGCCTCGGAATTCGACTACCTGGGCCCGGAGTGGCCGGTCCATCCACTGGCCGAGGCCGAACGCCTGGGCCTGGACTACTGTCTGGCCTCGCTGCACCTGGTCGAGGGCGTGGTGGTGGACTACAACCCCGAGCTTCTGCTCAAGGGGATGCGGCAGAAGGGCTGGGACATGGATGACCTGTACGAGCGTTACTGGACCACCCTGCTCGAACTGGCCCGTCCCGGCTACTGCACCACCGTGGGCCACCTGGACCTGGTCAAGAAACTGGCCGGGGGAAGCCCCGAGCTGACCCCCAGGCGCGACCACCGCGCTCTGGTCCTGCGGGTGCTGGATGCGCTGGCCGCCAGCGGTACGGCCATGGAGATCAACACCTCCGGCTGGGACAAGCCCTGCACCGAGCAGTACCCGTCGGAATGGATAATCGCTGCGGCCGTGGAGCGCGGGGTGCCGATTACCGCGGGCAGCGACTCCCACCGTCCCGAGGAGGTGGGCCGCAAGTTCGACCGCCTGGCCGCGCTGATCGAGCGGACCGGCGTGAAAGAGTTGGTGCGTTTCGAGGGCCGGAAAGCCTATCCCTATCCTCTGAGCGCGGAACCCGGGCAAAAAGTGGCGGGACAATGAGCCGGTTCCTGACAGAGCGATTCGGACGGATCGGGCTGACCGGGTGGATCTTCATCGCAATCGTGGCCGCAGTGGCCGTGGGATGGATAGTCGGCCCACCGCTGCTGGTGGTGACCGAGCCGCTGGGGACCGCGTTCCTGGCCCTGCTCAAGATGATAATAGTCCCGCTCATTGCCAGCACTGTCTTTTGCGGAGTGGCCGGACTGGGCGATCCGGGCGGCCTCGGCCGCCTGGGTCTCAAGACCGCGGCCTGGGTGGCGATAACATGTCTGCTGGCGATACTTACCGGATTGCTGTTGGTCAATCTCATACAGCCCGGAGTGGGAGCTGAACTGGGCCTGCACAAGCTGCCCGAGGGGTTCAACCCCGACAGGGTAAAAGCCATCGACATCCTGCTTAAAATTATCCCCGACAACCTGGTGGCGGCCACGGCCAGGGGGGATATCCTGCCCGTGATCTTCTTCGCGGTCCTGGCCGGAATCTTCACGAACCACCTCGAACCCAAGTATTCGGAACCGCTGAAAACTTTTGTCGGTGGAGTGTCCGAGCTGATGATGAAAATCACCGGATTCGTTATCCATCTGGCCCCTTTCGGCGCTTTCGGCCTGGTGGCCACGATCGTGGCCCGGACCGGTTTCGCCCCGTTCATTCCCCTGGCCAAATATGCCCTGTGCGTTCTGCTCGGCATACTCCTGCACGGACTCGTGACCCTTCCGCTCATCCTGCGGCTTGTCGGCGGGATCAGTCCGGTCAAGATGCTCAAGGCGGTGGCGCCGGCGCTGTTGACCGCGTTTTCAACCTCGTCCAGCTCCGCCACCTTGCCGCTTTCGCTCGAATGCGCCGAGGAGCGGGCCGGAATCTCGAAACGGGTCTGCAGTTTCGTGCTGCCGGTGGGGACCACGGTCAACATGAACGGCACCGCTCTCTACGAGTGTGTGGCCGTGCTGTTTATCTCGCAGTATTACAGCTCGCATGGGATGACCGCCCCGCTCGGCTTGGCGCAGCAGATACTGGTAGTGTTCACTGCACTTCTGGCCGCGGTAGGAGCGGCCGGGATACCGATGGCCGGGATTGTGATGATGAGCATGGTGCTGAGCGCGGTGGGCCTTCCCCTGGAGGGTATCGGCCTGATCCTGGCGGTGGACCGTATCCTGGACATGGCCCGCACCACACTGAATGTCTGGGGCGACCTGAGCAGCACGGCCCTTATCGCCGCCAGCGAGGGCGAGACCGGGCTGACCGTGTTGGCAGGAAAAGGCTGAGGTGTGGCTTTGGGGGAAGGAAGGGAAGCTGTCGCCGTGGTCAGGCTCGGGCCTCGCTGTCAACATCAGGAACAACCGGTTCAGAGACTTTCCACGGCTTCCAGGATATCGTCGCGGAACCAGGCTATAATAACCGTAACAGCTGCACTGAGCACCAGAATGTAAACCGGCACCGCTACGCCCACGACCGGCAGGACAATTACCGATTTCATCAGCGCTTCAGCCGACCCGAACCACTCATACAGCTTGTACGATACCTGCGCGATCCAGTTGTTTCCGGCAGTTGCGGTCGCATCGAGAGTGCCTGATCCTGTACTTAGATCGAGCACGAACAGCAGCACAGCCAGCGCTGCGGCCCCAAGCGCGGCCCAGGTCACACCCAGCCACATGCCACGGCGGAACGCCCTTTGTTCGGCGGCCAGAAGCTGCTCCAGGTTTTCGGCTTTAGCGAATATCCTCTCGGCCAGTCCGGCCGGGGCATCCAGCTCCGGCGTGTCTTCCAGCGACGCGAGGAGGCGCTCGTGCAGAACGGCCAGACGGTCGCAGGCCGGATCGGCCGCGCGGGCGGCGTCCATCCGGAGGCGCAGCTCCCCTTCCAGAGTCCCCTCGACATAATCAGCCACATGCTGCTCGAATTCCCGGTAATCCATGTTGACCTCGCTGAGCTTGTTTCTAATGTACGCCGTCCGAGCCGGTCTTTGCAATGATCGATATGGCTTGATTCTCCGCTTGCAGCCGTTTCAGGGTTTGCCGACGTCCATAGGTGATTGACCGCCATACCCATTCCAGCGGCCCGAACTGGAATTTACTCATCCAGAGAACGCTGACACACATTTCCACGATGTAGATCAGAAAAGTGAGCAGCAGTCCGGACAGAGGACTCAGTTTTCCGAACAGTCCGAAGCCGTAAGAATAGAAAAGGGTTGTGCATAACACGGTCTGGAGGATGTAGTTGCTGAGGGAAGTCCTTCCCACTGCGGCAAAAGCGCCGGACAGCCAGGCCAGTCTCCCTGACAGCACGAACAGCGCTACTCCTGAGGCATAACCCGCCGCCAGTATCGGAATGCACAGCACTCTCAGCGGACACATATCACCCATTGAGAAAACAGAGGTAAGCGTCTCGCCGGCGAGACCGAGTAATATACCCCAAAAACACAAACGTTGCAGGAAAAGCCTGCGGGTTGTCAGATCCTTCAGAAATCCGCTGCGCCAGAGCCAGAGTCCGCAGAGAAAGCGGGGGAAAACGAACGGCAGCAGCAACGGAAGAGAGCCGACATGCCGTTCCAGGAAGTCTCTGAGACGGTCATGCTGGATGGCCTCCCAGGTCCCGCGTCCGTACAGGTCGATTTCCCGTTGTAAGGCGGCAAGCTGGTCCGCAACCGGCCGATTCCCGTGTTTCGTATTTAGAAAGGACAACAGGAGCATGAGACACTGTAGTCCGACTGCCCACCAGAGGATTTTCTTCTGGCTGCTGTTGCGGAACAGTAAAAGTAAAAGGCCGAATACCGCATAGGTGGTCAGGATATCTCCAGCCCAGATGAACAGACCATTAATCAGGCCAAACAGGAACAGAACCAGCAGGCGGCGTTTGTAGCCGGCAAGAGACATCGTGCCGCGCGCAGCCGCCCGTTCCATCTGAATGGCGAAACCAACTCCGAAAAGCACAGCAAAAATGGTAATGAATTTTTCGGATACTAACACATCGAGCAGAAATGCTACCGTTCGGCTTACCTGGTCAGTCCAGATCAGGCTGGGGGCGAAATGGATGTCCGGTGAGCTGAGCCCGATCATGTTGGATGCCAGAACTCCGAAAAGGGCGAATCCCCGCAGGATGTCCAGCAGTGCGATGCGTTCTCCGGCCTGGACCGGGGCGGGTGGGGTACACGAATCCGGTTTTTCCAGTGACATTGTCTTAGTGGAACAGGCTTGCATCGAATCTCTCCGGTCCTGGCTGGGCGTGTTGAGCCGATCCGACATCAAAATGGGAAACGAGCTGGTTTTTGTACGTTTCAACTCTCGGATACAAGTTTCAAGCTACAAGCCATCCTCTCCGATCCGTGACTCAATCAGACCGGCCAGTTGCATCTTGCCGCGCCGGATATATGTTGCCACGGTATCGCGGGGGATATCCATCGCTTCGGCCACCTCCTCGTAGCTGAGGCCACCGAAATAGTGCAGCCCGATAGCCTGGGCCCATTCCGGCTTGAGCCGCCGCAACTGCTCCCGGACGATAGCTCCCATCTCATTGATCGCGCACTCGGTTTCGGGGTTGTCTCTCTCATCGGCCACCATCTCCGACAGGAGGCGGCCCTCTCCGGCCACCTGTGCATCCAGGCTGGTCGTAAGGAGTTGCTTTCTTCGCATCCGGCTGATACAGACATTGGCCGTGATCTTGAAAACCCAGCTCGACAGCTTGGACTCGCCGCGGAAGTCTTTCAGCGCGGCGTGGATCCGCAGGAATATATCCTGGGTCGCATCCTCGGCCTCCTCGCGGCTGCCCAGCATCCGGTAAGCCTGGCTGTAAACTTTGTGCTGAAAAGTTTGCACCAGTGTGCGGAAATCGGTGTCGGGCTGGATCATGGTCTCTTTGGTTATCGGTTGTCGCGTGATGTTGGAGCCATAAGACGCGCCATAGCCCGAAAAACTTTCAAATTTTTGAATGAAAATCCCTTTTCAGAGAAAATAGTTGAAACCGGCGGGAAAGAACATGCGTCAAAAGGCGGCAGGTCGATGGAAGATAAAAGCATTAATCGAGACAAACTTTTCAGGAGGGAGCAACTATGACACAAAACACGATTTATGGTATTGTGGTTCTTGTAGCATTCGCCATTGGGGCGCTGAACACCTTTTTTAAAGCGCGCTTCGAATACCTGCAGAACGTGGAGCTGATCAGGCGCGGGATCAAGCCGAACGACAAGCGCACCCAACGCCAGTCGTTGCGTCATTTGGGATTGTCCATCCCGGGACAGTACTCTATTGTATTCGGCATTTTTTTTCTTTCCCTGGGCCTGGGTTTTGTGATTTCTTTTCTTATTTCGGGCTTATGGCAGAACGACCACTACATGGGTGGGCTTGCGTTTTCATTGGCCAGTTTGCTGGCTGGAATAGGATGCATTGCCCACTGGAAACTCACCGCGCCCCAGCGTGAGCGGGCGCTGAAACTCCAGGAGGAGATGCTGCGCTCCCAGGATTTCGACCTCAATTCAGAGCCGGAGAAGCAACCGGAGGAGCCTGGACCGGCCTGACTGTGCTGGTGAAACCGAATCCGGAATAGAGACTCTCGACATTAGACAGAAATAAAAGAGGGGCGGGTTCATTTGAACCCGCCCCTCTTATATTGAAACTCTGTGGCCGATCAGATCGAGCAGCCCACCGCGCGGCGCTGGTAAAGCCAGAGCCAGAGCATCGTCCCGGCGAACACGATTCCCGCGCCCACGTACAGCGAGGGCAGTCCGGAATCGAACCCCGGCACTGCGACCGGCTTGTTCAGCGCCTGGCCGCTGCTTTGCAGGAACATGAAGCAACGCGCCATCAGGGAGCTGCCCTCCAGGCTTGCGGCGGCATTCTCAATCGGCTGGCTGACCGCTTTACCGATCCAGAAGTAGAGGGAAGTGCCGCAGAAACCTGCCAGGATCAACAGCGCGGTCAGGCTGCGCTTGAGCATCCGGAAGTAAGCCGCCTGCTCGGCGGCGAGCCGTTTCTCCTCCATTGCCACTGCGGCCAGCACCCGGTTGCTGAACCCGGCCGGCGCCTTGACCGGCGGGGTCTCGTCCAGGGCCAGGAGCACTCTTTCGCTCATCACGGCCAGCTCATCGCAGGACTGGCACACCGCGCGGTGTGCATCCATATGCGCTGCCAGTTCCGGGTCGAGAGCGCCCTCGGCATACTCGGCCACCCATCTGTCGAACTCGCGGCAATCCATACCGCCCTCCCTTCAACCTCTAATGTATAGCGTTTTCACCTGTTTCCGCAATCATTTGTTTTGCAAGCTGGCGGCGTCCGCGCAGGATATAGGTGGCCACCGTGGCCCGTGGAATCTGCATCGCCTCGGCTATTTCCTCGTATGAGAGGCCCTCGTAATGGTGCAGGCTTATGGCCTGGGCCCAGAGCGGAGGAAGGCGCCTCACCTGCGCCCGCAGGTTCTCGGCGGTCTGCTCGGCCTCCAGCTCTTCCTCGGGGTTCAGGCTATCATCGGCCAGACTCTCCAGCACCGCCCGTCCGCCGCCCTCCTCCACCGGTTCATCCAGGCTGTCGGTGCGCATCTGCTTGCGCCGAAGCCGTGTGATACACACGTTCGCCACTATCCTGAATATCCAGCTTGAAAGCTGGCTTTCGCCGCGGAAATCCTCCAGCCCGCGATATATCCTGAGGAACGCATCCTGAGCCGCCTCCTCGGCTTCCTCGCGGCTGCCGAGCATGCGCCAGGCCTGGTTGTACACCCGGTCCTGGTATTCTGCAAGGATTGTCCTGAAATCGTAAGTGGCGTTGTGCATCGCACCGGCCGGAAGGAAGTTGTCTTTTTTCAATATAACTCTTTCCGGCCGGATTCGTATGCTTTTAAAGTCCCGACCGCTTTCAATTTTTAAGACCGGGGCAGGCGGAGAATAATTTCACTTTTTTCAGCGGGCAATACCTTATTATATCCAAAATTTTTTAATAAATTTGAAAAAAGTTGAAATCATCCCCGCAGGGGTCTCGTCATATTCACCAGAACGGACGAAACTAAAACGGTTTCAAACCAATCAACTTTCACCGGAGGTATATATGTTCGACGTCGTCGCTTTCACCGCGGTAAGTTTTTCACTCGCTCTACCGGCTTTCATCGTCTGGGTCGTGGTTTCGCGCAGGCACAAGGAACGCGTCGAGCTGATCAAGCAGGGTGTCAATCCTGACGGCAACACCCTGAACATCAGCCTGCCGGGCGACAAGGCGCTCAAGTGGGGCCTGATCTTCCTGGCATTCGGCCTGGCGGGAATCATCTACTTGTCGATAACCGGCCTGAAATTCGTGGAAGAGGGACTGTTCTTCACCATCGCCTCGGCGCTGGTCGGCGTCGCCTTGATTATCTACTACCGCCTGACCGCCGACAACCGCGCCCGCGCCAGGGAAATCCAGGAAAAGATGCTGGAGTCGGGCAAGTACGGCGCCTACAGCAAGCTGGTCGTGGAAAACGGGGACAACGAACCCAAGTAAGTCCTTACTGTCCCGGTTCCACACAGGCCGCCCGGAGGGGATGCTCCGGGCGGCCTGTCTGTTTCTTGCCCGTGGCGGCCGGATGTTTTATCTTTTCTGCGGTGCTATCCCATTATCATTTTCCCTGCCCATTCCAGCCGGAACATTCAGCCATGACTTTGCCCACTCTCGGGATTGATCCCGCCTTGAACGGCACGGTGCGCCTGGCCGCTTTCGCGGTCGAGGGCCTGGCCATCGATGACGGGGCCGGTCTGTGGAGCGGGCTGTTCGATCCGATCTGCCGCGAGCTGCATGCCCGCTACGGCGGCACCACGATCAGCCACGTGCCGGGAATCGAGACAGCGCGCCAGCTCTACAAGGCGATAGGGGTGGACCCCACACGCTGGCGGCCGGCCTCGGAGGCCCTGATCCGCCGGGTGATCAAGGGGAAAGCGCTTTATCGGGTCAACTCCCTTGTCGATACAGTCAACTATTGCAGCCTGTACTACCTTCTGCCCCTGGGCCTGTTCGACCTGAACCGGATCGAGGGCGGCTCGATCACCCTGCGACTGGGGCGGGAGGGAGAGAATTTCGGCGGAATCCGCAAGGATGCAATCAACGTGGCCGGACGCTACACCCTGGCCGACTCGGCCGGACCATTCGGCAGCCCGACCGCGGACAGCGAGCGCACCTCGATCTGTCCGGAGACCACGCGCGCCTTGGTGGTGCTCTATGCCCCGGCGGCCCTGGAACGTCAGACGCTGCTCGGCCATGCCGCTTTCACCGCATCTAAAGTCGAACAATACGGCGGCGGCAGTCCGCGCTGCAGCGGGGCCACAATCGCCGAGTGAGGCTATTGACAAGCCTTTGCCGGTGTAATATCTTACCTTTTAAACAATTGCACGAATACCAACCTGTTGCAAGGAGCGCCGGATGGCAGCAGATATCCAGCAGGAAAAGCAGAAAGCGATCGGCCTGGCGATCAGCCACATCGAACGTCAGTACGGCAAGGGCGCGATCATGAAACTGGGCGAGCACGGGGCCAAGGTGCGGATCGATTCGATCCCCACCGGAGCGCTGGGCCTGGATATCGCCATCGGCATCGGCGGCATCCCCTGTGGCCGGGTGACTGAAATCTTCGGCCCGGAGTCCTCGGGCAAGACCACCCTGGCCCTGCACGTGATCGCGAGCAGCCAGAAAAAGGGCGGCACCGCGGCCTTTATCGACGCCGAGCACGCCCTGGACCCCAACTACGCCTCCCGCCTGGGCGTGGACCTCGATAACCTGCTGATCTCGCAGCCCGACACCGGCGAGCAGGCCCTGGACATCGCCGAGGTGCTGGTGCGCTCCAACGCCATCGACGTGATCGTGGTCGACTCGGTGGCGGCCCTGGTGCCGCGGGCCGAGATCGAGGGCGAGATGGGAGACAGCCACGTGGGCCTTCAGGCGCGCCTGATGAGCCAGGCCATGCGCAAGCTCACCTCCACGATCCAGAAAAGCCACACCTCGATGATCTTCATCAACCAGATCCGCGAGAAGATCGGGGTGATGTTCGGCAACCCGGAGACCACCACCGGCGGACGGGCGCTCAAGTTCTACGCATCGCTGCGCCTGGACATCCGCAAGATCGGGAATATCAAGGACGGTGACACTGTAACCGGCATGCGCACCCGGGTCAAGGTGGTCAAGAACAAGGTCGCCCCGCCCTTCCGCGAGGCCGAGTTCGATATCATGTTCGACAAGGGGATCAGCTCCAGCGGTTCGCTGCTCGACCTGGCAGTGGACATGGGGATTGTCGAGAAGAGCGGGGCCTGGTTCTCCTACGGCTCGGAACGTCTGGGCCAGGGACGGGAGAACGTGAAGGCCTTTATCGAGGAGCATGCCGACATCTTCGAGGCGCTGAGCGGTGAGGTGTTGAAAAAGTCCGGACTGGTGGGCGAGGAAGAGCCGGCCGAGAGCGGAGCCAAGTGAGCTGTGCCCGCCCTGAAAAGAGGTTGAGGCCGCATGCGACAAAACGAGTCTGAGCCGGAGGAGCCGCGCGACAGCGAGGCGGAATACAGGAAAGCTCTGCGCAAGGGTTGCGATTTCCTGGCCCGTCGGCCCCATTCGGCGAGACAGTTGCGGCAGAAACTCGGGCGGACATTCGAGCCGGAGGTTGTGGAGCGCGTGCTGGAGCGTCTGATCGAGCTACGCTACCTGGATGACAGCCGCTTTGCCGTGGAGTTCGCCGCGCAGCGCCTGGAGCACGCCCCGCGCGGGGTGGCCCTGCTGGTGGCCGAACTCAGGGGACGCGGTGTGTCGGCGGAGGAGGCGGAGCAGGCGGTGGCCGCGGCCCTGGCCGAGCGTGGTGAGGATGAGCCCGCTGTGGCCCTGCGCGTGGCTGTCCGCAAGCTTGCCTCCCTGCGGGGTGAATCCGTTGAGGAGCGGCGAAACCGCCTGCTGCGCTTTCTCACCGGCCGTGGGTTCGGCCAGGCGGCGTCCCTGGATGCGGCGGACCGTCTGCTGGGAGATTGAGCCGGACAGGACACTTTTCCTGTACATCCCTGTCGATACGGTATGCGGCCCGGTTGAATGCTCTTCGAACCGCGGAGGGACAATGGGTGTCCTGACTGGAAGGGATGAACAGCATGTCTGCCCGGTGACACGCGCCGGCGGCCTGGATAACCGTATCCGCCGCTGGCTGCAGGACCCTCACAAAATACTCTCGCCCTTTGTCCGTCCAGGCATGACCGCTCTGGACATTGGCTGCGGACCGGGCTTTTTCAGCCTGGGGCTGGCCAGTCTGGTGGGAGCCGCTGGCAAAGTGATTGCCGTGGACCTGCAGGAGGGAATGCTCGATATAGTGCGGGGCAAGGTGCGCGGCACGGCGCTGGAGCAGGTTATCCAGCCGCATAAGTGCGCCTCGGACAGCCTGGCCCTTGACAGCGGCACGTCGGCCGATTTCGCCCTGGCGTTCTACATGGTGCACGAGGTGCCGGACAAGGCACGCTTCTTCCGCGATGTTTTCGCGGCCCTGGCCACGGGAGGAAAGTTCCTTCTCGTGGAGCCGCCCTTTCATGTGTCGAAAAATGCGTTCGCTGCCACCCTTGCATTGGCTGCGGAGGCCGGGTTCAAGGCCCTGGAGGGGGCGCCGCGGGT
>CAYLSM010000144.1:0-11300 GCA_964386505.1 uncultured Gemmatimonadales bacterium
CGAGGCCAAGAGCGCGTTCGGCAACCCGGACATGTACGTGGAGAAATACCTCGAACACCCGCGGCATGTCGAAATCCAGATTATGGCCGACCAGCACGGTAACGTGTTGCACCTGGGCGAGCGCGACTGCTCGATCCAGCGCCGCCACCAGAAGCTGATCGAGGAATCCCCCTGCCCGGTGATGACCCCCGATCTGCGCGAAAAGATGGGCCACACCGCGGTCCTGGCCGCCCAGTCAATCGGCTATGTGGGCGCGGGCACGGTGGAATTCCTGCTGGATAAGGCGGGCAATTTCTATTTCATGGAAATGAACACACGTATTCAGGTGGAGCACCCGGTGACCGAGATGGTGACCGGCCTGGACCTGGTCAAGGAGCAGATCTCCGTGGCCGCCGGGGCGAAACTGTCGTTCCGGGAGAAGGACATCCGCCTGCAGGGCCACGCCATCGAGTGCCGGATCAACGCCGAGGACCCCAGCCGCAATTTCATGCCGTTCCCTGGTCAGATAACCACGTTCCATCCTCCAGGCGGCCCCGGCGTGCGTGTGGACACCCATATCTACCAGTCCTACAGCGTGCCGCCTTACTACGACTCGCTGCTGGCCAAGCTGATCGTGCATGGACGCACCCGCGAGGAGGCGATCCTGCGCCTGCGCCGTTCGCTGGATGAGTTCATCATCATCGGCGTGCCCACCACGATCCCGTTCCACAAGGAGATCGTCCGGGACAAGCGTTTCCTGTCCGGCGATTTCGACGTGCAGTTCCTGGAGCACCGGGCCTTGAAGCAGGCGGAGGAACAGGCTTGATTGGTCTCGGGTCTTAATGGCTTACGAAAATGCTTGTCAGATCAACCTGCGCGGTCCGGTACAAGCCGCGCAGGTTTTTTTGTTCCCGGAATCGTCGAAATCGCTGCCGTGGCCGTGACATGCGGCTTCGACGCGAGTGAGAAACCGTGTGGCCGACTTGACAAACCACGCCCGGAATGGCAGATTAAATTATCTGAATGAGAATCTTCAACAGGGTTTTCGCAGATGGTTGATGTTTGAAGATTGCATCAATCCCCCGCCAGAAATGACTACTTTTTGCAGGCGATGTTATTGTGACTTCGATTCCACGGAACACGCACAACAAGACTCCGGAGGATTGAAGGACCCAAACAGCGCCGTCCTGCCGTACCCGGGACGTTTCCAGACAACTCCACGGAACAAGAGCGTGCCCTTGAAAGAAGCGGACAGGTTCTGTTCAGCGCAGAGGTGGAACTGTTTCTGCGCTGGCAACAGCCGGGGACACCCGTCGCAGCCGTCGATGAGTGTTACTCGACGAGCAACAGTCGGTTTTGGCGCTGTTGGTGGGAGGGTGTGTGTAACATGGTGAAATAAAAGCTTTTACGACGCAAGAATATTCAAAAGAAATATGGCATGGATATTGTATTAATTCTTCTAAACATTTTCCCTAAGCAGGGGGGAGTATGCCTATTCGCAGCTTTCTTCGTCTTCCGCTACTGATGATTCTGGCCACCGTGACAGTGGCTTTTGCCCAGACCGGCAGCACGCTGGATGGGACATGGTCTGTTGATGGGGCCCTTGGCGGGCCTGGCAGTGCTGATAATAATATTTATCTCGCGGTACAGAACACCCTGCCCCTGATATCCGCCAGTGTCCAGGTGCATTTCGACAGCACCAAGCTGGAGTTGAATACGTCTGTCAACGAGAAACTCGGGCGTGCTTCGGATATGTCGGTTTCTGGCGGGGCTTACACTGCCGGAGGTGGATTTAGGCTTTATATGTTCAATACGAATTTTATCACTTCTGAGGAGGAAGTGATAGAAGCCGGCAGCGGCAATGTTCTCAGAATGTCATTCAAGGTAAAATCGACTGCTGTCCTGGGTGATACGACATCGATTTACCTGACCAATGTGCCGACTTCCGCAGTGCCTTTGAGATTGCTCGGTACGACTAAATTCCAGTTCACCCAGTCGACCAAACAGCTCATCATCACCTCGCCGCAGGACGGGGCCTCGTTCTCGGTGGATGAGGGCAGCCCGCTGGCGGTCCGCATGCGGATCACCAATCAGGGCGACAGCCTTAGGCTCAACACAGGCAGCACCCTGCCGTCCGGCGCCACCGTGGCGGGCGACACTCTGTTCCAGTGGACCCCGAACCAGACCCAGGCCGGCTTCTATCCGGTGCGCCTGATCTACACCAACGAGGGCGGCGGGGCCGACACGGTCAACCTGAACATCACGGTCAACGACAAGAACGCTGTCCCGGTCTGGCCGGCCACGATAGACACCGCGCGGGTGATGGAGAACGTGGAGTTGAGCTATGGGATTCATCCCGCCACGGATGCCGACCCGACCGATCTCATCACCTATTCGGCTCTTAACCTGCCCACCGGCGCTCAGTTCAGCGCCGGGGCGTTGATTCTCACCTGGAAGCCAGGTTATGACCAGGCTGGCACCTATCAGTTCAGCGTGGTGGCTTCCGACAACCGTGGCGGCCGGGCGACCAAGGTGTTTACGGTTGTCGTTGAGAATGTCGACCGCAAGCCCGTGCTTTCCATTGCCAATAATACTCTGTCCGTGGATGAAAAAACCCCGCTCAGCTTTCAGGTCGGCGCCTCGGACCCGGATGGCGATCCGGTGCGTATGCTGGCCGAGGACCTGCCGAGTGGCGCGACTTTCAGCGGCACGGTGTTCAACTACCAGTCGCCTGCGGCGGGCAGCTACACGGTGCGTTTCATCGGCTCAGACCCGTCCGGTCTGGCCGATACGCAGTATGTGGCGATCACGGTGAACGCTGTCAATTTCCCGCCGCGTTTCGCTGCCCTGCGCGACACCAGCCTGGACGCTGGCACGGCCCTGCAGATCACGCTCTCGGCCACTGACCCAAACGCTGGTGATGTGCTTACCTATTCGGTGCAGAAACGCGGCGCAGCCACCAGCATTCTCGACCGCGGAGCCACCTTGAACGGGGCGGTCCTCAGTTGGACCCCGGCCGCCACGGACCTCGGCCAGAACATCGTTTACCTGCGGGTTACGGACAGCAAAGGGCTGTATGACGAGGTTCAGCTTAACATTACGGTCACCGGACGGAATATCACCGCCCCGCCGGCGTTCAAGCCCCTGGAAACCCTGACTGTCTCCGAGGGCGACAATGTCGCGTTCAACCTGCCGCTGGTAAACTCGAACCTGACCGGCCTGAAGTTCTGGGCGCAGAACTGGCCCCAGGGCTCCAAGCTCGACAGCCTCACCGGACGGTTCACCTGGCAGCCCAGTTTGCTGCAATCCGGGAGTTACACTGTTACTTTTGGAGTAACAGATGGAAAATTCCAGGATACGAAGAAAATGTTGCTCGTGGTCACTGAGAGGGATGTGGCTCCCACGCTGAACCCGGTGGGTAATCTGAGCGTGCGGGAAAACGAGCTTCTCCGGACGCGTCTGACCGGAGTTGACCTGAGCGGCGAGGCGATCACTTTCAGCGCCACCGGTCTTCCTGTGGGCGCGGAGCTTTATCCCCAGGGCCTTCTGATGTTCCGTCCCGGCTACACGCAGTCCGGAATCTATACGGTCACTTTCACGGCCACGGACGCCTCGGGCAACAAGGACCAGGAGACGGTCAGTCTGACCGTGCAGGATGTCAACCGTACCCCGGACCTGACTGTCCCCAACCAGACAGTGAACGAACAGGCCACGCTGAGCTTTACGATCAGCGCCACGGACCCGGATGGCGACCAGCTTACCTATACGGCTGCAAACCTGCCCGACGGGGCCTCGTTCAGCAGTTCCACCCGCACGTTCACCTGGGCCCCGACAGTGGACCAGAGCGGCAACTATACGGTACTGTTTACGGCCAGCGACGGGAAGACCAGCGGCGTTGACAGCGCCAATGTGATTATCAGCGTGGGCAACGTGAACCGTCCGCCGGCGCTCGACCCGATCGCCGACCAGAGCGTGGCCGAGGGCTCGACCCTGGCGTTCTCCGTGGTGGCGGCCGACCCGGATGAGGCCAACCGGCTCTCTATCAGCGCCACGGGGCTTCCCCAGGGCGCCACGCTCAGCCAGAGCGGCACCAACCCGGCCACGGCCACAGTCACGCTGACTCCGGGCTACACCCAGGCCGGCATATATAAGGTTAAATTCACCGCCACGGACAACGATGCCACCAGCCCGCTGTCGGTCAGCCGGACAATGACCCTGGAGGTTACGGATACGGATGTCCCGCCCGCTTTCACCGGCTCCCTGGCGGCTGTGGATTCAGCCGTGTTTTCGGTGAGCGAGGGACAGGTGCTCGAGATCGCGGTGACTGCCTCGGATGCGGGCGGTGACGCTCTGGGATATTCTGTCGTGAGTCTGCCGCTGAATGCCGTGGCTTCGCTGACCGCCGAGCCGCGCAAGGTGGTTTTCTCCCCGGATTACACCCAGTCCGGCCGTCATGAGTTCACGGTTGCGGTGACCGACGGGCGCAACGAGGTGGTCAAGAAAGTGGTCGTGAACGTGGCCGAGGCCAACCGCGCCCCGCGTGTGCCTGACATCGCCGACCAGAAAGTCAACGAGGGTGACATCATCTCGTTCATGGTGGACGCCAACGACCCGGACGGTGACACGTTCACGGTGCACACCTCGGGCCAGGTGCCGTTCCTGACACAGGGCACGACCCCGCCGGCAAAGATCCGCGACGGCAACGTGTTCCTGTTCGACACCGCGTTGCTGCCGAAGGACCAGCCGATCGCCTCGGCCTTTTTCAAGTTCTGGGCTGTCGACTCCCGCGGCGGAGTCAGCGACACTGTGACCGTGGAGATCGCGGTCGAGCGTAAAGTCACAACCACGGTGCCGCCGATTGTGGCTGGTTCTCTGTTCTCTATGTCGAGCACCATTATCGGACCCCTGGGATTTACTGGTTTCAACATCATCTCGGGTGGTGGAGCTATCCTCGGTTTCAACATGAATATAATCGTCATTTCCGGTTTTAGCTTTAACGTTCCGGTCCCCACCCTGGCCGCGGCCGGGGAGGAGACGGCCGGCAAGGTGAAACAGGACCCGCGCAAGGGGGTATATACTTTTTTGGCCGGTGATCTGACCAGCCAGTTCTACGGTATCCGTCGCGGCTGGGGCCTGGACCTGACCTCCCTGGGAGCGGCCGGCGCGGATTCGTTCGCCACCGGCGTCGAGTCGAAGATCACGCTGAAGTATTCCAATGACGACCTGCCCACCGAGGTGCCCAATTTCACCGAGGCGCGGCTTTCGGTGTTCGGTTATGACGCGCTCAAGAGTGTCTGGGTGATGATGGACAGTGTGAGCGTGGACACGGTCAAAAACGAGGCGCAGTTTGTGCCTGTAAATCCGCAGATCACCGACTACACTATCGGCGCCGTGCTGGATGTGGTCGCGCCGGTGGTATCGAACCTGAAGGTGAACGCCGGCGGGATGACTATCAGCCCGGCCCAGGTGGATACGCTGCACGGCCTGACCGGTCCCTACGAGGTGCGGATCAACGTGACGGATGACGAGATTGTCAGCAGCTCGAACGCTCATCTGTATTATTCGGTCAACGGCGGGGATTACAAGGATGTGTCTTTCACCCGTCAGTCCGGCAACCTGTTCACGGCCAAGATTCAGGAAGGCACTCAGACCGTTGGATCGGTGATCGACTACTACATCGTGGTTCAGGACAACATGAACACGACCACCGTTCCGACCGGCGCACCCCAGCAAGTTAACCGTTTCATCCTGGCCGAGCAGACTCAGCAGAAGGGTGACATCGACGGGAACAACAAGATCGACGTGTTCGACCTGCTGGGGCTGTTGAAAGTGATGTCCGGCGCGCAGCCGAGTTCGTTCGTATCGGATATTGACGGAAACGGCAAGACAGATGTGTTCGACCTGTTGGCCCTGCTCAAGCTGATGGCCAAATAATAGAAATTCGTTTTGCCTGTGAGAGGAACTTCCAAGGAGGCTTTTTTCAGGATTTGACAAAATCAAACCCTGATCTTGTGCGGGATTTATTCTTGACAAACTATTGTATCGCCTTTATAATTCAGGCGATCAGTCGTAAAGTGTGCCGTATTGTATCTATTTTCTTGTAAAATATTGATGCATAATGGCTTGCGCGAACGGCTGAATGTTCAAAGCGAGAAAGGCAGGGCCGAAATACGAAGCATTGAGTCATATTTGATTCAAGTCTTGAAATATGTGTCAGTTGGAAGTTTTCGGGTGTGTTAGGATTTGAAGTCAACCGGTTAAAACAGAAGAGCGGAGGAATGTCTATGGAGCAAAACCGACCAGCGGATTGTTCTGGCCTGGCAAGTGTTTCCCTTTTTTCATTCAGGAGGAAATCTCTTATGAAATCTCGTTTTTTGGCCAGTTTAACAGTAGCTCTAACTCTGTTGCTGGGTCTGGTGTCCTCGAACCTGCTGGCGCAGATCACCAGTGCGAGCTCGGTTAAGTTTTATCTGAAATCTTTCAACCAGGACGGTGGAATGGTTAATCCTGGTTGGAGGAGTAGCACTACGGCAGGCGAGGATACGGTAGGCCACCTGGTTAACGTGAGAGCATCGTTTGACGCCTCGCAGCCGTTGACCTCGGCTGACTATACCATCAGCTTCCCGGCTGGTACGGTTGTTCAGCCCACTGCCAAGGACAGTGTGTACATCCAGTACACCGAGGCTGGCAGCACTGCCCCGGTCGAAGTGAAAGTGGATGCGTCCAAGATCACCATAACCGCCGGTAACGACACCTCCGGCTATTCGTCGACAATCATTCCGTCGATCAAGATCACGGACAACAACACCTGGTCGACCACGAAGCAGGTGCAGATTACTTTCTACAAGGGCATCTACTTCGGGAAGTCCGTACTCAACGCCAACGTCGGTGTCTCCGGCTCGGCGAGCAAGAAGATGAAGTTCGGTGTGCTGCATTCCATCACTCCGGGCAACGTCACTTACTATGACAGCACCAATTTCTACGTTGTGAACGACAAGGCCAGCACGGTCCGTCTGAACAGCTCCGTCACCTCCATTCTGGATAACGGTTATTTCCCGAACGGTGACTCGCTGGTCATCCTCGACCGTTTCGGTAACTTCGTTCCGAACTGGGGCGGTGTCGCGAATATCGACACCCTGCGTATCAGCGTCGCCAGCAAGACCACGGTTGGACAGTTCCTGGCTACGCCGCAGTTCACCACGGCGAACCTGCCGTTTACGAACAATTTCCTGAAGTTCAGCAGTGACAGCACCAGCATTATTTTTGTGTCACAGACTGATGGCAACGGCGGTCAGAATGTCGATGCCGGTCTGGCGTACAGCAATGATGACATGTACCACGTGGTGCAGCATACCGGCGCCACCGGTAACGATTTCAAAAAAGCAGTCATCATTTTCCTGGGTGAAGAGGCCGCACTGCAGGCCGCTCCGGCCAGCGGCGCCACCGCTGGCGTGAAATTCGACGCGGTCAGCACCACTGACACCGTCCGCTTCACCTACACTATCGCGGGAACCAACGCGGCCGTCGGCACCCTGCTTAACACCCCGGCTGGCAATGTGACCTATACGACCCGCAGCGTGTCCACCGCCAGCACCACTATCGGCTCGCTGGCCATTTCGACCGTGCCGACCGGTACTACCTACAACGGTGGGACTCTCTGTTCCGGCGCAGTCTGGAAGATGACACTGAAGAACGTGTTCGGCGATCCGTTCAACGCGCAGACCGTCGGCACCGGTACGGACTCGATCCGTATCATCTTCAAGTATCGTCGCAGCGGTGCGGTGAACGCCACCATGACCAGCCTGCTGCAGGCCGGTGGACAGATCACCAGCCAGTACACCCGTGCCGCCAGCCGTCTGTATGACGGTGCCCTGACCGCCGGCACCTTCACCACCGTTTCCGGTGGCGAGTACGGTGTCAAGATGAAGGGTCTGGCCACTGACGCCTCCGGTGTGGTGACACTGACCGGCGCCAAGTACATGGGCACCACCTCGCATCCGCAGAACGACTCGATCTATGTCGTGGCGTATGCCTGGAACAGCCCGTCCGTGCGTGACAGCTTCCTGATCAATGTCGAGCCCAGCTATCCGGCCTACTTCGACCTGGATACCCTGAGCGCGAACCTGACCGCGGCCAACAACGCCAATCAGGTGATCAAGGGTGCGGTTATTCCGCGCGATCTGCCGGTGTTCGCTCTGGATACGGCTTACAACCGCGTTTCCAACCTGAACCTGAGCACCGGTGGCGCCGCGACTTACTTGGGCAGCATCCGTAACCAGAACGAGAACCTGCCGATGATCAACCTGCTGGTTGACGGCCGGGACCCGCTGGGTTACGAGAGCGCCACGTCGCCTGACTCGATCAAGCTGGATTCGCTGCAGATCGCGGCGCGTGCCGGTATTACGGCCACCGCACTGAAGGACAGTTCCTTTATCTATGGTTACGATTTCGCACGTGCTGACTCCAGCCGCATCAACTTCGGTGGCACCGGCAACGCCAAGATGGGGCTGCGCCTGATGTACACCGGTTGGAGACGCGTTACGATGCAGTGGAAGACCGGTACTGTCGGCGGCGCCTATACCGCCGGTGATGTTACCAAGTCCCTGGACCTGGGTCTGTTCAACCTGCAGTCCCCGTCGCTCATCGACAGCGTGACGGCAGTGGATGTTGTTGATCAGGCCTCCCCGGCGGATTCGGTCGGTCAGGTCATGCAGCGCGTTGTTCAATTCACAGCGGGCATCGGCGAGGCTATCGGACCGAACCGCGGCGACAGCTTGATTTTCGTCAAGTTCATCAACCTGCCTGCCGGCGCTGGTATTCCTGAAGCCAGTATCAATAAAGACAGCGTGAAGGTGTCGGTTGACAACGTGACCTTCTATTCGGCCCTGGATGTCAAGGGCGGCGCCGAGGCGGATGACTCCCTCGCCGTGCTCGTTCCGATGGACATTCCTTGCACCGCGGCCACGACCATCTACATCCGTATCGGCGGCTTCGTCAATCCGACACAGTCCGATACAACCTACGGTGTGAAAGTGGCCACCGAGGCCAGCCCGGTGTGGGCTTCCAAGGCCGCGGCCTGGACTGTCAACGACGGCGGATTCGCGACGATGAAGATCGTTGCGAGAGACAGCGTAACTACAGACATCACGACGAAGACTCTTTCGACTGTGACCGGTCTGGGTAGCTATGCCACTGCTGTCGCCAACAGCGCGTTCTACTTTAAGGTTGTCCTGGCTGACAAGTACAGCAACATCCTCAACAGCGCGTCCAGCGCGACCAAGACGTTCAAGGCCAAGAGCGTGGACAGCACCGCCACCGGCGGCAGCCTGGCCATCCAGCAGATCTGGGACGGCAGCAATCCGGGTTCGTACACCAACTCCAAGGGCCTGTACGACACCCTGACTGTCAAGACCGACTCGATCAACAATTCCACCTCGAAGTATGTTGTCATCGACAGCATAAAGGTTACTCCGGCCATGGCCGGCAGCTACTACCTCGTGCTGAGCGACAACGGTTCGGCGGCCAAGGATTCGATCCTGCTGACAGTCAAGGGTACGGTCAGCGGCTCGATCTCCGTGGTTTCCCCGCTGGGCAAGCAGACGATTACCAAGGGTGCGACCTGTGACTCCGCCCTGACCGTGAAGCTGTATGACGTGCTGGGCAACGCCCTGGCCGATTCGGTCGTGACCTTCGCTGCCGTCACCGGCAATGTCACCTTCGTCGATTCGAACGGTGTCGCCGTGACTGCTCCGAATGACACAATCATGGTCAAGACCAACGCGATGGGTATCGCTACTGTCAAGGCCAAGGCCGGCACCACCGGTGACTCGATCGCTGTGGCTGTTTACAACACCAATAGCTCGGTCACCCGCAAGTATTTCACGTTCAACACGACGGCCGCGAGCAACCTCGGACCGACGACGTTCGCTTTCGTGACCAAGCCCGATTCGGTCTCCCCTGACACCGCCGCCGCCAAGAGCGTCGTGGTGAAGGTGACAGATCGTGACGGCGTCAAGAAGGTGAAGCTGATGGTCTCCACCTACACCCTGACCCTGGGTACGGACAACAAGTTCACCAAGTCCGCCACCTCGGTTGACACCACGGTGTGGGATTCGACCATGAAGTCGACCAAGCCGGATTCGACCAACGTGACCTTCTCGATTGCCAAGAAGGCCCTGGGCAGCATGGTTGAGTACTCGGTTGCGGCTTACGATGCCAATGACAGCATGACCACTTCCGCCAGCCAGATGTTTGTCGTGGGCGCCAAGCGTGGTAAGAGCAATCTTCTCACCGCGGCTACCGACGTGGCTGACATCATGCGTCTGGTCTACCTGGTGCTCGGCTATGCCACACCGGGTACGATTGACTGGTTCGGTCTGGATCTGAACAACGACGGCGCCTTCACCGGTGATCAGGACCTGGTTACGATCCTGAATATCTGGAAGGGCACCGCCACCCTGGCTTCCACCGGCGAGCAGCAGACCCGCACGGCCAAGGCTTCGCTCTCCTTCAAGGAGACCGACAAGGCCAACGCCAGTCTGTTCATCGATCTGGAGAACAAGGGTGAGTTGAGCTACGCTGAGTTCCAGGTTAAGTATGACGTCACCAAGTACACGATGGGTGAGGTCAGCCGGACTGAGCGTATCGATCAGAACATCCAGGTTGTCTACAACAACCACAAGGACACCGGCATCCTGCAGATCATCGTCCTGAACCTGCAGGGTCGCGGCATCACCAGCGGCTCGGGTGCTATCCTGAGCGTGCCGGTTGTCGCTCTGAACGGCAAGTTTGATGGTAGCGGCGAGATCAGCCTCCTGAGCGTCGGCTTCGAGCAGAACGTCCAGAGTGAGCTGAGCAAGGAAGTTCTGTCGCCCAAGGCTTCGCTGCCTAAGGCGTTCGCTCTTGGACAGAACTATCCGAACCCGTTCAACCCGTCGACCACCGTCGCTTACGATATTCCGGAAGGCAAGGAAGTCCAGGTCCGGCTGAACATCTACAACGTCCGCGGTCAGCTTGTCCGCACCCTCGTGAATGAGGTCAAGAGCGAAGGCTCCTACCAGGTTCAGTGGGACGGCTCCAGCAACAACGGGCAGAAGGTGTCCTCCGGCGTGTACTTCTATCGCCTGGTCGCTGGTGAGTTCAACCAGACCCGTAAGATGGTGATCCTCAAGTAATCGGACAATAACGGCGAAAATAGTGCCGAATTCAGGGAGGAATTCGGCACTATTTTTAAGCGGAGAATTAACATTATTGTCTGTATTATCTATCACAAATGAGGAAACGACCTGTTATGGGATGCCATGCTGAAGCCAGCATTACCT